>NZ_JAWDJT010000005.1:0-251949 GCF_032464715.1 Hymenobacter endophyticus | reverse complement strand
CAAGCAGTTTCGCCGCGTGGCCACGCGCTATGAC
Source organism: Hymenobacter endophyticus (assembly GCF_032464715.1). Classification (NCBI taxonomy): domain Bacteria; kingdom Pseudomonadati; phylum Bacteroidota; class Cytophagia; order Cytophagales; family Hymenobacteraceae; genus Hymenobacter; species Hymenobacter endophyticus. Next base: position 251,915 of record NZ_JAWDJT010000005.1, on the reverse strand, counting down.
AAGTTGGATGCCCATTTTCTGGCCTTTGTTCATCTTGCCGCAACCGTACTCTGGCTGCGTGACTGTTAACACTTCCTAGTTCCCCTCCTTGGAAAGGAGGGGTTAGGGGTGGTTGACTTTACGTCAGAACGATGGTTAGAGCTACCTCCAGTACCGTTCAACGAATATCACCCCCCCCTAACCCCTCCTTTCCGAGGAGGGGAACTGGCTTTTAGCTTTTTAGTTACTCAAACCGGATGGCGGCTTTCTGCTCAATCTGCCAGGCTCCGGCCACTTTGCGCAGTACGCCCTCTTCCTCCGTCACGATGCGCGTAACTGGGCCGGCGGGCTGCTGGTATTTGCAGGCCTCGCGCAGGGAATATTGGGCGCTCTGAATGGCGTAGGCGTGCACCGCCTGGTTGGAGGTTACGCTGAACGTGGCCAAATCGGGCCATTGCGGGTCCAGATGAATTTCGTAAATGCTGTCGTGTTGGGGCTCGTCCGAAAAGTCGTACTCATTAAAAGTACCGTTCACGGGCACCTTCACGTAGCGCGTGCGGGGCTGGTCGGCAGCCGGAACGGCGGGCGTTGCGGGTAACTGCACGGGCGGCACCAGGCTTGCAAACTCGTCGTGCGCAGCGGGAGCAGGCGTACTGGCAACCGGCGTTTCCGTTGGCTGAAGCGGAGCCGGCGCAACTGGTGCGGGTGAAGCTACCGGAGCCGGAGTTGGTGCAGCCGGTACCGGAGTTGGCGCAACGGGTTGCGGTGCGGGTGGTGGGGTTGGCCTAGCCGCAGCTACTGGTGCCGCAGCCGGAGCGGCTTTCTGCTGGGGCTGGCGTTTCTGTAGCTCCTGTTCTACCCGCTGCTGAATTAGCTGTTCCAGCTCGCGCAATTGGGTTGGGGAGAAACGGTCGGCCGTTTTGCCACCGCTGCTGCCGGGGCTGGTTTGCAGCGCCGCAATATCGTCGCGGCGCTTGTCGATGCGGGCGTTGATTTCTTTCCAGGATGCGCCAATGCTGCGCTTCAGCAGCGCGTATAGCACCAAGCTCAGCAGCGCCAAAATCAGGGCCAGCGGCCCAAAAAACTTATTCATCAGGCTCTCCCCTGCCCCGGTGCTAGCGGCGGCAACGGGCGAAGCAACGCCAGCCTCGTCCAAACCCGCGTCGCCGGGGGCAGCTGCTGTGGCTTCGTCGGTGGTGGCAGTGGTGTCTACGGTTTCGGTTTCGGCGGCGGCTTCGGCAGCGGGCAGGTCGCCGATGGGCGTGCCTTGGTCGAGGTAGTTTTTCAGGGCCGTTTCCAGCTTCGTCACGCCGGCCAGCCGGGCCGTGTTGCCTTTTCGGGACGGGGAAGTGCGCAGCCGGTTGATGATTTCGCGCACCAACGTTTGCAGCCGCGAATTATCGGAACCTAACCCCTGGTACATCACGCCCTTCACTTCCAACGGCTGGTACAGCGCCGAATACACCCGCTGGTTATCCGACTTAATACTGCCCTCCAGCACCTTCAACGACCCACCGCACTGCAGCTGGCTTTTCAGTTCCGGATGGCCGGTATCCTCGTACACGAACTTGGCCGTAGCGCACCAGATCTGCACCTTCCGCTCTTCCAGTGTGGGCTGGCCAAGGGGCGTTTGGGCATGGCCGCCCGCCGCGAGCAGCAGCAGGCCAGAAAGTAAAAAAGCAGCGCGACGGGAAAGGGTCATAGGGTGTTGGGGTAGCAGGTTGAGCCAGACGAAACTAGAGCTAAAAATTAAAAGCTAGTTCCCCTCCTTGGAAAGGAGGGGCTAGGGGTGGTTGATCGTGCGCTGGAACGGTTTTTAGAATTAGATCTAGTCATCGTTCTTACATCCATCAACCACCCCTAACCCCTCCTTTCCAAGGAGGGGAACTATTTTTTAGTCTTTAAGGAGTGTTGTGCATCATTATTTCTCGGAAAAAGCCGCTTCAATGGCAGCCAGTACGCTTTCCGGATGGCTCCAGAAGTTCTTGTTTTCAAACCGCAGCACGCGCAAGCCTTGGGCCTCCAGGTACTGCGTACGATGTATGTCCCGCGCATTGCCCACTACATCATAATGCCTGGCCCCATCCAACTCTACCACCAGCTTCTCAGCGGGGCAATAGAAATCCACGATGTATGGCCCAACACTGTGCTGTCGCCGAAACTTACGCCCGGCCAGCTGGCTACGCTGCAAGTAACTCCACAACGAAGCCTCCGCCGAAGTCAGGCTGTTGCGCAATTCCCGGCGCTGCTGCTTTTGCGGGGTGAGGTTGTGCCGACGTTCTGCATGCTCAGCCATTGTGACCAAGATTAGAAACTAGCTCGCCTCACTGGAAAGGAGGAGTTGGGGGTGGTTAATTCGTTGAACGAGTACTTGAGCTAAAAGCTAGCGGGTCGTTCAACGAATCAACCACCCCTAGCCCCTCCTTTCCAAGGAAGGGAACTAGTTTTTAGCTCTTAGTTCTGGTTTCGTTCATGCTTACGCCTGCAGCTCGCGGCTCAGGTTGTACAATGCCTGTTTTAGCGGCAGGAAGAACAGGGTTTCGGGCAGGGTTTCGTCGGAGGAGAGCTGGCGCTGGAACTGGTGCAGGCCCAGGCTCAGGCTGTCCTCGATTTCGCGGAGCAGGATGTCCTTCACACGCTGACGGTCCACGTCTACGCCTACTTCGCGCAGGTAGGGGGCTACTTCGTCGCCTTCCAGCACCAAAGTGAGGTAGTTGCGCACGTTGTCCAGCACCGTATTTTTCAGCTCGGCATCCACCTGGTTCAGTTTCAGGCGCTGCTGGTTGAGCTCGGTGCCTTCCACGGCGCCGCTGTACTTCACGGGCTTGATGTTGTCGTAGTCGGTGGTGGTTTTCTCCTCGAACAGCACGCCGCCGTTGGTGGTGGCTTCCTTGGGGTTGTCGGCCAGGATAACGCGGAAGTTGTGCGGCGGCTCCACACCCGTTACGGCTTGGAAGATGGCCTTCGTAATCTTCTCGATAGCCACCAATGAGCTACCGCCAGCCAGCAGACGCAGGTAGAGGCTGCCCTTGCCGGAGAAGCACAGGTAGCGCGGCGTTTTCAGGCCGAGGTGCTTGGTGAGCTGGGCCGTGTGGTAGATGATGCTGGTGTAGTGCAGGTAGAACAGCACCCGCAGCTGCCGGCCCTTGCCGAGGCCCAGGGCCTGGGTGAAGCGCAGGGCATCATCGTACTTAAACAGCAGGCTGGTCACGTCGGCAGAACCGAAATCGGTGTTGCTGAGCGCAGCGCGCAGGTAGCCTTTGTACTCCTGGTTTTGCTCGGAGTCGGGCAGGCTTTCCACGTGGCCCACGCCGAGGCGCAGCAGGCCGTTCTGCTTGGGCGCACCCTGCACGCGGGCGTAGCCGTCGCCCCACAGGTCGTCGCCGGCAAAGCGGAACGAGGTGCTGTAGGCCGGTTTCTGATCGGCGAAGAGCAGCAAATCGGTGGTACCGCCGCCGATGTCGATGTTCACCACGTTTTCGTCGCGGTTGGGCACTACCTGGTTGGTGGCGGTAAGGTAGTAATACGGCGCCACCGACTCGGTGAGGCAGATGGTAGCACGGCGAGTCTTGAACACCTGCTGGAACGACTCGTCCCAGACCTGCTGGAACTGGTTACGCAGGAACCCATCAAAGCTCAGCGGCGCAAACCACACCACGCGGGTGTCTTCCAGAATGCCGCCGTGCAACGCCGCTTTGTGGCGGAGTAGCAGCAGAATTTCCTTGAAGAAGGCCTCAATGCGTGACACGCCCTGTGGGTCCAGCTCCGCCGACCACTTCAGGTTGGTGATGAAGCGGTTCTGGGGCAGCTCCGACGCGTTTTCGGTATTAATGCTGAAGCCGATGTTGATATTGCTGAGCACCTTAGCGGGCTCATTGGCAAACGATGTCGTTTCGCAAACGGCTGTTCGGATCGGGAATTCATACACCGAACCACCTTCGCCCACGAACGAGGGCACAAACTCGCGGTTCTGCAGCGTAGCAATGTAGGTCCAGATTTGGCCGGCACCGGTGCGGTAGCGTTGCGCGGCCGAAAGGCCTGCATCGGCTACCGGTGCATGCAGCCATTCCACTTGCACATCAGCCTCTCCAATGGTGAGAGGGCGCGGGTGAGCCGTGGGTGAATCGGCGTAGGCAATGTGGGTGTTGGTAGTACCGAAGTCCACCGCGAAGGTGAAGCGGCGGGTGCCCCGGTCCAGCTCACGCCAGCGCGGCACGAACAGGCCACGGGCCGGCTCCGCGCCAATAGTGGCGGGCGGACAGGTCAGTTCGGCCAGGTCAAAATGGGTGCCGGTGACTTCGTAGTAGGTGCTGCCGGCGGTGGCCATGCTCTTCTGAGTGCGCTCGTAGCGGGTGGCGCGGCGGGCGGCACCCTGCTCCGTGATTCGCTCCCCGTTCACGAAGAACGTGAGGTCGTAGCGACGGTTGAGCATAGTGGGCGCGTTGTCGGCGTCCACCAGCATCACCTTGTAGAGGTCGTTGTACTCGGGCTGGTAGCGCACCTTGTAGAACGGGAACACGCCCACGCCCACGGCGGCCTTCACAATGCGGCCCTTCTCCAGAATCTCGCGGCCCTGGGCATCCTTCGGGTTCTGCGGATTGGTGTAGTAGCTGCGCTCAAACGTGATAAAGCGGCCCGCCTGCACCGGCACCCGCAGCTGCACGCGCACGTGGCTCAGGTCAATAGTGAAGGTGAGCAGCTCGGCCAGCTCGTTCTCGGTGAAATACTCGAAAAACGCCTGTTTCAGCGGCAGCAGATACGGGAAACGCGCGCGGCCCTGACCATCGGCACCATACTGAAACGTGACTTTTCCGGTGTGGAAACGCTGAGTATTCAACTCGTAGGGTAGCTCCACCAGCGAGTCTTCCAGCAAGTCGCCTACCGTGAGGTAGGGGTACTTGAAGCCTTTGCCAGGCAGCACGCGGCTTTCCAGCGCCACTTCGTCGTAGTAGGGCACCGGCGTACGGTCGTCCCAGGGCTGGCCGTTGAGGTAGTTGGCGCCGGGCATGGTCAGGTTGGGGCGCAGCACCAAAGGGCGCGGCCGGCCCGTTGTCGATTCGCGGGTGGGCTGGATGAACAGGTCGGAGCTGGTCACGGCCGACTGGTCGGCGCGGCCGGGCAGCGGCACGCCTTTCACGCTCACGAGGTTGCCCTGCACGTCGGCCAGGGCTGGGTAGCGAGTGGCAAACTGTTGGGCACTCCGGTCGCCCTGCATCTGAAGCTGGTTGATTTTCGAGCGGTCGAGGCCGGCGTACACGCTGCCGGCAAACTCGCGGCGCTGTAGCTGCGGATAGGCCAGAAACAGCTCATACACGAACTCCCGGAACTGTGGGTCCCGGTCTTCAAGCAGCACGGTTTGCTTGTCGAAATAATGGCCGCGGGCCTGGGGCCGCTCCAGGTCCAGCGGCGTCACGGCGGGGCCGGTGAACAGGATGGTCAGCGGCGAGGTGCCGCCCAGCAGGCGCGTGCCCCCCGCTAATTCCGGCGACTCATAGTACACTAGGTACATGTCGGTGAAGTCCCGGAACCGCTCGTCCTGCATGTACAGCTGCAGGGTTTCGCCCAGCAGGCGCGTGCCCTCGTCCTGCCGCATCCGGCGGATTTCGGCCTCGGCATTCCAGCGGCGCAGCGTGATTTTACGGCCGGCCTGGGTGTAGAGGTGGTAGTTGTAGAGCAGCTCCAGCAAATCCCAGAAGTGCGTGGTCAGCTCGTGGTACACCGAGCCGGGGTTGCGCTGCCCCTCCCGAGCCAGGAAATCAAAAGCCGTTTCAAACAGGTGCATCCGCGCAAACGGCGTCGGGATGCTCACGGCCAGGTTGCGCGACTTACCGCCCGCCGGATCCGTGACGGTGTTGATTTCGGTGCTGGTGACGGGGGCGGTTTTCTGCCAGCCCTGCACCTGCTGGGAGCCGTTGTTGTGTAAGCGAAGGACTTTGGCCATTGGTTGCCTCACCCCCCGGCCCCCTCTCCTTCAGAGAGGGAGTGCGTTCTGGAGGATTTTTCTTTGTGTTTCTGACTAATTGATACCGGAGAATACGCGCCGCCGTGGCTCCCCCTCTCTGAAGGAGAGGGGGCCGGGGGGTGAGGCAGCTACACCACTTTCACCTTCTCCTCAAATGCCTTGTCGGTCACGTCGTAGAACAGCTCCAGCAGCTTGCGGAAGCTGTCGGGTTCCTGGATGGACTTCTCGGTTTTGTTGAGGTTGTCGAGCAGGTAGTTGTGGCTGAGGCCCTTATTGAAGAAGTCGTTCCACTTCTTTTCCACCGGCTTGCCCAGAATCATGGCGTTGAAGTCGTCGGTCTGCAGGTCGAAGGGGCGGAAGGCGCGGCGGTTCTGGGCCAGCTCCTGTAGCCACTGATCCACGCCCATGTCCTGGCTGTGCAGGAAGGTGTTCAGCTCCCGGAAGATGGGCTCGTTGCGCATGGCGTAGTCCAGCTTCAGGTTGTCGGCGTAGGGCGCTTTGTCGGTGGGCAGGTGCTGCTTGTGGTAGCGCGTGAAGTACAGGAACTGCGTGAGCTGCTTGGCAATGATTTCGCGCGACTCGTCGGGCAGGTGGCTGAACTGGATTTCCGGCGCGTCCGTCTGCAGGCCGTACTCGTGGAAGTGTGGGCCGCCGGTGCGCAGCTCGGCGGGCGAGTAGCGCATGAAGTCCACGATGCTCAGAGCCGCCAGCAGCTCAATTACGTGGGCCTTGTTTTTCTGCTGGGTGCCACCGGGCTGATTTTCGTAGGGCGTGTCGGGCGTGTCGGCGAGGTAGTACAGCGCGTCGAGGCCCTGGAGGTTGTGCTCGTAGTAGCTGAGCGCCGCCTTGGTCTTTGTGAGGAAGTTGTTGGAGTCGATGACGGCGTTGTCCTCGCTCTGCAGGGCGAAGTAGGGCATCACCGTCACGGCGCCGGTGGGCGCGTCGCGCAGGTAGCGGGCGTTGCTGAGGCGCGTGTTGGTGTCCTTCAGGTTCTTGAGCATCAGCGGGAAGCCCGCCGCACCCGTGCCACCGAAGATGCTTGACACAAAAAACACCCGGTCGCCATCCTGGAAGTTGTCGGCGAAAAACCGCATTTCGGGGCTCTCCACCAGCTTATTCAGCACAATGCTACCCACGTTCGGGGAGCCGCGAAAACCAATGGTCAGCGGGCTTTCCAGGTTATCCTGAGTGAAGAGCAAATCCACCAGGCCCTTGGAGTCAACCGACAGACCATCGTAGCTCAGGTATTGCCGAAAGCTCTGGTTGATGCCGCCGAAGTCGAAGATGAAAGTGTCCTTCACCGAGCCGTTCACGTCCTGCGAAATGCCGCTCAGCGTGCTGATATCGGTTTTGAAGAAGCCTTCTTCGCGGGGGCCGAGGCGCTTGTAGATCTGCTGGTAGCTCTGCAGCAGCTGCACCGTGCGGTTCATGTCCCCGTTGTGGGCGTCGGGGTCGATGATGATGGGCACTACCCGGTCGCAGTTGGGCAGCTCCACCCCCGCGGCCAGCAGCATCGTGAGCGAGCGAATCACGCGGGAGCCCGTGCCGCCAATACCGAATAAAAAGAGTTTAGCCATGAGTTGCTGATGTTGAACGAAACTCCCCTCCTTGGAAAGGAGGGGACGCGGCGGCTTTAACCGACGCTGGGGTGGTTGATTCGTTGCTGATGTTGTTTATCAAAACAACCCAAACGTCATCGTCCAACGATTATCAACCACCCCTAGCCCCTCCTTTCTAAGGAGGGGAACTAGCTTCTAGCTCTAAAACGGTGTCGTGCTGGCGTTGGTGGAGGCGCGCTTGAACAGCAGCGAAAAGGTGAAGAACCATGCTAGGCCTAGAATAGCGTTCCAAGTGGCCAGCCAGTAGATGTAGCTGTGGTCGGTGACCTGCTGGGCGTTGGTTTGCCAGATGGTGACGACAAACGCAATCAGCGCATTCAGCACCAGAAAAATGCTCCAGTGGCGGCCCTTGTTGAAGGTAGCTACGCCCATGGCCCGGTTGATGAGTAGATAGAAAACCAGCGCCAGCCCGGCGGAAACACCCAGGTTCAGCAGCCCGAGGTTGGGGAAAATAACGTCGCGGTATACGGGCGTATCCGCTGGGGGCTGAGGGTTGCCAATGAGTTCGTAGAGGAAGCGGAAGAATGCTTTCATGGAAAGAGGTGAGGCCGGGCTCCGGGCCGGCAACCCGTGGAACGATGGGAAGGAAACGAAATTGTGAGACCGGACATCAGCCGCTCCTCGCTATCAAGGAACGAAAACCGTTCCAAATCGGTGAACAAGTCAGCCAACACAGGCCACACGCGGCTCGGCCGTAGCCCTATTCGGCTGGCTGTAAGGTGAGTGGCAACTCAAAAATCGGGCGCGTGGCCTCGGCTGGCTCCAGGCTGTCAAGCAGGGAACTGAGGGCAAAGGTTTTGGGCGCGGGCGTACCATCGTTGCGGGTGGTCCACTGGGCCACCCAGGCGGGGCGCTGATCCTGGAGGCGTAGCACCAGCGGGCGGGCCGCTTTGGGCTGGCGCGTCAGGCGCACTTTGGCGAAGTGCGTGAACTTGCTCTGGGGGCCACTGCTGGCTTTGGTTTGGTCGGTAGCGGCGGTTACTTCCAGCAACTTGGCGTCGGTATCTACGCCTTCCAGCTTCAGATTCTGCCGCAGGTACGCCACGTCCTTATACTGGCCGGGCAGTTGTCCCAGGTTCAGGCCCACCACAAACTCTACGGGTTGCTGGGCCGAAGCTTCCGACACAGCTACCACGCGGTAGGAGCCGGCGGCCCGCTTGCTCGCCCCGGCATCACCGTAGTACCACGCGCCTTTGTTCTGATATTTATCGAGCACGGAATAGGCCGGGCGCGGGTACGTAACGCCGAAATGGGCCTGTTTAGCGGGTTGTTGCTCCAGCAGGGCGGCATCGAAGCGGCGCACGGCATCGGCGGGACCCAGCACCCAGATATAGTAGGGTATTTCGGTGTCGCAGCAGTTGGTTTTCTTGCCGGCCGCTTTCAGGGCCGGGTAGTACGTGCCCCTGAAATCCGAGAGGTAGCCGTACACCGACACGGCCAAGTCGGGCTGCGCGCCGTTGCGCTGCAGCGCGTCCGTAATGTCGGTTTTGATGTAGGGAATGGCCCCGGCGTTTTTCGGGGAGTAGATGAAGTCCGAAATCAGCACACTCACCGAGCCGGGCTGGTAATAGCGCGTCATCAGCGTATCGAGCACGGCGGGCAGCTCGGTGCTTTTGGCCGGCTGCTGAATGCCGCTGCGCACGGTACCGGAAATACCCGAATACGTGTCCTTGTACGGCTTTTCCTTGATGCGAAAGAACGTCTTCTGGCGGGCGGCCGGGGTACGGTTTATTTCCGAAAGCAGCTGCGCTACGTGCTGCTGAAACTTGGTGTTCTCGCCGCTAGCTCCGGTTTTGGGCATGAAGCCTTCCATCGAGCCCGACACTTCCAGAAACACATTCACGGCCTGCAGGGGCTGAGCCGCCGCGCCATTCGTTACGTCGGCTGCCTCCTCCGGGGCTTCCACGCCGGGCGCTTCCGTGGGCCGTACACTGGCCGGCATTTCAGCTTTGGGTTTTTCAGCAGCAGCGGCTCCGTCCTCCGATTTCATATCGGAGCGGGAGTAACAGCCGGACAGTAGCAGCATCAGGCCCAGGGCGGGCAGCAGGCGGGGGAAGGAGGTCGGGTAGCGCATCGGGCTAAAGTAACGACAATCTGCCCGCAGCGGATACATAAACGGTGAAGTTGTGAAATGGTGAAGTTGTGAAATGTTCTGACCACACCAGTAGACAGAACATTTCACAACTTCACCATTTCACAACTTCACCATCCCTTAGCTGTAGTCGATTTCCGTGTTGTCGCCGATGTTGAGGCTGTGGCGGGTGCCTTTGAACAGGGCGTCGGAGCCGACGATGCAGTCGTGCATCACGGCGGAGCGCAACTCGCTGTAAGAGCCGATAATGGACTCGCTCAGGATGGTGTTCTTGACGATGGTCCGGTCGCCGATGGCCACGTTGGGGCCGATGATGGAGCCGCTGATCTGGCAGTCGTGGCCGATGCTGACGGGCGGGATGATGATGGTATCGGGAAATTCGGGGAACTCGCGGCGCTTCAGAAACTCGGGGCGGTTGAGCAGGCGGGCGTTGGCTTCCAGCAGGCTTTCCTTGCGGCCGCAGTCAAACCAGTTATCCACGGGCGTAGTCACCATTTCAGCCCCATCCTGAATCATCAACATAAGCGCATCCGTCAGCTGAAACTCGCCGTGGGTACGCTGGTCCTGGTCGATAATGCGCTCCAGAGCTGAAGCCAGCCAATCAGGGTTGGCCAGCTTATAAAGGCCCACCAAGGCATAATTCGACTTGGGAATGCGCGGCTTCTCCACCACTTTGGTTACGCGGCCACCGGCACCGGTTTCTACCAGACCAAACAACGAAGGGGTTTTTACCTCCTTCACGGCCAGCACGTTACCGGGCGTAGCCATCATGGCGGGCAGGTCTACATCCACAATGGTATCCCCGAGCAAAATCAGGATACCATCCTGCTCATGGCGAAACTGCTCCCGGGCCAGCCATAGGGCGTGGGCAATACCCTCGCGGGGCTCCTGTACAACAAAGGTGCTGCGCAGCTGCGGGTACTGCTTGCGCACGTAGCTCTCCACTTTCTCCCCCAGATAGCCGATGATAAAGACGAACTCCTGCACCCCGGCGTCCATCAGCCGGTCGATGATATGACCCAGGATGGTGTTGCCGGCCACGGGCACCAGCGTTTTGGGCTGGGTGTGCGTATGGGGGCGCAGGCGGGAGCCGATACCGGCTACGGGAATAACTGCTTTCATGAGGGGAGAAAAATCGGGAAGCACCGAAGCGCAAAATACACAAACCAGCCGGAGCAACCGTACACACAACCGCTGTGGCCTGAATTCGTACTTTGCAGCACGCTGGTTCAGCCGTGTGCTCCCGTTACGGGCGCACCGCGCCGATATGCAACAGCCACAAAGGCTACTTGGTTGGCCCACCGTCTTCTTTGCTTCTCTCTTCCATTTTTTTCACTCTCCCTCACTTTTATGAAACGCTTTCTGCTCTATTTCGCCGGCCTAGTGCTGCTGCTTACTCAGTCGTCCTGCGGGTACAACTCCATGGTTTCCAAAGACCAGGCCGTGAAAGCTCAGGTGGGCAACGTGCAAAGTGCCTACCAGCGCCGCTCCGACCTGATTCCGAACCTGGTAAACACGGTAAAAGGGGCCGCCAACTTTGAAAAGTCTACCCTGACGGAAGTAATTGAGGCCCGCGCCAAAGCCACCAGCGTGCAACTGAACGCCAACGACCTGACGCCCGAAAACCTGAAGCAGTTTCAGGAGGCTCAGTCGCAGGTAAGTGCGGGTTTGGGCCGTCTGTTGGCCGTATCAGAAAACTACCCGGAGCTAAAGGCTAACGCCAACTTCCAGGAGCTGCAGGCTCAGATTGAAGGCACCGAAAACCGCATCAACGTGGAGCGCAACAAGCTGAACGTAGTAACCAACGACTACAACGGCTACATCAAGAGCTTCCCCAACAACCTGTTTGCCGGCATGTTCGGCTTCAAGGAGAAGCCTTACTTTGAGGCCGACGCCGCCGCGCAGAAAGCCCCGACTGTTCAATTTTAATTCGAGTTACCAGTTGCCCGTTGTCCGTTGCCAGGTTGTACAAACTCCCTACTCGGCAACTGGTAACGGGCAACTGACAACTGGTAACTGACTATGACCAACCCTCTCACCCCAGAGCAGGAAGCAGCGCTGGTAGCGGCTATCCGCCAGGCCGAGTTGCGCACTTCCGGCGAAATCCGGGTACACCTGGAAGACACCTGCCCTACCCCGGAGCCGCTGGACCGGGCGGCACAGGTATTTGCGGAGCTCGGTATGCACCGCACGGCCCAGCGCAACGGGGTGCTGTTCTATCTGGCCTGGCAGAGCCGGCAGTTTGCCGTTATCGGCGACGCGGGCATAAACTCCGTGGTACCCGATGATTTCTGGGAAACAGCTAAAGAGAACGTACTCCAGCATTTCCGGTCCGAGAAGTACGTGAATGGCTTGGAGCAGGGTATCCGGCTGGTAGGTGAGCAACTACGGCGCTACTTCCCCTACGACTCTGCCACCGACCAAAACGAACTGGACGATTCCATTTCTTTCGGCAATACGCCTACCCGCTCATGAGGCCATTGCTTTCTTTCGCCCGCGTTTCCCGAAGTTGGTGGCTGGTCCTGTGTCTGCTGCTGGCTCAGCTGACGGCCTCGGCCCAAAACCTGCCGCCCCGGCCCAATCCGCCCCGCTTGGTAAACGACCTGGCGGGTATGCTACAGCCTCAGCAGGTAGAGCAGTTGGAGCGCAAATTAGTCGCCTATAACGACTCTACTTCTTCGCAGATAGCCATTGTAACGGTGCCCACCCTCGGCGACTACGACATTGCTGGCTATACCCAGCAATTGTACGAAAGCTGGGGTATTGGCCAGAAGAACAATAACAACGGGGTTCTGATTCTGGTGGCTGAGCAGGAACGCAAGGTGCGTATTCAGCCCGGTTACGGCTTGGAGGGAGCCATTCCGGATGCGTTGGCAAAACGGATTATTACCTCCACCCTCACCCCGGCTTTCAAGGAAAACCGCTACTACGAAGGCCTCGACCGGGCTACCGACCAGCTTATTGCCTTAGCCAAAGGCGAGTACAAAGCTGATCCTGCCACCCAGCCTCGGGCCCAGCGCGGCCGCGAGGATTCCAGTGGCTCGGGCATCAGCTTTTGGGTAATTATTGCCCTTCTCATTCTGTTTATCCTGTTCCGTAACCGGGGCGGTGGCAGCGGCGGCCGCCGTAACCGCGGCTTTGGCGGAGCCATGATTCCCCCCATCATCTTTGGCGACTTCAGTGGCGGCCGCGGCGTATTTGGCGGCGGGGGCGGCAGCTGGGGCGGTGGTGGCGGAGGCGGTGGCTTTGGGGGATTCGGCGGTGGCAGCTCCGGCGGCGGCGGCGCTTCCGGCGACTGGTAGCCCCCTCCTGTGCTCATAAACAACAAGGCCCGGCTTTATGCCGGGCCTTGTTGTTTATGAGCAGCCTGCCCCTGCTTGTACACGGGCAACTCATAGAAAGGCCGCAGCAGCTGTACCACGTCCAGCGCGTCGGCCAGCGCCTGGTGGGCCACGGTGTCATCCTCGAAGCCGGCCCGGGCCTTACAGATTTGCATAGTGGGCAAGCGTGAGTCTTTGCGCCAGTTCAGGTAGAAAGCGGCTGGGTCCAGCATGGCGGGCTCGGCGCGTACCAGGGTGCCATAACCAGGCAGCTCCCGTAAAAAACCCAGGTCGAATACGGCAATATTCTTGCCGGCCATGGTTACCGCCACGCAATCCTTTTTATCGGCTTTGAAGCCCTGCGCCAACAGAAAATCCCGCAGTTGAGGCAGCAGTTCCGTGGGCGTGCAGAGTTCGGGGTTCGGTTCTTTACGGGCCAATTCCTGCAGCAGGCCCGCGTTCAGGGCCAGAGCTCCGGCTGTGCCCACCAGCTCCGGGTGGCGCACCACCCGCCGGAACGCAGGCAACTCCGCCAGAGGCCTCAGCTGCTTAGTGTCTTCCACTACGGCGGCCAGCTCCAGAATCTGGTGCCGCTGAGGGTTGCTGCCGGAGGTTTCAAGGTCAAGAGAAATATAGCGCATAGTACCGCCTCTACGCAGATACCGACTACCATGGCCAAGCTCCGGCCACCCTACGGCTCAGCCATGGCTAGGCTATGGTTTTTCCAAATGAGTGGTATGCAGCAGCCCCAGTTACGTGTCACAGAGTAAATTTATCGGCTCTACACTTGTTCTGCAGCGGTTTTGCGGACCGTGTACCGGTTTGGTGGACGCCGCTCGCTAGGCCGGTTGTCGCCGGTGAAAGATGTTCCGCCGTCTGGGTGTCAGCTGCCAGCAGTGGGCCCGACGAGCTACGGCCGTCGGGCCGGAGGACAACTCCATCGGGCCTGCCCCTGATGAAACTGTAGCACTTTGCACTACAGTGGTTTCATGAACGGTGTAGAGACGCCCACTCGTGTCTACTCGTCCGGGCCACTACCGCGTTATGGTTCAACGAGGAGATGCAAGTAGGCGTTTCTACCCCCCGCTACCTCATTCGTGAGCTTGCTATATGCTTAGCAACCCAGTTGAAAACAACGGGGAATAGTACCAGGCTCGAGTACCTGGTAATTCGTTTATGCTACTCCTACGGCCGATTAGATTGAAAATTTTATCATCCACCTTCAATAATTTAGAATAACTTTCCTTCTAGCTCTACCCTTGCTGTCAATCCTGAGCCTATTTATCCTGTAATAGCATGAAAACACCTGTTACTATTTGCCTTACTTTAAGCTCTTTTATTCATTGTGCAGCTGCCTTCAGTCAATCGGCCTCCTCTACGGTTGAGCTTAAGCCCGATACTGCCGCATTACAGCAACAGTACAATATCATATTTACTAACTCAGCGCAATTATACAACGGCCCCGAATATGCCGATTATTCATTACGGTTTAACGCCCGTATCGGCCACCAGTTTTATATGTGGCCCGACAAGCAACCAGGCACTATTGTATACAACAAGCAATATTATTCCGGCCTGTTATTGGCGTATGATATAGTAGTAGACCAGGTGGTATTATCATTTCCCAATAGCCCATTCAGACTACGAGCAGTGAATGAGAAGGTAGATGAGTTTACTATCAACAACCACCATTTTATTAGAGTAGTGGCTGATAGCACTACTGATAAAAATCTTTCTACTGGTTACTATGAGCTATTAACACCGGGCAGTGCTCAGGTGTTAGCCAAGCGCAGTAAACACATGCAGAAGCAGATCAGACAAAATAAGGTAGAAGCCGAATTTTCTTCTAAAGACAAGTTTTTTTTGAAACACGATGGGCGTTACTACGCTGCTGATTCCAAAGCCAGTATTCTACGTGCTTTCCCTAGCCATTCGAAAGAAATGCAGATGTATATTCAATCTAAAAAATTAAAGTTTAATAAAAAAACTATTGAATATTCATTAATTACTGCAACAAACTATTACAATGAATTATCTAATAAATAGCCTTCTATTATTCCGTGTATTTATTCTTGCACTACTTTTTCGCTCTTTATGAAACACGCTTACACAGTACTGCTCCTTCTGTGCGGCTCCGTGCTTCCTTCTGCCGGTTACGCGCAGCAAACTGACAAGGTGCTGGATGGAACTTTTACCCGCGTACCGTTTGAACAGTTTGCCCGCCTGGTCGAAAGCCAGACCAGCTACCGGTTCTATTTCAATGCAGCCGCTACGGATAGTCTGTTCATTACCCTGAAAGCGCAGAACCTGCCGGTAGAAGCGGCCCTGGAGCAGGCGCTGCGCCCCACGGCTTTCCGCTTTGCCGTGGATGACGAGAAGCGCGTGTTCATTACGGTGGGCAAACCCATAGAGGCAACTCTGCCCGGCATTTTCTTCCAGAATACCACCGAAGGCCCGGCAGTTGCCCGCAACTTTCCAACTCCCCCCCAGCAGACCACCCCCGTGGGCCGGTCGCGCTACGTGCGCGAGGCCGAGTACGTGGTGCACGACATTGGCGCGGGCAGCAGCACAGGCAGCGGCAAGGCCACGCTGGCCGGCCACGTGCGCGACCTGAAATCGGGGCAGCCTATTATTGGCGCAACGGTGTACACCGAAAACCCGGACGCGGGCACCAGCACCGACCAGTTCGGCTACTACTCCCTCACGGTTCCGGTAGGGCGGCGCGACATCAAAATCCGGGGCATTGGCGTGAAGAACACGAAACGGCAGGTGGTTTTGCGCGGGGACGGCCGGCTGGAAATTGAGGTAGAAGAGGATATTACCTCGTTGAAGGAAGTGGTAATTGAGGCAGAGAAAGACAAGAACGTGGCGGGCATGCAAATGGGCCTGACGAAGCTGGATATCAAAACCATCCGTCAGGTACCCACGGCCTTCGGCGAATCCGATATTTTGCGGGTAATTCTGACGCTGCCGGGGGTAAAATCGGTGGGGGAAGGCAACACGGGTCTGAATGTGCGGGGCGGCGCCACCGACCAGAACCTGATTCTGTTCAACGGCACCACCATTTATAACCCTTCCCACCTGTTTGGCTTTTTCTCGGCCTTCAACCCCGATATTTTGCAGACGGTGGAGCTCTACAAGAGCGCCATTCCGGCCAAGTACGGCGGGCGGCTGTCGTCGGTGCTGGAAATTACTACCCGCGAGGGCAACCGCAAGAAGTTCTCCGGCTCCGGGGGCATAGGTCCGCTTACGGGCCGCCTGACGCTGGAGGGCCCCATTGTGAAGGATAAAAGCAGTTTTATTATCAGTGGGCGCAGTAGCTACTCCGACTGGATTTTGCGGCGACTATCCAACAGCTCCTTCCGCAACAGCACCGCCTCGTTCTATGATGTAAGTGCCCACGTCAGCCAGCAGTTCAACGAAAAAAACAGCGTGTACGCTACTGGCTACCTCAGCACCGACCGGTTTCGGCTGGCCAGTGATACCACCTACCAATACATCAACCAGAATGGTAGTCTGAAGTGGCAGCACAGCTTCAACAACAAGATTTACGGCGTATTTACGGGTGCCTACAGCCACTACGGCTACGATATTACCAGCGAGAAAAACCCGGTAACGGCCTCTCGCCTGCAGTACGGCATCAAGCAAACCAACCTGCAGGCCGATTTCAGCTACTTTCCCAACACCAAGCACACCATTGATTTTGGGGTGAGCAGCCTGCTGTACCGGATTTCGCCGGGCAGCCTGAAGCCCAACGGGGAAGGCTCCTTGATCATACCTGATGTGCTGGCTCGCGAGCAGGCCCTGGAAAGCGCCCTGTACGTTTCGGACCGGATTGACGTGAGCCCGCGCTTCTCGGTGGCGGTGGGGTTGCGCTACTCCCTGTTCAATGCCCTGGGCCCACGGGATGTGTACCAGTACGCGGCCGGTCTGTCCAAATCAGAAAACACCATTACCGACACCCTGCGCTACGGCTCAGGCAAGGTGTTGGCCACCTACCACGGCCCCGAGTACCGTCTCTCGGCCCGCTATGCCCTCACGGATAACTCCTCCGTGAAGCTCAGCTACAACCGCACCCGGCAGTACATCCACCAGCTTACCAACACGGCCTCCGTGTCGCCGGCCGATATCTGGAAGCTCTCTGACGCCAACGTGCGCCCCCAAGTCGGCGACCAGTACTCGGTGGGCTTCTACCGCAACTTCAAATCCAACACCATTGAAACCTCAGTGGAGGCGTACTACAAGTCGTTGCGTGATTTTGTGGACTACAAAAGCGGGGCGACGCTGATTCTGAACCATCACATTGAAACGGACATCGTGAATGCGCTGGGCAAGGCCTACGGGGTGGAGGTGCTGGTGAAGAAAACGACCGGCAAGGTGAACGGCTGGCTCAGCTACACCTACTCCCGCTCCCTGGTGCGGGTGAATGCGGCCACCACCTCCGATATGGTGAATGGCGGCCGTTACTACCCCAGCAACTTTGATAAGCCCCACGATGCGACGCTGGTAGGTAACTACCGCTTCAGCCGCCGCATTAGTGCCTCCCTCAACCTCACGTACAGCACCGGCCGGCCCATCACGCTCCCGCTGGCCAAGTACACCATCGGCAATTCCACCCGCGTGTACTACTCCGACCGCAACGCCTACCGCATTCCGGATTATTACCGCGCTGATTTTGCCCTGAACATGGAAGGCAACCACAAGGTGAAAAAGCTGGCCCACAGCTCCTGGACCGTGGGCGTGTACAACCTCACCGGGCGCCGCAACCCCTACTCGGTGTATTTCAAGTCAGAAAACGGGCAGATTCGGGGCTACCAGCTGTCCATTTTTGGCCAGCCCATTCCTACTATAACCTATAATTTCAAATTCTAGATGCATCCTCGCCTTTCCATACTATGCACGGCCGCGTTGTGGGTAATGGCCCTGTTGCTGCCCGGCTGCATTGAGTCCTACTCGCCCGAGGTGCTGAGCAGCCCCCGGCAGTTTCTGGTGGTTGATGGCTTCATCAATAGCCAAGGGGTTACCACTATTTCGCTGCAGCGCACCATTGATATTACCGCCAAAACGCCCCCACCGCCCGAAAAAGGCGCCGCAGTTTCCATTGAGGAAGAAAATGGCGCACGGTACGTATTACCGGAAGGCGTAGTAAAAGGCACTTATTCCTCGGCCCCACTCACGCTGAACCCCCAGAAAAACTACCGGCTGCGCATTCTTACGGCGACGGGCAAGGAGTACGCTTCTGCCTACACGGCCGTTAAAACCACCCCTCCCATCGGGGACGTAACCTGGCAGGCCAGCGACAAGGGGCTGGATATTTCCCTCAGCTCGTATGATGCCTCCGGCCAGACGCGGTACTACCGGTGGGAGTACGTGGAAACCTGGGAAATAGCCTCTCCTTACAACCCAACGGTTGAGTACAAGAACAGCCGCATCCAGGATATCACCACGCCTTTCCCCACAAGATGCTGGTCGACGGCCACCTCCTCCGATATTGAAATAGCCAGCACTGTTCGGCTTACGGAGGATAGAGTTTCCAATTATTTACTCCGCTCCCTGCCTACTACCTCTGACCGGCTGCGCATACGCTACAGCATTCTGGTAAGCCAGCACGCCCAAACTGCCGAGGAATACATGTACTGGGAGCTTTTGCGGAAGAATACCGAAAACATCGGCACGCTCTTCGATCCGCTGCCCTCGCAGCTGACGGGTAATATCCGTTGCCTGAATGACGAGAATGAATTGGCCCTGGGCTTTATCAGTGCGCACTCCCTGGCGCAGAAACGCCTGTTCATCGGCCGGGGCGAGCTTCCCCGCACGTGGCTCATTCAATCCGGCTACGAAAGCTGCCTGCCGCCTGACACCGTGAAACTCTATACCGGATTCAAGTCGCCGGCGGAAATATTGAAAGCGACCTTTAGTATCCCGGGCTACCTACCCATCAATGAAGTGGATGGAGGCTACACGGCCAGGTCCCGCGAGTGTATTGATTGTCGACTACGCGGCACTGCCGTGAAGCCCGATTTCTGGCCGTAGTTCTTGATAAGCTGCTATGTATTACGCTAGTACTCTATTGCGAAGCAAAACCGCCGCTATCCGTTACCGCAGCCTGCTGCTGGCCCTGGGTGTGGGGCTGACGGCCGCCAGCGGCGCGGCGGCCCAGACTGCCCCCGATTCCTTGGGCGGCCTGACGCGCGTTTTCAGCCGCTACCAGCGCACGGCCGTACCCGAAAAGCTGTTTCTGCACCTCGACCGGCCGTTTTACACGGCCGGAGAAACCATGTGGTTTAAGGTGTACGCCGTGGATGGCACCTCCGGCCGGCCCCTGCCCATGAGCAAAGTGGCCAACGTGGAGGTGCTCAACCACGAAAATAAGCCCGTACTCCAGGCCCGGGTGGAGCTCCGGCAGGCCACCGGGCAGGGTTCTTTCACCCTGCCGGCCTCCTTGGCTTCGGGCACTTACACTGTGCGGGCGTATACCAACTGGATGCAGAACTTCGGGCCGGAATACTACTTCCACAGCTCCGTAACGGTGGTCAATACGTTTGCGGCCTCGGGCGCGGCCGCCCAGGATTCTGTCAAGCCCTATACCGTCCAGTTTTTCCCGGAAGGAGGTAATCTGGTGCAGGGCCTGCCCGGCAAGGTCGGCTTTCAGGCCACCAGTTCCAGCGGTAAGGGCGTGGCCGTGGAAGGCAAAGTGCTTACCCAAACCGGTGCGGTGGTGGCTACCTTCAACACGCTACGCTTCGGTCTGGGCAGCTTCAGCTTTACGCCGGAAGCGGGCACTACCTACACGGCCGTAGTAACCCAGGGCAAGGGCAAGCCCAGCCGCTACCAGCTACCCCCAGTGTACGCGCAGGGCTACGCTATGCGCTTGGAGCGCCCGGCTAGCGGCCTGCTGACTGTAACGGTGCGCGCCACTACTACCCAACCCGAAACTGTATACCTGCTGGGCCACGCCGGACAGACTATAGCCGTGGCCGCTCAGGCCACGCTGCGCGACGGCAGCACCACCTTCACCGTGGAGCCCGGCCAGCTGCCCGACGGTATTTCGCATTTTACCCTGTTTGACGCCGGCCGCAAGCCGCTGTGTGAGCGGCTGTACTTTCAGCCGCCCCGCAACAAACTCACCGTAACCGCTCAGCCCGACAAGAACCACTACGGCCTGCGCGACCAGGTGGCCCTGAGCCTGGCTACGACGGCCGGGGCGGGGCAGGCCCTGGGCGCCAATTTGTCGGTGGCCGTGTACCGGCTGGATTCACTGGCAGCCCCACGGCCGGCGGATATCAACAGCTACCTGTGGCTGAGTGCCGACCTGAAAGGCGAAGTTGAAAGCCCTGAATACTACTTTACCGCCACCGGGCCCGAAGCCGCCGAGGCCGCCGACAACCTCATGCTCACCCAGGGCTGGAGCCGGTTTCGGTGGGAGCAGGTGCTCGCCTCCGCGCCGGCCCCGCTGCCCTACCTGCCCGAGCTGCGCGGCCCATTGGTGCAGGCCCGCCTGACCCAGCCCGGCACCGATATTCCCCGGCCGGGCGTGACGGCCTACCTGGCCTCGCCCAGCCGCCTTACCCGCCTGACCAATGCCGTGAGCAATGCTGATGGGTTGGTACAGTTTGAGGCTGATGCGGCGCGTGGCACCCGGGAGTTAGTGATTCAGACTGATCCGCGCCAGGATAGTACCGCGCAAATCAAGCTACTTTCGCCATTTTCCGGCCGCTACGCTCCCGCTTTGGCTCCGGCATTTAGCGCCCTGCCCAGCCTGGAAGCAGCCTACACGAAACGACACTTCCAAACCCAGGTACAGACCATCTTCGCCCCCAAAGAAGCCCTGCGCCCCGCCCCGGCCCCGGCCGATAGCCTGGCATTTTATGGCAAGCCGAGCGAAACCTATTTCCTGGACAAGTACACCCGCTTCAAGGTGTTGGAAGAGGTGATGCGGGAATACGTACCGGGTGTTATGGTCCGCATCCGTAAAGACGGTTTCCACTTCATGGTGATGGATAAGGTCAACAACGCCATCCTGACTGAAAACCCGCTGGTTCTGCTGGATGGCGTGCCCGTTTTCAGCGTGAACAAGATGATGGCCATGGACCCGCTGAAAATTCAGAAGCTGGAGGTAGTCGACAGCCGCTACTTCCACGGCGCCACCGTCTACAACGGCATCGTCAGCTACACCACTTACAAGGGTGATTTGGAAGGTTTTGAGCTGGACCCACGGGCCCTGATTCAGCAGTACGAGGGCCTGCAGGCGCAGCGGGAGTTTTACGCGCCCCGCTACGATACGCCCCAGCAGAAGCAGAGCCGCCTGCCCGATATGCGCAACCTGCTCTACTGGAACCCAGGCGTGACCACCACGGCCGCCGGCCCCCGCAAGCTGGAGTTTTATACCGGCGACCAGGCCGGCCGCTACCTGGTAGTGGTGCAGGGCCTCGCCCCCACAGGGCAGGCTGGAAGCAGCCGTACCGTGTTGGAGGTGAAACCCGCCCTGTAACCGGCCGGGCCGGTTTATTGGCAAAGCCACTCTGCCTGGGCGGGGTGGCTTTGCGTCTTTTTGCGGCCGCCGCCCCGTATCCGCAACTCCGGCCGGCTATCCGCGGTAGTATACACCGCCACTCTATCTTTTGGCCGGTTACCTACTTATCCGACGCGGCGGCTACTGCCCGCGCTTTCCTCCTTCCGTACCTTCGCCCGCATGACTCCTGACGCTCCCGCCTCCCAGCCCCACAAGCTTTTCCTGCTCGACGCCTTCGCCCTGATTTACCGCGCCCACTTCGCCTTCAGCAAGAACCCGCGCGTGAACTCCAAGGGCCTCAATACCGGGGCCATCCTGGGCTTCACCAACACGCTGGTAGAGGTGCTGCAGAAGGAAAAGCCCACCCACATTGGGGTGGCCTTCGACGCCCAGAAAAAAACCTTCCGCCACGAGCAGTTTGCCGACTACAAGGCCCAGCGCCAGGCCATGCCTGAGGATATTGGGCTGGCCATTCCTTACATCAAGAAGATTATTACGGCCTTCAACATCCCGATTTTGGTGGTGGATGGCTACGAGGCCGACGACGTGATTGGTACCCTGGCCCGCCGGGCCGAGGCCCAGGGTTTTGGGGAGGTGTTCATGATGACGCCCGACAAAGACTACTGCCAGCTGGTCACGGACTGCGTGAAGATTTACCGCCCGGCTTTCATGGGCAATGCCGCCGAGGTGCTGGACGTGCAGCACGTACTGCAACGCTTCGAGATTGAGCGGCCCGAGCAGGTAATTGACATTTTGGGCCTACAGGGCGACGCCTCCGACAACATTCCGGGCATTCCGGGCATCGGGGAGAAAACCGCCAAAACCCTGATTCAGAAGTACGGCTCGGTGGAAAACCTGATTGCCAACGTGGACGAGCTCAAGGGCAAGCAGCAGGAAAACGTGCGCAACTTTGCCGAGCAGGGCCTGATGAGCAAGGAACTGGCCACCATTCACCTGGATGTGCCCATTGAATTCCACGAGGAAGGCCTGCGCATGGAAGCCCCCAACGTGGAAGCCCTGCACCAGCTGTTCGAGGAGTTGGAATTCCGGCAGCTGGCTACCCGCCTGCTGGGCGGGGGTAGCCCGGCTGGCACCAGCCCCGCTGCTCCTACCCCGCGCGGGGCCCGTCGCCCCAAAGTAGCTGAGGGCCAGGGCAGCTTGTTCAGCTCCTCCGCCGATGCCGCCGTGGGCATTGCGGCCGAAGAAGGCGAAACCGGCAGCTTTGGCGCCCCGGCAGGCCCGCGGCGTACCCTGCAGGATATGGACGTGCGCTACCATCTCATCGACACGCCCGAGCTGCGCAACAGCCTGCTGGAGTTTCTGTTACAGCAAACCGAGGTCAGCTTCGATACGGAAACCACCGGCCTCGATACCATGACAGCCCGGCTGGTGGGCCTGAGTTTCTGCTGGCTGCCCGGCGAGGCATACTACGTACCCGTTCCGCACGACGACCACGCCACCGCCCAAGCCCTGCTAAATGAGTTCTGCCCCTTTTTCGAGGCCCCGCAGATTACCAAAGTGGGCCAGAACATCAAGTACGACCTCACCATTCTCAAGCACTACAACGTGCAGGTGAGCGGGCCCCTGTTCGACACCATGCTGGCCCACTACCTGCTGGAGCCCGATATGCGCCACGGCATGGACGTGCTGGCCGAAACCTACCTGCACTACACGCCGGTGCCCATTACTGACCTCATCGGCCCCAAGGGTAAAAACCAGAAAACCATGGCCGATATTCCTGCGGCCGAGGTAAAGGACTACGCCTGCGAGGACGCCGACGTGACCCTGCAGCTCAAGCACGTGTTTGAGCCCATGCTGAAAGAGGTGGGCCTGCTGGATTTGCTAAACGAGGTAGAAAATCCGCTGGTGCCGGTGCTGGCCGATATTGAGTACGAGGGCGTAAAAATCGACTCCTCGGCCATGGGCGAGTACTCGGCCGAACTGCAGGGCTACATTGTGGATATTGAGAAGCAGATTTTCGCGGAGGCCGGGCAGGAGTTCAACATTGGCTCGCCCAAGCAGTTGGGGGAAGTGCTGTTCGATAAGATGGACCTGGGCCGGGGCAAAATCAAGAAAACCAAAACCGGCCAGTACGCCACTGGCGAGGAAGTGCTCAGCCAGTTGGCCGCCGATGCCCCCATTGCCGGCCTCATTCTGGAGCACCGCCAACTCACCAAGCTGCGCAGCACCTACGTGGAGGCTCTGCCCCAGCTGGTATGCGAAGCCGATGGGCGCGTGCATACCTCCTTCAACCAGGCCGTAACGGCTACCGGCCGCCTCAGCTCTACCAACCCCAACCTCCAGAACATTCCCATCCGCACGGAGAAGGGCCGGGAGATTCGCAAAGCCTTTGTGCCCCGCGACGCCGGCCACGTATTGCTGGCCGCCGACTATTCGCAAGTGGAGCTGCGCATCATGGCTGACTTTTCGGGCGACAAAACCATGATTGAAGCCTTCCGCCAGGGCCTCGATATTCACACCAGCACGGCCAGCAAGGTATTCCACGTGCCCCTGGACCAGGTAGATGGGGAGATGCGCCGCAAGGCTAAAACCGTCAATTTTGGTATTATCTACGGTATTTCGGCCTTTGGTTTGGCCCAGCGCATCGGCATTTCGCGCAAGGAAGCCACCGAAATTATTGACACCTACTTTGAGGAGTTTGCCTCGGTGAAGCAGTTCATGGATGAGAGCATCAACCGGGCCCGGGAGCTGGAGTACGCCACCACACTGCTGGGCCGCCGCCGCTACCTGCGCGACATCAACTCCCGCAACGCCACTCTGCGCGGCTACACCGAGCGGAACGCCATCAACGCCCCCATCCAGGGTACCGCGGCCGATATCATCAAGAAGGCCATGATCAACATTCACGAGTGGCTGCGCGCGGAACGCCTCAAAACCCGCATGATTCTGCAGGTGCACGATGAACTGGTGTTTGATGCTGTGAAGGAAGAAGTGGACTACATCACGCCCAAAATCAAAGAGCTGATGGCCACGGCCCTGCTGCTGCCTCACGGCGTACCGCTGGAAGTAGAAGTAGGCACCGGCCAAAACTGGCTGCAAGCTCACTAGTACGTGCGTAACGCTATGGACCAGCCCATTAAACAAGGTATCGTAACGGAGCTGATTAGTCTGCTCACCGAGGGCAACGCCCACGTTACGTTTGAGGAGGCGTGTGCCGGCCTCACGCCGGCACACTGGAACCAGCACGTGCCGGAGGTACCCTACACCATTTGGCAGCTGGTAGAGCATGTGCGTATTGCCCAGTGGGATATTGTGGAGTTTTCCCTTGGCGCCGGGCATACTTCGCCCGACTGGCCCACCGGCTACTGGCCTGCCGCCTCCGCTACCGCCGACGAAACTACCTGGCAACACACGCTTGAACAGATTCAGGCTGACCGGCAGCGGTTCATAGCTCTGCTACAAAGCCCAACTACCAATCTGCTGGCACCCATTCGGCACGGCGACGGCCAAACGCTCCTGCGCGAAGCCATGCTGATTGGGGACCACACGGCCTATCACACCGGCGAAATCGTTCTGATTCGGAGGCTACTGCACGCCTGGAAATAGGGAGATGGTAGTAGCTGAGCGTTCGGCCGCGGCCCGTGCCAAGCAAGGGTGCTGGGACAGGCCGCGGCATATCCGCGGCGGTGGCGGGGCCGTATAGCCGAAGGAACCGGGCAAATCCTGGCGTACTCTCATGCAGCAACCTCCTCACACCACCACCCTGCAAAACGTAGCCCGAGGGCTGTTGGGCACCTTTATGCTTGTGGCCGGCACTGGCCACCTCACGTTTGCCCGCCAGGAGTTTCAGGCCCAGGTACCCGACTTTATTCCGCTGAACAAGGACACGACGGTACTAGCCTCGGGGGTGGTGGAAATTGGGCTTGGCCTGGCGCTGCTCACCTTGAAAGGCCAGAACCGGGTGCGCATGGGCATGGGCCTGGCGGCCTTTTATGCCGCCGTTTTCCCCGGCAATATTCACCAGTATACCCACCACCTTTCCGCTTTCGGTCTTGATACCGATGCCAAGCGGTTTGGGCGGCTGTTCATGCAGCCGGTGCTAATGGGTGTGGCTCTGTGGTCGACGGGGGCCTTGAGGGCGCTGCAAAAGAAATCCTGACACTGCCCATGCTAACCCAGACTGCTTGTTTGAAAACCACTGGGCCCCGAAGCTGGTAGTATAGCGTATGACTGATTCCTCTTTTGATGTGGTGGTGGTGGGGGCCGGGCCGGTGGGCTTGGCTTGCGGGCTGGAAGTGCAGCGGCGCGGCCTCTCAGTGTGCGTGGTGGACAAGGGCGCGCTGGTGAATTCCATTATTGGCTACCCTACCAACATGGAGTTCTTCTCTACCCCCGAGCTACTTGAAATAGGCGGCTACCCCATGACGACGCTGCACTACAAGCCGCTGCGGGAAGATGCCCTGGACTACTACCGCCGCGTGGCCTTCACCGAGAAACTGCCGCTCCGCCTGTTTGAGCGGGTAGTTGGCCTGGAAGGCTCCCTGGATAACTACACCGTGGTAACGGACAAGGGCCGCATTCGGGCACGCTTCGTTATTGTAGCTACTGGCTTCTACGATGTACCCAACCTGCTGCGCGTGCCCGGCGAGGACCTGCCCCACGTTACCCACTACTACAAGGAGCCCTACGCCCACGCTGACCAGGACGTGGTGATCATCGGGGCCAAGAACTCCTCGGCCAAGGCCGCACTGCAGCTACTGCGCGCCGGAGCCCGCCCCACTCTGGTAGTGCGCGGCCCGGAAATCAGCGAGTCGGTGAAGTACTGGATTCGGCCCGACCTGATAAACCGGATTAAGGAAGGCCGCATCGGCTGCCACTTCAACAGCACTGTGGCGCGCATCACCGAAACTACTGTGGAAGTTCACACGCCTGACGGCCCGCGCACTCTACCTGCCCAGCACGTGTATGCCCTCACCGGCTACCACCCCGACTTCTCCTTCCTGGCCACCCTGGGCATCACCTGCGGCACCGACGCTGCCCAAACGCCCACCCATAACGCTGATACGCTGGAAACCAACCGCCCCGGCCTGTACCTGGCCGGCACCGTGTGCGGGGGTCTCAACACCAGCCGCTGGTTTATTGAAAACGGCCGCTACCACGCCCAGCTCATTGCCGCCCGCCTGGCCGGCGAGGCCGCTCCGCAGCTACCCGAGGTATTGCAGCAGGTGCAGCTTTAGTAGGCTGTTTTCTGCGCTACCCGTTCTCCTCTCTCCTCACGCAAAGAGCCCGCTTCCACTGACTGGAAACGGGCTCTTTGCGTAGCCTTACAACCACCTGATAATGCCTAGGGCAGCAGCAGAGCGTTGTAGTCGATGGGGTTTACCTGCGGCACGGAGGCCCCGTAGGTGGAGTTTATTACTTTGATGAACTCATTGGCAATTACGGCGTAGCCACGCGAAGTGGGGTGCACGCCGTCCAGCGAGAACAAGTTGCCCCGGATGAAGCTGGCGTTGTTAGCCGTGCCGTTAATGGCAATTCCACCCAATGCTACCGTGCTGAAGAACGAATTCATATCAGCCAGGCCCACATTATACTGGCGGGCGGTTTTGGCAATAATATTGTTCAGCTGCGTAGTGCGTGTTTGAATGGCGGTAACTTCGGCAGCGTCCAGCACAAACTGGCTGGGCAACGGATTGGCTTGCGTAGCTGAGTAACCCACTCCTACTGGCAGCGGATTGCCTGGAGTAGTGGAGGCGCTACCAATAACAGCCGAAGATGGCAGAACCAGCAGGTCGTTGGCGGTAGCCTCCCGCACAGTACCGGTGCCGGTGGTAATATACAGGCTAGCAGCAGCGGCGTTCGGCAAGTTTGGGTTAGCCTTGATACCCGCAATGATAGTTGGCACAGCTACGGCCGTAAAATACGGCACGTTGGTCACGTTCGGAATATTGGCTACTACGCCTTTCACCGTGCCCGTTTTGCTGATGGTACGCACAATGTTGCGGTACCCACGGCCGAAGCTGGTGGTATCCGTCAGGTTGCTGAAGGGGTTGGAGGCTACTGCTACCGCCCCATTGGTGGCGTACGTGAGCACGTCGTTATTACCTAGCCAGCAGGTGAAGAACGTGGCATTCTTGCGGCTGATAAACGTGGTGTAGTCCGTAGTACCACGGTCAGCAGCTGGTAGCAGACGCTGGTAGTAGTTATTGAGCAAGCCGTAGCCCTGCGCCAGCGCAGCCACCTGCGGCACGGCAGAGGCTGTGCGGTCAGCACTGAGGACCGAAATACCGGGCACACCCAGGTTGTTCGGCTGTACAGTGTTGAACGGTGTCAGTTCCAGAGCACCCGTTGCAGGCGTAGGTAATGGCAAACGGTTGCCGGTGAAGGCCAGCTTGTAGTCGGCTGCGTTGTTCGTGAAAGTCTGGGGAGTAGTCTGGCCGGCCAGCGTAGCAGTAGTGCTCTGGCCGGGCGACAGAATGATGGGCGAACCGGCGGTGGTGATACCGTAGAACTTGAGGTAACCCGAACCATCGGCGCGCTCAGGCGCAAACGTTGGCGACACGAACTCACCGCCGCCTACTTTGGCAAACTGCTGGGCCAGAATGGCAGGGTACGAGGTGGTGATACCAAAGTTAGCCAGGCCACCGCTCTGGAAACCGGCGGTGAGGGAGTTACCGATGGCCACGTAGCTGGTGAAGTCAGCGGAGCCTCTGTCGGCGCGGGGAGCATCCAGCTCGGGCTGGCAGGCGGCCAGGCCCAACCCCATCAGGGCTGCTGCCGACCAAGTTTTCTTAGAGGAAAACATATTCATAGAAGTAGAAGCAGCAAAAATTAGAAGGTGTAGTTCAGGCCCACACCGGGCACAACTACCTGCGTTTTGTAGGTACCGGCCACGCGGTCGGTGGTACCGTTATTGATCAGGTCGGCCTGAGTTTCTGTGCGCTTTTTGAGGTTCACGAACTGCGTGCTCAAGTCGACGCTGAAATGCTCGCCGAATTTGTAGGAAGCACCTAGCGTGCCGGTAATACGGTCGGCATCCGGCGTTTCGGGCGTTACGTAGCCGTCGCGCACCGGGGAGTTATCGTAAGCCCCACCGGCGCGCACCGTCAGGCCGCTCGTAACTTGGTACTGGCCGCCCAGGCGGAAGGTCAGTGCATCCTCGTAGTAGCGCTTGGAGGAGCTAACGGTCTGGCCATTTACGGGGGCGTTAAACCGGAAATCAAGCGTTTTGTAGGCGCTCCACTCCACAAAGTTCACGTCGAAACCAATGGTCAGCTTCTCATTCGGCATTACGCCGATACCTACCGAAGTAGTAGCAGGCAGGGGCAGCGTGGCGTCGAACTCAGTGGCCTGGAAGTTAGGCGCCGCCGTGCCCGACAAGTTGGTGAACTTCACGTCGCCACCCTTCACCTGCGCGTCAATTTTGGAGCGGTAGCTCACCCCAATGCTCAGCTTTTCCGAAGGCTTGAAGAACACCCCGGCGTTGAAGCCAAACTTGCGCTCGGCCTTGCCATCCAGCTCGATGCTGGCAAATTCGCCATTGGCATTCTGGGCCGGAATGTCGCGCTTCAGGTTCACGGAGCCCAGTGCCAGGTAGGTCAGGCCCGCGCCCACACTCAGGTTATCGGTAATGGCGTAGCTCACGGTGGGCTGCACATAAATCGACTTCAGGTCAATTTCCGTGAGGGCGAAGCGGCCTTCCCAACCGGGGGCATACTCCAGCTTGTTGCCGAAGGGCGTATAGATGGCAATGCCCACCCGGAATTTACCCTCCGTAGGGCCAAAGCCCACAAACGCGCTGAAGGGGGTAGTGGTATTGTTTTGCAGCTCGCGCTGCACGCTGCCGTTTTCGGCGCGGAAGGCCTGCCGAGCCAGCGTGGCGCTTACGCCCAGCTGCACGCCGCGGTCCTTCACCATGGCCAGGGCACCAGGGTTGTAGAACATGGCCGCCTGGTCCAGCGACAAGCCAACACCCACGCCGCCCATGCCGTTGTTCTTCTGGCCTGCCAGGGTTACCTGGTAGCCACCCGCCGAGGCTGCCGTACCCGAGAGCAGCGCCCCTCCCGCGAGGAGTAGAGATTGTAGCTTCATGTTGAAGTAAAAGAGGTGAGTGAGAAGTTGGGGGTTAGTGCCCTAAATGTAGGGAAAAATGCCACTATTTACTCGGCGTGCCGAATAACTTTCTGTGGTAGAAACACGCAGTTGGTGAGTACTCCCTCAGCCGTATTATATGCAGTAGCGCTGCCGTACTCCGTCATTGGCTGAGTTCTTTACGTGGTAAGCGTTACCTCCCGGGAGTGCAGGTCCAGCACCTGGCCCGCCACCACTAGGTGTACCCGGAAGTTTTGGCCACTGACGGGCTCCCCCCGGCCAATGCGGCCCAGATTGCTACCGGTGAGGTGGCGGCCATCCACTACCATCACCACCCCATCCCCGAAAGCCTCAGCATAACGTCCCTGGCGAATAATAAGGCCGGTTTCCTCGGCTAGGCCCAGACCCAGACACATGGGGTGGGCCAGCAGGGCGTGGGCCAGGCGCCCGAAGCGGCCCCGCTCCACAAAGTGCTGATCAATGAGCAGGCGGGGCAGCAGGCCCAGGCCGTGGCTGGTGAGCATACCGCCCTTGCGCAAAGCCCGCCACCCGTATCCCTGCACCACCATTAGCTCGGGCATCACGGCGGCCCCGGCGCTGGTACCGGCAATGATGAACTCAGGTTCCTGCTCATAGCGCTCCTGCAGCACCCGCAGAAACTCGGTGTTCAATAGAAAGTCGGTGATACGCTCCTGGTCGCCGCCGCTGAAGAACACGAGGCCGGCTTTGCGCAGGCGGCGCAGCGTATCGGGGGCATCGGCGGGGTGG
Organism: Hymenobacter endophyticus; assembly: GCF_032464715.1. Lineage (NCBI taxonomy): Bacteria > Pseudomonadati > Bacteroidota > Cytophagia > Cytophagales > Hymenobacteraceae > Hymenobacter > Hymenobacter endophyticus. Next base: position 221,611 of record NZ_JAWDJT010000005.1, on the reverse strand, counting down.
TGCTCACTGATGCGCAGGTGCCGGGCCCCGGTGCAGCCCAGTTCCCGCAGGGCCCGCTCGTAGGCCCGGGCCGAGCGGGCATCGTCGCGGGAGGCTACCGTAATAATTTCAACTGGCAACCCGGAGTTGGGCAGCATGTCGCAGAGCAGGGCCAGCAGGGCATCGTCGTCGCCGCCACCGAGGGCGACAAGCGTACCGAGCGGCTGAACAGTAGACGGATGGGGCATACAGGGCGGAAAGGAACAGAAACCAAATGTACGGGGCTAACGCAATTCAGCAACCAGCGGCCATGCCGGGCCGCCCGCGCCGGCCTGCGGGCAGCCAAAGTCCCGGCCGTATGGTTGGGTTTCGCGTATAGGCCACCGAACCGGCCAGAAACTTGGGCGCAGGGCACGGAAACCGGCCCTGAAAAGCCTACTTTTGCGCGCCGGTTTTTACCGCCTCACCAAGTCCTGTTTGCCTAGCGAAAAACACCCCCTCTTGCCGTTCATGAATCAGCACCCAACTACCGACCACATCACGTCCCTGATTCAGGAGGGCGAGTTTTTTAAACTCAAGGAGGCGCTGAAGTCCTTTGAACCGAACGAAGTAGTAGAGCTACTGGAACAGGAGGAAGAACGGGAACAGCTGATCATCTTCCGGCTGCTGCCCCTGCGCCTGGCCACGGAAGTGTTCGAATACCTCGACCTCGACATTCAGAAGCATTTTCTGGCCAACCTCTCGCAGGACAAAATTTCGGACATCCTCAACGAAATGTCGCCCGATGACCGGACGGCGCTGCTGGAGTTTCTGCCCGACGAGCTGGTGCGGGAGCTGATCCAGACGCTGTCGGAGCCGGAGCGCAAGGTTACGCTGGAGCTGCTGGGCTACCCTGAGTACTCGGTGGGCCGCCTGATGACGCCCGATTACATTGCCATCCGGGAAAGCTGGACGGTGCAGCAGGTGCTGGACTATATTCGGCGGCACGGCGGGCAGTCGGAAACCCTGAGCGTGCTGTACGTAACCGACGAGCGGGGCGTACTGGTAGATGACATTCGCATTCGGGAGTTTTTGCTCTCCGACCCGCAGAAGCGCGTGAGTGAGCTAATGGACCGGCGCTTCGTGCAGCTCAATACCATGCAGGACCAGGAGGAGGCCATTGAGGTGTTCCGCCGCAACGACCGGGTGGCCCTGCCCGTGGTGAACGACGAAGGCGTGCTGTTCGGCATTGTAACGATTGACGACATTCTGGATATCCGGGAAGAAGAAGATACCGAGGACATACAGAAGCTGGGCGGCTCGGAAGCCCTGGATGAGCCCTACCTCGACACGCCCATCTGGAAAATGGTACAGAAGCGGGCCGGCTGGCTGGTGATTCTGCTGATTGGGGAAATGCTCACCACCTCGGCCATGCACCACTTCGAGGATGATTTGCAGAAGGCGGCTGTGCTGGGCTTGTTTATTCCCCTTATTATCTCGGCCGGCGGCAACGCGGGCTCCCAGGCTACTTCGCTTATCATCCGGGCCATGAGCCTGGGCGAGTTTTCCCTTTCTGACTGGTGGCTGGTAATGCGGCGGGAGTTGCTTTCGGGCTTGGCCCTGGGCAGTATTTTGGGTATAGTGGGGGCGTTACGTATTATACTGTGGGCCAACTACATCGACCCCGGTTATTTCGGCCCGTACTGGCAGTTAATTGCCGTAACAGTGGGCTTCTCACTGCTGGGCATTGTGCTGTGGGGTGCGCTGTCGGGGGCCATGCTGCCCATGCTGCTGCGCCGCCTTGGGCTTGATCCGGCCACGTCCTCGGCCCCGTTCGTGGCCACGCTGGTAGACGTTACCGGCCTGATCATCTACTTCTCGGTGGCCACTTTTGTGCTGCGCGGGACGCTGTTATAAGCAGCCTCTTCCTAGTGCCAGTGCGGTAGTTTGGGCGCGGGCGGAAAAATTGAACCAGCTACTTTCTCCCCCTCTCATGACCGAACAGCTGCTTACCCAACAGGACACGCACTTTACCTGGCTCGACATTACCAACCCCAGCGCCGCCGAGCTGGAGGCCGTGGCGGCGCAATACAGCCTGCCCGATGCCCTGGTACGTGACTGCCTGGAACCCACGCACCTGCCCAAGTTTGAGGCCACCAACGGGCTGAGCTTCGTGATTCTGCGGGTGTTCAGCATGCCCGAAAGCACCCAGGCCGATACTATTCAGGAGCTGAGCACCAAAATTGCCGTGTTCTACACCGCCAATTTTCTTATTACCGTGCACCGGCGGCCGCATCCGGTGCTGAGTGAACTGAAAAGCGTGGCCCGTGCCCCCGGTCAGGAGTGCAATACGCCCGCCGAGGTAGCTATTCATTTGGTGCGCTACGCCCTCAATAGCTACGTACAGCCGGCCCTCACGCTTACCAAGGAGCTGGACGATTACGAGGCAGAAATTTTTCTGAAGCAGGAAGTACCTAATGCGTTGCAGGGTCTGTATTTTCTGAAGCGCAAAGCCTCGGCCGCCAAGCAGCTGCTCCTCCTTACCCGCGACATTTTGCTGATGCTGCGCCGCCAGACGGCCAGCGCCACCGTCCACGTAACGCTGCTTCAGGACACCCAGGATTTGCTGGTGAAGGTAGAAACGCTCTACCAGCAGCTCGACGGGGCCGCCACCAACCTGATGAACCTCTACCTCTCGTTGTCGTCGCAGCGCACCAACGAGGCCATGCGGGTGCTCACGGTGTTTTCGGCGTTTTTTCTGCCGCTTACCTTCATTGCCGGCATTTACGGCATGAACTTCAACTACATGCCCGAGCTGACCTGGAAACTGGGCTACCCGCTTTCCATCATATCAATGGTGGTTATTTCGGTGGGGATTTACGTGTGGTTTAAGCGCAAGGGCTGGATTTAAGGCAGCCCGTTTAGGTAGTTTGTTTCCGATGAAGTTTCGCCTGTTCCTCTCTCACTGCCGGAGCCTGCGCGCACTGCGGGCCGCCCCCCTGGCCCTGCTGGGCGGCTGCGCCGCCGTGGGCCAGCTCGATACGCTTCCCGAAGGCCGCTACCGTGCCATCCAAACCAACGATGCGGCGCTGCATGCCCGGCTGCCGCTGGGCCAGCCGGTGTACGCCCGCCAGAGCGCCGATACGTTGTATCTGCTCCCGGATAGCCTCAGCCACAAGGCTCCAGCGCCGGATATGCCGCTCTACTATCGGCTGCAGCCGGGCCGCCACGTAGTGCTGGCCGCCCGCCGCTTCGACCTCGACGTGTTTACGATTCCGTTTAAAATTCGTCCGCCCCGGGCCGGCCTGCCGGTGCAGCTCAACTCCAACTTCAACGCGGCACTGTACCTAGGGCGCCGCCTCGATTTTTACCACCTCACCAGTCACCGCCAGGTGGGCGGGCAGCGCCGGCCGCTAGTGCGCACCACGGGCTTGGGCTACGGTCTATTCACCGGGCTGGGCTCCTCGGCCATCACCCCCGATTTCACGCGCCAGCATGCCACTACCGACTACGAGGGCTTTGTGCTGCACGTCGGGGCCGCCACTATTTACGACGCGCACATTTTCAACCTGGGCCTGGCCGTGGGGGCCGACCACCTGCTGGGCCCCGACGGCAGCCACTGGATCTATCAACACCGCCCGTGGTTTGGGGTATTGTTTGGCCTGGATCTGAATTAGGCATTAGTGCTTGGTTGGTAGTGCTTAGTGCTTAAGTCACGAGACGAGAACAGCCTAAGCACTAGGCACTATCAACTAAGCACTAAAAATCTACCCGGCCGCGGTTGGCTTTTTTGTCGCCGTGCTTCTTCTTGGATTCCAGGCGCTGGCGCACGGCACCTTTGCTGGGCTTGGTGGCTCGGCGGGCTTTGGGCTTGTAGAGGGCTTTGCTGAGCAGCTCGTGGAATTTGCGCAGGGCCGTTTCCTTGTTGCGCAGCTGGCTCCGGTCTTCCTGAGCTACCACCAGCAACTCACCCTCAGTGGTGAGTTTGGAAGCCAGCTTCTGCAGCAGCGTCTGTTTCTGCTCGTCGGTAAGCAGCTGGGAATCGAGCAGGCGGAAGCGTAGCTCTACCCGGCTTTCTACCTTGTTCACGTTTTGGCCGCCCGGCCCGCTGCTACGGCTGGTTTGAAACTGGAGTTCGGGCAGAAAATCGGTGGCGGCGGGAAGCATTGGGAGCAGGTTGTAGCGCGAAGCCTTTGCTTCGCTTATCAGTATACAATAATTGCCATTTAAGCGGCGCGGGTATCCCAGAGCTGAAGCCCTTGGCTACGGAGAGGCGCTATGGCTTGTTGGCTGTGGCGCTGACTGGCCTAGTGGTTCGGCCCTGGACGCCCGCACCGAACCATTAGGCAACAATACGCGAAGCAAAGGCTTCGCGCTACAAAACTTTCCACAGCAGCCAGCCCAGCAGGCCGCTCCGGATGGTCCAGGCGACGGTGCGGAGCCAGTTGGTACGCACCAGTCCGTCGATGGTCACGTAGTCGTAGCCGTGGGCGGCCAGGCGGTTGTGAAAGGGCACCGAAATGAAGAACGTACTGGCCCACACCACCACCACCAGCCCCAGCTGCCCCCAGCGGGCCGAGCCCAGCTCCGGGGCCGCCCCGGCCAGCCACCCGGCCAGGCCCAGCTCCAGCACCATGGGGGCTAGCACCACCCAGCTCATGGTACGGGTGTGGTGCCGATGAAATGCCCCGAATTTATCGGGTGCCACGTAGGCGAGGCCGGGGTAATGCACCAGCTGCACCGTCCAGATGAGGCCGGTGAGGTAGGCGGCCAGGGCAAAGTTAAGCAGCAGCAGGTGGGGGAGTATCATGAGTAAGCAACGGCCGGAAAAGTAGCCGCGTCCTTGCCGCTACGCGAAACGCCCCATTCGCGCTACATTCGCCTTCCCTTATTTACCATTTCCCATGACCCTCTCCCCTACTCTGCGGCCCTGGCTGCTGGCGGCTCCGCTGCTGGGCCTCGTGTTTACGGCCTGCCAGCCCGGCGGCAGCTCCAAAGCCACCGGCCCCGACCTCATTCAGGCCAACCTGGATACCACCGTGCGTCCCGGCGACGATTTTTACACCTACGCCAACGGAGCCTGGTTTAAAGGTCACCCCATTCCGGCTTCGGAAAGCAACTGGGGTATTGGCAAAGAAGTGCAGAACGAGGTGTACGCCCGCCTGCGCAAGCTCAACGAGGACGCGGCTACAACCAAAGCCACCGTCGGCTCGGTGCAGCAGAAAATCGGCGACTTCTGGGCCACGGGCATGGACAGCGCCACCATCAACAAGCAGGGGGTAGCACCGCTGAAACCTGAGCTGGACCGTATTGCCGCCATGCAGTCGGTAGCCGATGTGCAGGCCGCCATTGCCCGTTTGCAGCCCCTGGGCGTGAATGCGCTGATTGGTTACTACGTGGGGCAGGACGCCAAGAACAGCGAGAAAATGGCGCTGCAACTCTGGCAGTCGGGCCTGGGCCTGCCCAACCGTGACTACTACTTTAATAAGGACGCCCGCACCAGCAACATCCGCCAGGAGTACAGCCAGCACTTGACCAAGATGTTCGGGCTGCTGGGCCAGGATGCGGCTACGGCCCAGGCCAACGCCCAGCGCGTAGTGCAGTTGGAAACCAAGCTGGCCGCCGCCTCCCGCAAGCTCGAAGCCCTGCGTGACCCCTACGCCAACTACAATAAAATGCCCGTTTCGGGTCTGGACAAGCTCACGCCCGGCCTCAGTTGGAAGCTCTGGCTGGCCCAGATGCAGTTGAGCAAAGTAGATACGGTCATCGTGGGCCAGCCCGAGTTCTACCGCGAAGCCGGCCGCCTGCTCACCACTGCGCCCCTCGCCGACTGGAAAGCCTACCTGCAGTGGCAGCTGGTGCACGCCTACGCCGGCACGCTCAGCCAGGATTTCGACAACGAGAACTTCCGCTTTTATGGTACCGTGCTGCAGGGCGCCAAGGAGCAGCGGCCCCGCTGGAAACGCGTGCTCGATGCCGAGGAAAACGCCATGGGCGAGGTGCTGGGCCAACTGTTCGTGAAGGAGTACTTCACCCCCGAAACCAAGAAGCGCTACGAAGACCTCACCGAAAACGTGGTGGCCTCCTTCCGCGACCATATTCAGCAGCTGGACTGGATGAGCGACTCCACCAAGCAGAAGGCCCTGGTAAAGCTCACCAAAATCACCCGCAAAGTAGGCTACCCCGATAAGTGGAAGGATTACTCCTCCCTGAAAGTGGACCGCAGCTCCTACGCCGCCAACGTGATGCGCGCCAACGAGTGGGCCTACCGCTACAACCTCAGCAAGCTGGGCAAACCCGTGGACCGCACCGAGTGGGGCATGACGCCCCAGACTTACAACGCCTACTACAACCCCAGCAACAACGAAATTGTGCTGCCGGCCGCCATTTTCGCCATTCCCGGCCTGATTGACGCCAACGCCGACGACGCCATCATTTACGGCTACGCCGGGGCCAGCACCATCGGCCACGAGCTCACCCACGGCTTCGATGATGAGGGCAGCCAGTTTGACGAGAAGGGCAACCTGCGCAACTGGTGGAGCAAAAAAGACCGGGCCGCCTTTCAGCAGCGCGTAAACGGCATCGTGCGCCAGTTCAACGGCTACACCGTGCTTGATTCGCTGCACATCAATGGCAAGGCCACGGCCGGCGAAAACATTGCCGATTTGGGCGGTATCGTCATTGCCCTGGATGCCTTCAAGAAAACTGAGCAGTACAAGAAGGGCGAGAAGATTGGCGGCCTCACGCCCACCCAGCGCTACTTTCTGGGGTACGCCTTGGGCTGGCAAACCCACCAGCGCGACGAGCGGCTGGCCCAGGCCATCCTCACCGACGTGCACTCCCCGGCCCAGTTCCGCATCAACGGCCCCTTTGCTGATGTGCCCGAATTCTACGAAGCCTTCAACGTGAAACCCGGCCAGAAACTTTACCTCCCCGATTCGGCCCGGGTGAAAATCTGGTAGGCTGACTTTCTAAAATTGAAGCAAAAAAGCCTTTCTGCGCAGTGCAGAAAGGCTTTTTTGCTTTCGATCTGGCAGCTGGAAGCCGCCGGCCCGGCACGCTTACTGTTTTGGGCGGGCCATGAATTGCTCCAACCCTTCACGGGCAGTTTTACGCACTTTGTCTTGCAGAAACCCCGACCAGCCTAGCAGCCAGCCCATTGGCCCCAGCGCCTGCCGCGACCAACGCCAGAAGCTGAACTCATCGTGGTGGGTGCGAATGAGGCCGTCTTGGAAGGTGAAATGGGCCTGCACGTGGTTGTGCACTTTGCGGCGGGTTTTGCTGAAAGTATAGCGGGCATCCCAGGTGGCGCGGCCGCTGTGCTCATCGGCCCACACGTCGTTGTAGGCCAGGCGCAGGTCGCCGCCCCGCTCGCAGAGCATCCGCCACATCAGCCCGATTTCGGTACCCTTCAGCTGAAACGCGGCATCTTCGAACGTAGCTTCGGGGTGGTAGCAGGCGGCCATACCGGCATGGTCGCGGCGCTGGAAGGCCTGGTAGAAACGGTTGAGCAGGGCTTGGTGCGGATGCATGAGACGGGTGCCCGGTAATTGGGGCCATCAAAGCTACCCAAAAAGGCCCAACCCTTGTGCACTCATCCCCTGGTCACTGAGCTTTGCCCACGAGCAATACTCCTTTGGTCAAGCAACGAAAACCAACGCCACAGAAATGCATTATGCAGTATTATGCAGCATTTTACAAATTCATTATGGCGCGTAGGCAACGGTTTTTCCGGGGCTGTCATCTGTACCCTCAGATGTCTCACTTTAACTTCTGCACGATATGAAAACGCTCCGGTTTCTGTTGCCTATTTTGCTCATGGCCTTGGTAGTACTGTCGGCCTTTCGGGTAGCCGGCACCCGCGAAACTCGCTCCGTGGAGGCCTTTAGTGCCGTGAGCCTGGGCGGCTCCATGAAGGTAGTACTTCGCCAGGGTAGCCCCCAGAAGGTGGAGGTAGAAGGTGAGGCCGAAGATTTGGCGTACCTGGAAACCGTGGTAAGCAACGGCAGCCTGCGCATCGGCACCAAGAAAACCAGCGGCAACAATTGGCATACCTACAAAGGCAGCGTAACGGTGTACGTGACAGTGCCCAGCATTAAGGCGCTGAAAGTAAGCGGCTCGGGCAGCATCAACGCCGCCGATGCCATCAAAGCTGACAAGCTGGACCTAGGCGTAAGCGGCTCGGGTAGTATTATTTTGAGCAGCGTAACAGCCGACAAAATCAGCTCGGCGCTTTCCGGCTCCGGCTCCATTCAGGCTGCTGGCGTGGCCCCCACTCAGGAAATCAGCGTGAGCGGCTCGGGCGGCGTTCAGGCTCCCAAGCTGCAAAGCAAAACCTGCAGCATCAGCATCAGTGGCTCGGGCGGCTGCCGGGTGCAGGCTACCGAACTGCTGGAGGCCAGCATTGTGGGCTCCGGCGACGTGTACGTGACTGGCAACCCGCAAGTAAAAAGCTCGGTGGTGGGCAGTGGCCGCGTACACCGGCAATAGAGTCTGCTTATTCAATGGTAATAGTAAACAAACTGCCCTGCTGGCTAAGCCAGCGGGGCAGTTTGCCGTTGAGGAAGGTAGTAGGTGCTACTCCCGCACTAGCCGCTGGGTAAGCACACCCCCCGCCGAGGTAATCCGGCACAGGTACACGCCCTGGGGCACGCTCGTTAAGTCAAGCGGTACTTCCTGCACCTGCGCAGCCGGTAGCTGGCGCCTCAGCACCACGCCCCCCCGGACGTCCACTATTTCCAGCGTAGCCGCAGTGGCCTGGGGCAGCTCTACCCGCACTATCACCGTGCCCTGGTTGGGGTTGGGGGCCAGCGTGGCGCGGGCAGCGAGGCTACCCCGGAAGGTTACTGACACCACTGCCGACAGGGCTTCCGTACCATCCTGGTCTACCTGGCGCAGGCGGTAGTAGTTGATACCGGTCAGTGGCGTGGCATCCAGGTAAGCGTAGCGCTGGTGCTGCTGGGTAGTGCCTGCCGCTGCTATTTTGCCCACTGGCTCAAATACCTGCCCGTTGCCGGAGCGCTCCAGCACAAAGTAGGCGCTGTTCAGCTCCTGGGCGGTTTCCCAGGTGGCAGCTACGCCAGATCCTTGGGCTACCGCCCCAAACCGGGTGAGCGTAACGGGTAGTGGGGCGTTGGAGGTGGTAGTACACAAGCCTGCTGCGGGTACCAGCTGCTGGCTTATTCCGGCCTCCGGGCTGGCGTACTCCAGCCGCAGCGTGTTGCTGCCAGTAGCCTCTCCGTACAGCACCAGCATATCGTGCAGGCCCGCCGTGAGTTGCACGGTGGCTGTAATTGTAGTAGCCGGGTGAATGCCGCCGTTCTGGATAGTGGCCGAGGTTAGCGTGGGCGTAGTAGCCAGCGCCGCATTATCCAGCCAGAGGTAGGCTCCGTCATCGGCGGTGAGGTAGAAGGTGTAACTGCCAGTAGCAGGAACAGTGATGCGCCCCCGAAACCGGGCGCTGAAGTTGTTAGGGTCCTGGGTGGGGCCACTGGCTGCGCCGGTGAGGTTGCCCCAGCTGGCCGTGCTGCCAAAGTTGAGTACTTGCACGTTGCGGCTCTGGGCCGGAGTAGCGCTGGTAAAAAAGGCCGGATCATCGTTGAAATAGCCCGGGAAGAACTCCGCGTACAGGCCCGAGGAAGCTTCCACCCCGCCCCCATCGAGGCCGGAACAACCCGCGGGCGAGCGGGCAATTATCTGCACCTGCAGTGCCCCCTCAAACACGGTACTGCCCCCGGCATTGCGCGCGGCCACATCCAGCTGGTAGGTATCCTCTGGCACGGTAGCATCAACCAGCACCTGCCCGGTGGTGGCGTTGATGGTAATACCAACGGGCAGGCTGGCAGCATTGGTAAGCACATAGCTGGTAACTGGCGAAGCGCTGGTAACAACCGGTACTGCCGAGGCCGCCTGCGTTTGTACAGTTACCCGCAGGGCATTGGGCGAATAGCGCAGGGCCGTAGGCAAAGGCAAAGCCGGCTGCACCGAGCCGCAGAACGCGGTGCTGGGCACCACCTGCCGGGCAATGCCCAAGCCGGCACTTTCATACTCTAGCCGAAGCACGTTATCCTGGGCATTGTCGCCGTAAAGCAGTAACAGGTTGTGCAGGCCGGCGCTTAGCGTTATGGTTGCGGCAACGGTAGTAGCCGGGTGCAGGCCGCTGTTGTCAATGGTAGCATCGGCGCGCACGGCCGGCGCAGCCAGCGCCGCATTATCCAGCCAGAGGTAGGCCGCGTCGTCGGCCGTGAGGTAGAGGGTGTAGCTGCCGGCCGTGGCAATGTACAAGCTCCCGCGCAGGCGCAGGCTAAACTGCTCGGGGTTTTGCTGGGTACCGCTTGCCACGGGCAGCAGGTTGCCGAAACTGTCCGGACTGCCAAAATCAACGGTAGGCTCAGTGCGGGTGAGGCCCGGCGTTGCGCTAGTAAAAAAGGCCAGATTATCATCGAAATAGCCCGCGAAATACTCCGCGTACAGCCCGGCCGAAGCGGGTTCCCCACCGGCATCGGTACCACTACATCCACTGGGCAATGGGGCTGTTACCTGAAACCGGAATACATTGCGGAAGGTGCTGGTGCCGTTGGCATTACTCACGGCCACATCAACGTCGTAGGCCCCCTGGGGCACGGTAGCATCAGCCGTCAGTACGCCGGTAGTGGCATTTACACTAATGCCCGCTGGCAGGTCGCTGGCGTTGCTCAAGGCAAATCCGGTGGCCGCCGCACCGCCATCATCTACTACCGGTGTGCCAGAACCGCGCGTACTTCCTGTGGGCAGGGCCCGGACAGCCGGACTGTAGCTGATACCCTTGGGAGGAGAAGGCTGGGCCACCAGGGCGGTGCACAGAGCGTTGGTTGGCACTGGTTGACGCGCAATATTGGGACCTTCGTATTCCCATACCAGCGTGTTCTCGCAGCAGTCTTCCCCGTACAAAATCAACACGTTATGTCGCCCGGCCGGAAGCGTAAGGGTTACTGAGCGGGTGGTAGCCGCGTGGCGCCCCCCGTTGTTGATGGCCGCCGCGCTTACCGCTGGCGGTAGCGCCAGCGCTGCATTATCCAGCCAGAGGTAGGCCGCGTCGTCGGCCGTGAGGTAGAAGGTATAGCTGCCGGCCGTGGCAATGCTCAGGCTGCCACGCAGGCGCAGGCTAAACCGTTCGGGGTCCTGAGCTGAGCCATCGGAAACCGGTAGCAGGTTGCCGAAGCTGGCGGAGGTTGTGAAATTTACGTCCGGCTCGGTGCGGCGTAGGCCTACGGGGTGGTTGTTGTCGGAGAAAAAGCCCGGATCATCTTCGAAATAGCCCCGGTAATACTCCGCGTACAGCCCACTACTGGCCGGCTGCCCACTGGGGTCGGTACCGCTACACCCGGGGGTTTGCGCGTTGGCAAACGTAGTGACAAACAGGCTTGCCGCCGCTATCAGGTAAATCACCCGTTTGAAATGCGAGAGAGAAGAGATTTTTGTCATCTTAAGATGATTTTATAGAATAAAGACAATACAATTCATACTATTGAAGGTAGCAACTATTTTATATTTTGCAACTTTTTTTATTTTTTATTGTATTAATTAAATAACAGTGTTTATATTATTCCGTGTTACTTGTAAGTGGGCAGTGCATATGCAAAGGCGTAAAGCTGATTTATATATCTAATTTATTTTATATTCAGGATTTAGCTATAGACCCATGCATATGCATACTGCCCCCGCCTTATTGGCCTTGGAGGCACAACAAAGCGGGGGCAGCGCCCAGGCAACAGCCGAGGTAGCGGCTAGAAATCAAACAGCCCCTTGCGGCTGCCGTCCTTGGCCTTCGACTTTTTCTTGTTTTTCTTCTTGTCGCCGAACAGCCCATCGAACACGCTTGACTTGTCTTTGATGAGCACGTAGCGCACGGAAAGGGCCGTTGGAAACCGGGCCCAGTCATCGGAGTTAATCTCCACGGTGGGCTTGAAATCGAGGCTCAGCACCAGCGGTACAAAGGCAACTTTGTACTCTACTCCCGCCAGCGCATCAAAGCCCCCAAAGCCGCCCGTATCCTTGTTGCGGCCCAGGTGCCCGCCGGCCCCAAAGTAGTAGTTCAGGCTGGGACCCAGAATGCCGAAGTGTCGCTCGGCCAGCACCGTGGCGCTTACTTCCCGGGAACCCACCAGGGCCAGGCCTTCCAGCGTGGTTTTCTCAAGTATTTTTTGCTGCACCGTGAGGCCGTAGTTGTTTTTACCCAGCCGCAACCCGGCCGCCGTGTGGTATTTCTGGGCCTGCGCGGCCGGAGCCAGCAGTGCATCTGCACCGGATACTACTAGCAGCAGTGCCCCTGCCCGAAGCCAATTGTGAAACGTCATAATCTTGTTAGTGCGGCCCTGAACCCGGCCCTGGGTACCGCGTTCAACGAATTGCGGCTGCGCAAAGTACGGGCCCCTGCCGGAATAGCCACCGACTTTCTGCAAAGGCCGTACCTTGCCGCCTCTTTTTGCTCAGCACCACCTCCAGTACATACCGTGTATATTCACCACGTGGCGGCGTACCTGCCCACCGACATTATCACCAACGAACATTTTACCCGCCTCAACGGCCTTTCCCACGAGTGGATTACGGAGCGCACGGGTATTCGGGCCCGTCGGAAAGCCAGCCCCGGTGAAAACACCAACACGATGGCCGTAGAGGCCACGCGCCGGGCTTTAGCGGAGGCGCCCACCTTTTCGGCCTCATCTATTGAGCTGATTGTGGGCGGCACCTACACTCCCCACGACACCATCTATACCGTGGCCCACGCCGTGCAGCGGGAGCTGAACGTATCCGATATTCCGGTGGTCAGTATTTCCTCGGCCTGCTCCTCGCTACTCAATGCGGTGGAAATTGTGGAAGGCTATTTTGCCCTGGGCAAAGCCAGCCGGGCGCTGGTGGTGGTAAGTGAACACAACACAGCCTACAACAACGACCTTGACACCGTAGCGGGCCACTTGTGGGGCGATGGAGCAGCGGTGCTGCTGCTTTCCAAGGAGCGTATTTCGGAGCAGGACCTACGGGTGCAGTCCATCCGGACGGGCGGAGCCGGCAATGTGGGCAAGGCCGACCAATCGGTAACGCTGAAGCCTGTGGAGCGAGGCATTGTCATGCCTTTCGGCAAGGACGTATTCATCCACGCCTGCACCTACATGACGCGCGTAACCCAGCAGATTCTGGAGCAGAACAACCTGGGCATCGACGACGTGACCTTCCTGATTCCGCACCAAGCCAACCTGCGCATCACCAAAAACGTGCTGCAGCAGCTGGGTCTGCCCGAGGAACGGGGCGTATCCAACATTGAGGAGCTGGGCAACACGGGTTGCGCCGGGGCCGCCATTGCCCTCGCCGATATCTGGGGCCAGCTGCACCCGGGCAACCACATTGTGGTGACAGTATTTGGGGGGGGCTACTCCTACGGGGCTATGCTGCTGGAGCGCTAAGCTTCTGCCAATATATGCGGTCAAGAAAAAGTCCTGCTACCCGGCAGGACTTTTTCTTTGAAGCCGTTTAGGAAGTCGTAAAAATTAACAGAACGTCATGCAGAGCCGGAGGCGAAGCATGACGTTCCACCACTTTCTAAACAGCTTCTTTGTATGATTTCCGCTACTCCGTAACTACGAATGGCGTGGTACCGTCGCGGCCGTTGGTATCGGTCCAGCGGATAAGGTAGTAACCGGCACGTAGCGGGGGCGAGTTGATGGTCGTTATGTTCACCCCCGGCAGGTACTCGAAGCGGGTACCGCCCAGGTAACGACCCACCGCATCGTAAAAGCGCACCACTACTGCGCCGGCAGCTGCCCCGCCCACATACTGTAGGTTTATTGGGCCGTACCCATTTACGGGGTTGGGGTAGATCAGCAGGGAGGTGGCGGCGGCGGCTTCGTCGGTTACACCCATGGGCAGAGCCGCATCCAGGGAGCCATCGGGGCGGCGCACCCGCAGGCGGTAGTAGCTCAGACCCGGCCGGGGCTGGGCATCCACGAAACGGTACTGCCCTCCCCCGGCCCCGGCAGCTACCGTAGCCACGGCTTGCCAGCCGGCCGTCGTATCGGCAGAGGCCCGCTCTACTACAAATCCGCTCAGGTAGCATTCCTCCCGCGTGGTCCACTGCACTGTAACCCCGGAGCCGCTTGCCAACACAGCGGCCTGGCTGGTAAGTGGGGCTGGCAACATGGGCGAGGGTCCACAGATATCGGGCTGAAAACTGCGGGTACGCAATATGTAGCGCCCCCCGGCAATGTCGCTGCTGGCGGCCAGGGTGCGGCTGCGCTGGCCCCGGGCAATGGCAAAGTGCATTACGGCCGTAGGCAGAATCAGGTGGGAGAGTTGCTGGGCGTGCCCCAGCTCGTGCACGGCTACCGACTCAAAATCCAGTTGCGTTACGGAAGGATTGGCCGGCCCGAACTGCCAGGCAGCGGCGTCATCAAATTGGGTGTCTACTTCCTGCACGTAAAATACCACGCTGCCATTGGCGCGGTAGCACCCCCGGTAGTAGCTGGTGGTGCGGCCCAGTACCCCGCTGGGCAACTGCCCGCCGCCATCAAAGCCCACCGAATTCTCGCCGTCGTCGGCCACCCCGGATTTGGAGCGGGTAGTGCCCAAGGTCCAGTTAACGCCGGTTTGGCAGCGCCAGGTAGCCAGAGCCCGTTGCCAGGAAGCAGCAGCGGCCGTGTTGCTGGCAAAGTCGGGGTCGAGGCGGAAAGTCATGCCCCCGGCCCCATCGAAATTGCGGTGCCCCGGCACGGCGCGCTGGCCAGTGTTGGTATCCAGCACGTTGGTGGCCGCATACACAATAGTAACCGAGCCGAGGCTTACCGTGGCCAGCTGCCCACTGGTGGTAACGCGCACAGGACCGGTGCCGGCCGGGTTGCGGCCGGCGCTCAATGAGGGAACCCGCACCTGAATGCGGGTATCCGTCCAGCTCAGGTAGTCATCATCATTGACTTTGGTATAAGTTGCGCCCCCATCATCAGCATTGCGGAACTCTACACTGCCCGTGCCCCGGGTGCCCCCGAAACCGGAGCCGGAAATAGTAAGCACCGCGCTGGTGCCGGCCGTGAGGCTGGCCGGCGAGAGGGTGGTAATAACCGGCGCGGCCCCCTTGGCAGCCGCAGCCGGCTGACGCAGCTGCTGCAAGGCGGCATCCAGGCTTGGGTTAGCCTGCACCAACTGCGGCGCGTCCCCGGCTACTGCACTGTAAAAGGTGGCATCCGTGAGCGAGTAGCGGCGAAAGGGCTCGGCGGCCGTGCCAGCCCGAACATCGTAGCGGATAAAGCCCTGCTCACTGCCGTAGGCCTGCCACTCACTGCCGGCGGCAAGACCAGCAAAAGCAGCCGGCTCCAGGTAAAACACACCTTGCTCACCGGGTACTAGGCTCAGGGTGTTGGTAAGCTGTTGCCGCTCCAGGCCCACAGTTCCCCCCTCCGTTATAAGGGTAAGCGTGGGTTGCGCTGGCCCTTTTAGCTGCTTGAATACCCGCAGCTGGTGCCGGGTAAATATCCGCCCGTTCTTCCCCCGAAAGCCGACTACATCCAGCACCTCGGCCTCTACAATGCGGCTGGCCCGGGCAGTGCGCGCGGCTGGGTCTAGCGGCACTAGCAGACAATGCGTTTCCGCAGGTACCAGGGTCTGAGCCGTGAGGGACAGGGGCCGGAACCAGCAGGCTGCCAGTGCCAGAGCAAGCGTAAAAATTGTACGCATCATATCATGCAGGAGTAAGGCACGGGGCCGAAGGTAAAGTACAGGAATTACGAATTATTGCCGGCCCCAGACGCCGCTTCTTCGCATTTATTCCGCATAAGGCAACCATTGCGGGCGAGGTAGCCTCCTGCTGCTACATTCTACCTTTTTCCCTATTTCTATGCGTATGCTTTCCCGGGCTCTGCCAATGGGCCTGTTCTGTTTATTGACTACGGCGGCCGCGGCCCAAACCACCGACTCCGCTACCACCACACCTACCCTCGGGATCAGCCGAAAAACGACTGAGCCCGGCAACGGCCCGGGTACCCTTATCAAGGTAGGCACTGGCCTCACCCGGGGCCTTAGCAGCAGCTACTGGGGGCTGTCGGTGCCGGTAGTGGTGGGGGCCGAGCATCACCTCACTCCAGCCTTGAGCGTGTACGGCAACGGTTTTGCCGGCGTCAAAATTGGGCGCAGCAACCGGCTCTCCGATGGCTCCCGCTCCTCCCTCATCGGCGACTACGGCTTTGATGTAGGCGTAAAGTATTACTACAACCAAGAAAAGCGCCGGCAGAAAGGGCGGGAAACCGGCCCGTTCGTGGGTAACTATCTGTCGTTGCAGTCCAGCTCCGAATTTACCACCGCCAGCTTCCGCACCCCCTACAACTACTCCACCCTCACGGTGCAATGGGGCATGCAGCGCCGCCTAGGCAAGTACGGCTGGTTTGATGCCTACGTGGGCGCGGGCCTGGGCCGGGATGCGGGCTACACCTATTACGATTACACCGGCCCCAGGAGGCAGGCTCCGCAGCTCGGCATTGCCACGGAGCTGGGCATTAAGTTCAGCTTGGGAAAAGTAGTGAAATAGTGAGATGGTGAAACGGTGAGTGTGACGGTCTATTTGCCCCACTTGCTCAGCCTTAGCCGCCAGAGCATCAAACTCACCATCTCACTATTTCACCACTCAAAACAAGCTACCCTGCACCGCCTGCGGAATAACCCGGGGCGGCTGCACGGCCATGCCCGTCAGCTCGTGCAGGCGGTGCAGGAAATGCTCAGCCCAGATGGGGGAGTGCATGATGTCCTTTTGATGCACGAATACATACGCCGTGTGCAGCCCCGCCTCCAGCCAGCTGGCCAAGCGGGCAGCCCAATCATCGGCCCGCTTGAAGTCGGAATCAATGAGGGCGTGGCCGTTGATGCGTAAAAACGCCACGGGCGTAGTTAGGCGCAGATGCAGCACGTCGCGGCGGCCGGCCACATCACTCAGCACTAAGGGCTTGTTCAGGGCTTCCAGCATGGCTGCTACTGAATCCAGTAGGCCTCTGTCAGCAAACCAGGCGGGGTGGCGCAGCTCTACAGCCAACGGCACGTAGGCCGGAAAATCCAGCAGGTAGCGCTCCAACCGAGGCAGATGCTCGGGGCCAAAAGTGGGCGGCAGCTGCAAAAACGCGTGCCCCAGCGTGGGCCCCAACCCTTCAATAGCCCGGCAGAAGCTCTGCGTGAGGTCGTCGGCGTTGTAGAGGGCCCGGTCGTGGCTGATGATTTGGGGCAATTTGGGGCAGAAGCGGAACGTAGCCGGTACCGCATCGCGCCATTTGCGCACGGTGGGGGCGTCCGGAATCCGGTAATGGGTAGTATTCAGCTCAATGCTATTGAATTGCCGGGCGTAATGGTGCAGGTAGTCGGCATCCCGGATACCCATGGGGAAGTAGCTGCCCAGCCAAGCCTTATTGGTCCAGATGGGGCAGCCCACATACACGGCCGGGGGTGCCGGTTGG
This sequence comes from Hymenobacter endophyticus, assembly GCF_032464715.1. NCBI lineage: Bacteria > Pseudomonadati > Bacteroidota > Cytophagia > Cytophagales > Hymenobacteraceae > Hymenobacter > Hymenobacter endophyticus. The sequence continues at coordinate 204,194 of NZ_JAWDJT010000005.1, read as the reverse complement.
GCAGGCAGAGCCCGGGCCAGTACCCCGGCCGTATCGGGGTGGTCGGGGGGCAGGCGAAAGTTAACGTAGCGCAGGTCGGAAAGGCGGCCAAAATCCATACCCGAAGGTACGGCAAAACCCCGGCTCCCGGCTACAAGCTCGCGCCAAGGCATGGCCGGTATCGAACACATAGTGCTTAGCACATTTCCGCGACTTTTGCAACCTGCCTTTGCCCTGGCATCCGTACTACATGACAAAATTTTTTAAGCGGCGGATAGTCGCATTTTCTCAAACAATTAGCACTGGTATAAAAAGAGTGCAAAATCCATCTTAACGAAACACAATACCCTTTTTATGAGCTTTCGATTCAATAATTTAAATGCAAAATTTCTTCGAAAAGATCAATTTATAAAGTTAGTGCAAGCCTAATACGGTTGGAACGGGGGAGGTGATTTCTGGGGGGCGTCTAGATTTGTCGCATTCACCAACCAAGAGACTTTATGAAGTTGACTGTACGACTGCATCTCTCGGGCTTGATGATGAGCCTGCTACTGGTACTGCTGACAGCCTTCTCGGCCTCAGCAAGCGCGCGGCGGGCAAGTGAGGATGAAAAAGCCCCGGCTGCGGCCGTAAAAAAGACATCGACCATGCGAGGCCGCGCCTCCTGGTACGGTCGTGAGCACCAAGGCCACCGCACCAGCAATGGGGAGCGGTTTGACCGGAACAAGTACACCTGCGCCCACAAAACCCTGCCTTTCGGCACCAAATTGCGGGTTTCCAACCCCGAAACCGGCAAATCGGTGGTGGTGCGCGTTACGGACCGGGGCCCATTTCGCCACCAGCGTATTCTGGATCTGGCGGAAATTGCCGCCCGTCCGCTGGGCATTGTTACCCACGGAGCCGTAGCAGTGGTAGCGCAGGTAGTGGACCCAACCACGCCCCTTGGCCCCACCGAGGCGCCGGAGAACCTGGCCCTGCTGGCTGCTGACTCCACTATTACCGCTGATATTCACACCAATATTGTGGCCGGCGAAACCGAAGCAGCCGATGTGGCCCTCACGCCCGAACCCGCCGCTACCTACATTATCCAGGCCGGCACCTTTGGCGACCCACGCAATGCCCGCGCCGTGATGGACAAGATTCAGAGCGTAGAGCCCAAGCTGCTGGTTACCACCGTAGCCACCACCACTGCAGAGGGCCGGGCCCTGAACCGCGTAGTAGTGGGCCGCTTCGCCACCCAAGCTGAGGCCGATGAGGTGCGGCTCCGGCTGGCCCGCGTGGGCGTGGCCGGGCTGGTCCGGCAGGGCGAGAACCTGTAAGCACGGATTCAGCTAGCTCGTCCGGAGTTAGACCTGATAGAAGCATCTTCCGCTAGCGGAGGATGCTTCTGTTTTTTAACGAGAACCGGGTTTCGCATCATCAATTATTCCGGATAACTTCAGCCAGTTTCCACCTATCCTATTGCACCTTTCTATCATGTATAAGCCTGTTTTGCTGATTGCTGTGGCCTGTTTGTTACTTCGGAACGCTGCGGTAGCCCAAAGCACTACCACTAAAGGCACCCGCGTACTGGGAGTTTCTGTCGGCAGCCTGTTTTTCCGGTCCGAGGCCAGCACCTCCGCTTTTGATGTGGCACTTGAGCCGGTTGCGGGAGTGTTTTTCGCCAACAACTGGGTCGTGGGCGTTGCGTTGCCGGTAGAGTACCACGCCTTCCGCTACAAGCGAACTGACGAGCATCACAACGAACTGATAACGGGCGTGGCGCCTTGGCTGAGGTTTTATCTTCCTTCCTAAAGCCGGCACCGGGTATTTGGGGAAGCGCAGGTCGGGGCTCTGTACAATGCTTACTGGGGGAAGCAGCCAGTGTACGACCCGCTGGGCATGCCCGTCGTCGACAAATTTAAAGGCCACAACTTTGGCGGATTCGTGCGCATTGGGACCGGCTACTCGTATTTCCTGACGCCGAATGTAGCCGTTGAAAGCGTGGCGGCCTATCAGCAGGGCGGTTTCACGTCGGGCTACGATGGTCTGAAGTTGAACATCGGCCTGCGGGCCTACCTGGCCCGGTAAGCTACCTCAGCTGCGTCAGAAACCGAAGCATTTGCTACCTTCCGCTCCCGCGAAACTGGTTGGCAAATGCTTCGATTTCTTCCGGGCACCCTGGTGCTCCTCGTTACGCTTACCCTTGCCTGGGTAATGAACACCAAGCTGGGTATTGCGCCGCCCGTGGCGCGTCTGCTGAGCCCATACCGGGGTTTTTGGCAGAATGGCGAAACGCCCGAAGATTTTCCCGAGAGGCAGACCCTGCACCTGCCCGGCCTGCGCCAGCCGGTGCGCGTGCGGTTCGATGACCGGCGGGTGCCCCACATCTTCGCCCAGAACGACCATGACCTGTACTACGCCCAGGGCTACCTTACGGCCCGGGACCGGCTCTGGCAGATGGAGTTTATGACCCGGGTGGCGGCGGGCCGCATTTCGGAAGTGGTGGGCCCGCGGGCTCTGGAGTACGACCGGTTTCAGCGGCGCATGGGGTTGCCGTACGGGGCCGAAAACTCCCTGCGGTCCATGCTGAAAAACGATACGACGCGGCTGGTGCTGGAGTCGTACTCAGCGGGGGTGAATGCCTACATCAGCCGCCTTTCGCCCAAGGAGTACCCGTTTGAGTACAAGCTGCTGGATTACGCCCCCGAGCCCTGGCAGCCCCTGAAGTGCGCGCTACTGCTGAAGCTGATGGCCTGGGACCTGAGCGGCCGCTCCGACGACCTGCGCCTGAGCAACATCCTGAATAAATACGGCCCGAAGGTGACGCAGGACCTGTTCTCCGATTACCCCTTCCGCGAAGACCCAATTGTGCCCGCCGGTACGCCTCTCGATTTCAAGCAGCTGCCGGTACCGGCCACACCGCCTTCGTTCACGGCGGCCTTGTCGGGGAAGGTGCCCGAGCGGGAGCCGGATGCCGAGTTGGGCTCCAACAACTTTGCCGTGGCGGGCAGCCGCTCGGCCTCGGGCCTGCCGCTGCTGGCCAACGACCCGCATTTGCAACTCAACCTGCCCAGCATCTGGTACCAGGTGCAGCTGCACGCGCCCGGCCAGAACGTGTACGGCGTAACCATTCCGGGTGCACCGGCCGTGATTATCGGCTTCAATGAGGATGTAGCCTGGGGCGTGACCAACGTGGGCGGCGACGTGCTGGACTGGTACCAGCTCAAATTTCGGGACGCAGCCAAACGGGAATACTGGCACGATGGGCGCTGGAAACCGGTGCGCCGGGTGGTGGAGCGGATAGCCGTGCGCGGCTTCCCTGACCGCCTCGATACGGTGCTTTACACCCACCACGGCCCCGTGGTGTACGACCACGACGAGAAGCCCTTCAACCCGCAAACGCCCACCCAACACGCCATGCGCTGGACGGCCCACGAGGGTGCCGATGAGGTGCTGGCCTTCGTGAAGCTCAACCACGCCCGCAACTATGCCGACTACGACCGGGCCCTACGCACCTACGCCTCCCCGGCCCAGAACTTCATTTTTGCCAGCAACCAGAACGATATTGCCATCCGGCCCAATGGCCGCTACCCGCTGAAGTGGCCCGAGCAGGGCAAGTTTATTCTGGATGGCACCGACGCCCGCACCGACTGGCAGGGCTGGATTCCGATGACCCAGACGCCGCGGGTGCAGAACCCGGCCCGGGGCTTCGTATCGTCGGCCAACCAGCACTCGGCCGGGCCCGACTACCCCTACTACATCGGCTGGGACTACGCGCCCTGGGACCGGGGCCACCGCATCAACCAGCAGCTGGCCAAGATGCACCGCGCCACCGCCGACACCCTGCGCGAACTGCAGAACGATAACCTCGGCATCAACGCCCAAACCATGCTGCCGTGGATGCTGGCTACCATAAAAGGTAACAAGATGACCGATAACTGCTATATGCCGCCAGTTCCGGACTCGCCAGAATATGCGGCAGTGCGGGCGTTGGAGAAATGGGACTACCACTACACCACCGATGCCGTGGCCGCTACCATCTTCGATCTGTGGTATCAGGAATTGGTCAAGCGGCTCTGGGATGATGATTTTGGTAAACAGGCTACTGGGCTGGAAATGCGCCCCCCCTCGCAAGACCGAACGAATCGGTTGTTACTTACCCAATCGGGTAATCCGGCTACTTGCTTTCAGAATAGCAGCCCCTGGGTTGACGACCGGCGCACACCCAAGAAGGAAAACGTGCACGACCTGCTGGCGGCGTCCCTGCATTTCGCCGTGGATTCGCTGACCCGTAAGTTCGGGCCGCTGGGGCCGAAGTGGGGCTGGGCCAACCAGAAAAGCACCGACATCAACCACTTGGCCCAGCTGGCGGGCTTTGGGCACCAGGATATTGTGTGCGCCGGCAGCCGCGGCACCGTCAATGCCACTACCCCGCGCAACGGCCCCTCCTGGCGCATGGTGGTGGCACTGGGCCCGCAGGTTCGGGCCTACGGCATCTTTCCCGGCGGGCAGAGTGGCAACCCGGCCTCCCGGCACTACGATGATATGCTGGAAAGCTGGCGCGTGGGCAAGCTCGACGAGCTGGTGTTTCTGCGCGCCGCCGACGAAAACCACCCCCGCCTGCAGGCGGCCTGGCGGCTGGAACAGTAACGCAGTATAGTGCTGGTTCCGTGCGTATCTTGCTCAGCTGACCCTATCCTGTCTCCGCTTCTATCTGACTTCAGAAATGTCTTTACCGTGTAGCCGCTCTGTGTGGCATCGAATAGTATTGGCAGCTTGCCTCACGGGAGCAGCCGCACCAACAGTGCAAGCTCAAAAAACCACCAAAAAGCCGGCTACTGTTACTAAACTGTCACCCACGCCGCGCATTTACAGCCTATATGAAGTGCAGACGCGGCCCGAGTACGCGGAGGGCGAATACGCGCTACGGCAGTACCTGCGAAGCCAGCTGCGCCAGCCGGCCGCCGTGAAGGCAGGCAAGGAGCGGGGCACGGTAACGGTCTACTTCATCGTGCAGCCGGATGGTCGCCTCACCGACGCCTTCATTGCCCAGGGCCTCAGCGCGGCCAGCAACGCCGAGGCCCTGCGCCTGGTACAGGCCATGCCCCGCTGGCGTCCCGCCCGTTACCAGGATAAGCCCGTACCCGTGCAGTATCCGATTTCCATTCTGTTTGAGCCCCCGGTTCAGACAGTGCCCGACTTGTCGGGTTTGCAGAACGAGAGGCGGGTGGTGGAAGAGGTACTGGAGAATAAGATATACACCTACGTAGAGCAGATGCCGGTATTTCCGGGCGGGCAGGAGTATTTGGTGAAGTACGTGCAGGCGAGTTTGCGCTACCCGGCGGCGGCCGTTGCCAACAAGGTAGAGGGCCGGGTGTTTGTCCGGTTTGTGGTGCAGCCGACGGGTCAGGTAGATAACGTGGAGGTTATAAAAGGCCTGAGTGCAGGCTGCGACGAGGAAGCGGCGCGTGTTATCAAAGCCTTGCCGCCCTTTGAGCCCGGCAAGCAGAATGGTCGCTTAGTTGCTGTGTCGTATACACTGCCCGTCACGTTCAGTCTGGAAAGCACCCCTGGCGCTCCGGGCGTAGCTATTCCGCCCTTGCCCACGCTGCCTAAGCCCGAGGATAAAGTGTACACCTACGTGGAGCAGATGCCCGCGCTGGCTGGCACCACTGAGGCCACCATTGCCTCGGCCCTACAGGCGGCCGTGGTGCTGCCTAGGGAAGTTGTGAAGGGAGATAAGGAAGGCCGTGTGTACCTGAGTTTCGTGGTAAACCAGGATGGCCAGACCGAAGACGCCAAGATACTGCGGGGGCTGTGCACGACCTGTGATGCCGCTGCCCTGGCGGCCGTGGCAAAGCTGCCCCGTTTGGAGCCTGGCAAGCAAAATGGAGAAGCGGTGCGCGTACAGCTGACGCACACAGTACAAATGTTCGGTCCCAACCACGTATTCGAGCCCCGGGAGGCGGTAACGCAGGCCAGCTTTAACGGGGGCGGCGTGGCCCTGCGCCAGTATTTCACGGAAAAGCTCAAGGAGCCCAAGGTACTGGCCCAAGAACAGCTGCGCGGGGCGGTGGAAGTACGCTTCGTGGTGCAGGCCGACGGCAAAATTGGGGCGACCGAAGTGGTGCGCCCCCTCTGCCGCAGCTGCGACGAGGAAGCCCTGCGCCTGGTGCGCGCCATGCCCACCTGGACCCCGGCCCGCGACGCCTCCGGCCAACCCATTGCCGTGCGCCAGGCCGTACTTATTCCCATGCCCGCCCCCGAGCTGCCCCGCAAAGCCGGCATCGACAATTAGGTCTTCCCCACTCCCCTTCCTATGAAAAGTACTCTCGCCTTGCTCCTGCTCATTTTTCTGGGGAGTGTGTTATTGCAGTTGGCGCTGCCTTGGTGGAGCGTAGTGCTGCTGTGTTTGGCGGGAGGCGCGTGGTGGCGGGTTTCGGCCGGGGAGGCTTTCTTGGCGGGACTATTAGGGGCGGGCTTAAGCTGGTGGTTGCCCGCGGCCTGGCTGAACACCCATGGCGCGGGCCTGCTGGCTGCCCGCCTAGCTACGTTGCTGCCCCTGGGAGGCCAGCCCTGGCTGCTGGTAGCAATAAGTGGCCTGTTGCTGGGTTTGGTGGGCGGCCTGGCAGCCTTATCCGGGGCCTTGCTACGCAGAGCCATAAAGCCCGCAGTAGTCCCCGCTAATCAGTCTGCCCGCAACCTCGGCTAAGCTTGGGCGCATCCTTCCGCGCACCATGCTCAGCTACAGAAAAAGCCCGGCCGCAACGAGTACGACCGGGCTTTTTCTGTAGCTGAATACGTTTTTAATACTGCGAGATAAAGGCAAAAGCCTGCAGCGTATACGTAGCCACCGAGCTGAAATGGTTGCCTCCCTGGATGGGCCGCAGCGTTACCTGCGTGGCCCCCTGGGCGCGCATGGCGGTATAAGCATCCTGGGAGTTGAAGTAGGGTACGTAATCATCCTGGGTACCGTGGAACAGGGCTACCGGGGCTTTGGGTTTCCAGTCGTAGATGTCGTTATCCGTAAGCGAGGCCGTCAGGGCGGCGTCCGAGCTGGTGGTTACCGCCTGCCGGAACGCGGGAGCAAACAGGGCGCTGGCTTGGGCGGGCACTTCACTGAATGGGTTGGCTTGCAGGCGGCTGGCGTAGGGCTCCTGGTAATAGTAGGTAGCCGGCCGGCCCAGCTTGTACACGCGGTTGTAGGTATCCAGCACCCATACGTAGGTGCTCAGGAAGTTGAGCGGCTGCGTGGAGCTCATGATGTACTTGGCAAACGCCGACTTATGATAAGCCCCCGCCCCCGGGGCACTGGCCGCTACCGGCAGCTCCGTGGGGTATTTTTCCTCCAGGTACTTGTGCAAAGCCATGGTGGCGTACCCGCCCTCGGAGTAGCCCAGCAGAAAGTTCTTCTGATTGACGCTGATGTTTTCCTTCTTACAGAATTCGCGGGCCGCCCGCAGCATATCGGCCGAGGCCGAGGCCAGGGAAGCAGCGTGCTCATACGGATGCGGCAAAGCCTTAGAGGCCCCGTAGCCAATGTAATCGGGGGCCGACACCACGTAGCCCGTAGCCGCCAGCACTGATACCGCCGACCACAACTCGCTGCTCTGGCTGTAATATGAAGGCGCCCGGTTCTCGTCATCGGGCCGGATGGTGCCGTGCTGGTAGCTGATAACGGGCAGGGCCGTAGTGGCTACCGGCACCAGCAGCGCCCCGGAGGCCGTTACCGCTTGCCCGTCGGTGTTGCGGGTGGTGTAGGTAAGGCGGTACACCTTCACGGAGTAGCGGGCCAGAGAGCCGACCAGCGGAATATCCTGCACCCGCGCCGCTAGTTGCGCCGGTGTGTACTCACCAAGGAGCGCGCTGCCCGTGAGCACGGTGGCCGGTACCGCAGTTTCAGGAGTAGTAGGTGCGGGTGCCGGATCGGAGGCCGAGCTTTGACAGCCGGACCCCAGCCACAGCGTGCCTATCAAGCCTAACAAGCCCATTTTGTACGTGTGCGCCAAGGTGCGCAGCCGGGAAATTACTATCACAAGCAGTTGATTAGCTGAATTCTGAATCCAGCCTTACAACGCTGTACTGAGGCTTTCTCGTTCCGGCTGGCTGAAGAGTTATTATGCAGCAAATTTTTTCAGCTAAATAATTAGTTTATTAACTAAATAATTAGTTATATTAGCTTACTCATTCACCCAGACATATATGGCAGAGAATAATTTCCCGGAGCTGACCCGGGCCGAGGAACAGGTAATGCAGGTGCTTTGGCAGCGCGGGCCCTCTTACGTTAAGGACGTGGTGCCGGAGCTACCCCCACCCACGCCAGCCACCACCACGGTTTCTACCATTATCCGCATTCTGGAGCAGAAGGGCTTTGTGGACCACGAGGCTTTTGGGCGCACCCACCGCTACTACGCCTTGGTAGCCCAGGATGAGTACCGCCGCTTCTCCTTGCGCAAGCTGCTGGGCGGCTACTTCGGGGGCTCCTTCACGCGCTTGGTGTCCTTCTTCGCCCAGGAAGAAAACCTGGACGCGGCTCAGCTGGATGAATTGCTCCGTCATGCCCAGGCTTCTACTCCAACTCCTCCCGCCAATGAGCCCGACCCTACTTCCGAGCACCACGCCTGAGTTGCTGGGCTGGCTGCTGCAAAGCACCCTGTGCCTGGGGGCCTGCTGGTTGCTGTACCGGTATGCGCTGCAGCAGGAGCGGTTTTTTCACTACAACCGCCGCTTTCTGCAGTTTACGCCCTGGCTGGCGTTACTGCTGCCGCGCCTGGTGGCGGTAGCTCTGCCTCACCTGCCCACCTGGTGGCCAGTGGCGGCCAACCAGGCCTCGGGGGTACTGAACGGGGGCCTACTGCCGGGCCCCACCGTGCAGGCGGCGGGCAGCGCGCTCTATAGTTTGCCTCAGTGGCTGCCTTTGTTGTACTATGCGGGGGTGCTAATCCTGCTGCTGCACCTGGGCGGGCAGGTGCTGCACTTGTGGCTCAGCACCCGCCAGCTGCCGCGCGAGACGCGCTCCGGCTACGTATTGGTGCATACCGGCGGGCAGTGCCCCACCAGCTCGTTTGGGCGCTGGGTGTTCTGGGATGAAACCGTCCCGCTTACGCCCGAGGAGGTCCGTACCGTACTGGCCCACGAAATAGCTCACGTCCGGCAGGGCCACACCGCCGAGAAATTGCGCCTGGAGCTGGTGCGCGCCTTATTGTGGCCGGTTCCCTTCGTGCATTTTTTCCCCAAAGCCCTTACGCAGGTGCAGGAGTTTATGGCCGACGCCCAGGCCCTGCACACAGTAGCTGCCCCCGCCAACGGCGCCCCGGCCGTGTACTCCGGGTTACTGGCCCGCCTGGCGCTGCAGTCCTTTCAGCCCGACTTACCGCTTACCCATTCTTTCACTCAATCCCTCACCCTTACCCGTATCCGTATGCTTACTCAATCTGCCCCCGCACGCCGCTGGAAACAGTGGCTGCTCTTGCCGCTGGGCACGGCCCTGCTAGCGGCCACCGCTGCCTGCGAAAAAGCCGGCGAGTTGCCGCCCCCGCCCCCACCTACCATCGTGGCCGATGCTGCGCTGGCTCCGCCGCCGCCCCCACCACCAGCTCTCTACGAAGGTGATGGGCAAACTCCTCCCGGTTATCCCGGGGGCATGACCCAACTACTGGCTGACGTGATGAAGCGGGTCAAGTATCCGGCCGTTGCTAAAGAGGCCAAAGTGGGCGGCACTGTTTTCGTGCGGTTTGTGGTAAGTGAACAGGGCCTCATTCAGGACGCAGAGGTAATGAATACCCCTAAAGGGCCCAGCCCGGCTGTAGATGCACTAAAATCAGAAGCCCTGGCGGCCATTAAAACGCTACCCGGCCGCTGGACACCCTGCCTACGCGACGGGAAAGCCGTAGCTACCCGCTATACTATTCCTGTGCAGTTTTCCTTAAAATAATCTACTATTCAAGTAGTTACCTAAACAGCTGTTCACTAGTAAGTGGGCAGCCGTTTGGCGTTAGGGCCGTATATTAGCCCCGAGTGCCCGCTAATACTGCGTCGCTTGAGATGTTGGGCGCAGTGATTATGCTAGGGCCACTGCTTGTTTTATACGGATGATCTGGAAGAGAAAAGAAGCTACGCCCCCTCAGTGGTTATGCCGCTTGCTGGTGCTGGGTAGCTTGCTCAGTAGCATACTGGTAACCGGCTGTGAGCCCGCCCCGCGCCAGCCTACCGCCACCGAACTGGCCCGGCAAAAGCGCCAGGCAGTGCGCTATGATTCGCTCCGCGCCGATTCTATAGCTCGGACCGGGGGGCAGCTGTCGGGGGCCGTGCTGCCCGATAACCGCATTGTGGCTTTCTACGGCAACCCGCTGCACAAGGCCATGGGCATACTGGGCCAGTACCCCAAGGAGGAAATGCTGCGCCGCCTCCGCTACCAGACCGCCCAATGGCAGCAGGCCGACAGCCTGCCGGTGCTGCCTGCCCTGCACATGACGGCCGTTATTGCCCAGCGCGACTCCGGGGCCGATGGCAAGTACCGCCTGCCTCTGCCCGACAGCACTATCCGGCGGGTTATCCGCTGGGGGCAGGAGCACCGGGCCCTGGTGTTTCTGGATGTGCAGGTGGGCCTTTCCGACTTGCAGCACGAGCTGCCGCCCCTGGCCAAGTACCTGCGCCTGCCCTTTGTGCATCTGGGCATCGACCCCGAATTCTCCATGAAATCGGGGCGGCGGCCGGGTACGGAAGTGGGCGAGTTTGACGCGGCCGATATCAACTACGCCCGCCAGTTTCTGGCCCGGCTGGTAAGTGAAAACCAATTGCCGCCCAAGGTGCTGGTAGTACACCGCTTCCGCCAAGATATGGTGACCAACTACCAGAACATTCAGCTGGACCCGCGCGTGCAGATTGTGATGCACATGGATGGCTGGGGCACCCCCCGCATCAAGCGCAGCTCCTACCGGAAATTCATTAAAAAGGAGCCCGTGGAGTACACCGGTTTCAAGCTGTTCTTCCGCAACGACCAGCGCCCCGGCTCCCGGCTCATGACGCCCCAGGAAGTTGTTAGCCTCTCGCCCGCCCCGCTTTACGTGCAGTATCAGTGAGAAGGGAGTAGTGAACTTGTGAAGGGTGTACTTGTAAGCTGCGCCCCTGCTTGTCAGGGCCTATGCGGCCTGCGCCACTGGGGTACCCGTTTCACAATTTCACAAATTCACAATTTCACCTTTGAGAAACCCGTACCTTCGCCGTGTTTCCTGACTTCAATACCTTTCCACTCAGTGTCTTATTTCCGGACCTTCACCCGCCTGACGGCCCCCGCGCTGGCTTCCCTGGGCCTCGCCTTTACCCTCACCACCCTGCCCGGCTGCGGCTCCCGCTCCGGCACCGACTCGGAAAATGCGGCCGTGGTAGCCGACACCACTAAGCCTGCTGTGGTTGACACGGTGAAGCTGAAAATGGAAGCCATGCGCCGCGACTCGCTCAAGGCCGACTCCATCGCCAAGAAAAACGGCCAGCTGCCGGGTGCTATCCTGCCGGGTCACCGCATTGTGGCTTTCTATGGCAACATCCGCTCGAAGGGCATGGGTATTCTGGGCCGGGAGCCGAAGGAGCAGATGTTCCGCAAGTTTGAGGGCGTGCTGAAGGAATGGCAGGCCGCCGACCCCAGCATTCCGGTGCAGGCCGCTTTGCACAACGTCACCATCACGGCCCAGGGCACGCCCGGCAAGGATGGCAAATGGCGCCTGATGAACTCCAAAGCTACCATTGAGGAGGTACTAAGCTGGGCCAAGGAGCACAACTGCATTCTGTTCCTGGATGTGCAGCCGGGCCACAGCACCCTGCAGGCCGAGCTGCCCAAGCTGGAGCAGTACCTGAAAGACCCCATCGTGCACCTGGGCATCGACCCGGAGTTTTCGCTCTCCACCATGCCCGGCGTGCGCCCCAACCAGAAAATCGGGACGCTGGATGCCAAGGACGTGAACTTCACGGTGAACTTCCTGGCCCGCATCGTGAGCGAAAACAAGCTCCCGCCCAAAGTGCTGACGGTGCACCGCTTCACCCGCAAGATGATCAGCAACTACAAAAACATCAAGCTGGACCCGCGCGTGCAGATTGTGATGCACATGGACGGCCACGGCGAACCGACCCTGAAAAAGGACTCCTACAAAGCCTACATCCAGAACGAGCCCGTGCAGTACACCGGCTTCAAGCTGTTCTACGAGTACGACGCCCGCCCCAAGCCCCACCACATCATGACCGCCAAGGAGGTGCTGGCCGAGTTAACGCCCAAACCGCTGTATATTCAGTATCAGTAGGTGGTGAAATTGTGAAAGGTGAAGTTGTGAATGGCCAGATGGCCGTCTTGGTTCCACCTCCACCACGCAAAAGCCCCGACCGTAAGCTACGGTCGGGGCTTTTGCGTGGTGGTATGGTCAAAACCAGCTTTTCACAACTTCACCTTTCACAACTTCACCACTTAGTGCGCCGCGTTCAAATCCACTTTTTCGCCGGGTTTGGCGCGCTGGATGAGGAGCATCAGGGGCAGGCAGAGCAGGAAGAAGGCGCCAATCATCAGGAAGGTCTGGCCGTAGGTGATGATGGAGGTCTGCTTCATGATCATACCGCTGAGGGCGGCGTAGGCCTGCTGCTGGGCATCGAGGAAGCTGGCGCCCTTGCTCATGAAGCTGGCCGTGAGGCCCTGGAGGCGCTGCTGGGTTTCGGGGTCGTAGAGCGACACGTTGGATGCTACGCCCACCCGGTTCTGAGCAATGGAGCGTTCCAGGTAGGTACCCACCAGCGCCACCCCAAACGAGCCGCCGAGCTGGCGGATCATGCCGGTGAGGCCGGCGGCCTGGCCCGCATCCTTGCCGCTGATGCCGCTGAGCGACATAGTGGTAATGGGCAGAAACAGCAGGGCCAACCCGAACCCGCGCAGCAGCAGCGGCCAGAAGAAGTCACTTTCGCCGGCCGTGGGCGAAATCTGGGTGCTCATCCAGTAGGAGAACAAAAAGAAGGTGATGAAGCCCACCGGCAGAATGTACTTCTGCGGCACACCGCCCTGAATCATCTTGCCCACCACCGGCATCATAAAGCCCGAAAGCAAGGCTCCCGGCAGCAGAATGTAGCCAGTCTGCTCGGCCGTGAAGCCCAGAATCCGCTGGCAGAAAATCGGGAAGACGAACACCGAGGCAAATAGCCCGAACCCGAGAATAAACGACAGGAACGCCCCGATGGCCAGGTTACGGCTGCGCGTGAGTACCCGCAAATCCACGATGGGCTGCTTGGCCGTCAACTCCCGCCAGATAAAGCCCACCACGCCGACTACCGACATCAATGTAAAGAAGTTAATGTACAGGCTCTCGAACCAGTCCTCGGTTTCGCCCTGCTCCAGCACCAGCTGCAAGGAGCCCACGCCCAGAATCAGCAGAAAAATCCCCAGCCAGTCGATTTCCCGCAACGGGCGCGGAATGGCGTTTTTGATGCGCTCCGGGTCGCGGATGAACAGCACGGTGAAGATGCTGGCCATGATGCCCACCGGAATGTTCACGTAGAAAATCCAGGGCCACTCGTAGTTGGTCACAATCCAGCCGCCGAGCGTAGGACCGATGGTGGGGCCGATAATCACGCCCATGCCGAACAGGGCCTGGCCCAAAGCCAGCTGTTTGGGCGGGAAGGTATCGATGAGGATGGCCTGGGAAGTAGCCATGAGGGCGCCGCCGCCGATGCCCTGGATGAAGCGAAACGCCACCAGCTCCCAGATGTTGGTACTCTGCCCGCAGGCCATGGAGGCCAGCGTGAACAGAATTACGGAGAACAGGTAGTAGTTGCGGCGGCCGAACTGCTCGGCCAGAAAGCCCGTCATCGGAATCACGATGACGTTGGCAATGCCGTAGGAGGCCACCACCCAGCTGACCTCCTGCTGCGTGGCCGAGAGGTTACCCATCATCTGGGTCAGGGCCACGTTCACGATGCTGGTATCAATAAGCTCCAGCAAGCAGCACATCACCACCGTAATGACGATGATCCACTTGGTAAATCCGGTTTCCATGCGGTGAAATTGTGAAGTTGTGAAGTTGTGAAATGACCAGCTTTTGTAGCTTACCGGCCATTCTCAGTTCACAGCATGTTATGAATGACGAGTTACCTCAATCAGCTGCTCAACTGTCATTTAACGAAGACATCCGAGTGCGAACGAAACAAGCGTCTTTGCGAATAATTCGGTTATTTCAGCAACTACCACGCACAGGCGAAGCCGTTGTGCTGGGCAAGCAATTGTTGCGTTCAGCCACTTCAGTAGCAGCCAACTTTCGGGCCGCCTGCCGGGGCCGCTCGGCAGCCGAGTGGTACGCCAAGCTGTGCATCTGCGTGGAAGAGGCCGATGAAACATTGTTCTGGCTGGAACTCCTCGGTGATGCGAACATCATTGCCAAACCCTGCTTATCAGAGCTGGAAAAGGAATACACCGAAATCGTATCCATCCTGGCCAGCATCCGCAAAAAAGCGAAGGCAAGATTATGAAGGGTGAAGTTGTGAAGGGTGAAGTTGTGAAGGGTGAAGTTGTGAAGGGTGAAATTGTGAGCACGGAATAGCCCATCAGAACAATTCACAACTTCACCCTTCACAACTTCACTACTTGACCTTAACCGTCGCCGTTACGCTCATGCCGGCGCGTAGGGGGTGTTCGGGGTCGGTTTTGTCGAGCACGATTTTGACGGGGACGCGCTGGGTTACTTTCACAAAGTTACCCGAGGCGTTATCGGGGGGCAGCAGGGCGAAACGGGCACCCGTGGCCGCCGACAACGACTCGATGTGGCCCTGAAACTCCTCGTTGGGGTAGGCATCCACTTCCACTTCCACCGGCTGGCCCACTTTCATGCTTTCCAGCTGGGTTTCCTTGAAGTTGGCGATAATCCAGGTGTTGCCACTGGCTACCAGGCCCATCAGCTGCTGGTTGGGGCTCACGAGTTGGCCGGGCTGCACGCTTTTCTTGCTGACGATGCCATTGGCCGGGGCCGTGATGGTGGTGTAGCTCAGCTGCAATTTGGCGTTGTCGAGGTCGGCCTGGCGCTGTTTTACCACGGCTTCGGCCACGGCTACTTGCTGCTGGGCTGCTGCTACCTGCTGCTGGGCCACTTTCACCTGCTGCTGAGCTGTGCTGCGCTGGGCCGTCGTCGATTTCAGGTTGGCCTGCACGGCATCGTACTCGCTCTGCGGGATGATGTCCTCCTTGCGCAGAAACTGGCTGCGCTTCAGGTCTTTTTCGAGGCGGGCGCGGGTAGCATCACTCACGCCAATGGCCGACTGGGCCGAGCTGACGTTGGCGGCGGCCGTACCCACGGCGGCGCGGGCGGCTACCACGTTGGCCTGAGCGGCGGCCAGGGCGGCTTCGGCGGCATTCACGCGCTGCTGCTGGTCGGCGGGGTCCACGGTCACCAGCACGTCGCCTTTTTTCACCGGCTGGTTGTCCTGCACCTTCACCTCCAGCACCGGCCCCGATACCCGGGGCAGAATCGGATACACATCGCCCTCTACCTGGGCATCGTCGGTTTCCTCGTGGGCCTGCCCGAACTGGTAGCGCTGCCAGCCGAAGTAGCCGCCTACCAGCAGCACCAGGGCCAGAATAATCAGGATAATCGGGCGCTTGGAGCCGCCCTCCGCTTGCTCGTCCACTGCCGGCGCGTAAGCGGCAGATTGCGTAGGCGCTACGGCCGAATCGTGTTGAACGGGAGTTGCCATATGGGTATTCAGTGAATGGGGTGCAATTTGTGAAGTTGTGAAGGGTGAAATTGCGAAAGGTGAAGTAGGATAAGGCATCCAGCGTGAAAGCAGAACTGGTTCACAACTTCACTCTTCACAACTTCACCTTCTCATTACGCCGATTGGCGGTAAGCTTGCGGGCAGCCGGGCGTTACCAGCAGCGTCACGCAGGGGGCCGTGCGCACCACGGTTTCGGCGGTGCTGCCCATCAGGAAGCGGGTGAGGCCGGTTTGGCCGTGCGCCCCAATGACGATGATATCCGCCGGGTGGCGGCGGGCTTCGGCCACAATTTCCTGGGCGGCCTCGCCCGTTACCACGGCCGTGGTTACCCGGGCCCCGGAGGCCAGCGCGGCTTCCCGATGGTGGGCCAGCCGCTGGGCCAGCACCACATCATCGGCCGGCCCGAGCACCGGGCGGAGCTGCGGCGCCAGCACGTGCAGCAGCCGCAGCTCCGCCCCCGTACCAGCTGCCAGCGCCGCCGAGTACGTCACCAGGGCCTCCGTAGCAGCAGAAAAATCAATCGGACAGAGGATGGTCATGGCGGTAGGGTATGAGGGTGGGCGGGTAAGAGGGTATGGGTGAAGAGGTGGCAGGGATAAGTTGCAAGAGGCGCCAAAACTGACCGGAGAAATAACTCCTACCCTCTTACCCCCAACCCTCACACCCTGCCACCTACCAAATCTGCTCGCCGGTGGCGCGGCGGAGCTGGTATTGGCCGAGGGTGTAGTTGTAGATGGACTGGAGGCGGGAGAGGCGGGACTGAGCCAGTTGGGTTTCGGCGTCCAGCACGTCCAGGTTGGAGCCTACGCCGTAGCGGTAGCGGGCTTTGGCGCGGGTGAGGGCGTCGGCGGCCTGCCCGATCTGGACCTGAGAGTTGTCGTAGCGGGCGGTGCTGGTTTGCATGTTGTTCACGGCCTGCAACACATCGGCACGCACCTGCTCCTGAGTGTCCTGAGTGCGGGCCTGGGCCCCTTTAATGGCCGACTGGGCGGTGGCACGCTGGTATTTGTTCCGGTCGCCGTCGTAAATCGGGATGCTGAGCTGGGCCCCGGCCACCGTGTTGAAGCGCACCCGCTCCAGGTTGGGCACGATGTAGCCGTTTTTGCCGCCGGCCTGGGCCACCAGGTTCAGGGTGGGCTTGTTGCCAACTTCGGCCACGCGCAGTTGGGCGGTGGCGGTTTCCTCGGCATCCTTGGCCAGCTTCACCTCGGGGCGGTTGGTGGCGGCGCGGGCCAGCGCATCCTGCACATCCACCGACTGCGGGCTGTACTCGAAGCGGCCGCGCACCGGCGTTACTTCGCCCTCGGGGCGGTGCAGCAGGCGGGCCAGCTGAATTTCCTGGTTGCGCAGCTGGTTTTGCAGGTCAATCTTGCGGTCCAGGGCCTGGGCAATGCGCACCTGCGTGGTCGTCACGTCGAAGTTGGTGCTCACGCCGCCTTCCACGCGCTTCTCCATTTCGCGCTGGTGCTGGCGCAGAGAGGCCAACTGGGCGTCCTGCACCCGAATGGCTTCGCGGGCGAACAGAATGCTGTAGTAGCTCTGGGCGGCGGCGTAGGCCAGGTCGCGGCGGGTTACGTTGATCTGGTCGGAGGCGGTGAGGGCGCGGGATTTGGCCGCGTTGATGGCCGCATTGGCCCGCCCGAAGTCCAGCACCGTGTAGCGGGCCGTTACGTGGGCATCGTAGTTGTTGGCCGGGGCCAGCTGAAACGTGGCGTCGCCCAGCGGAATCTTCACTACCGGGTCGATGCGGGTGTAGCTGGCGGTGCCGTCTACCACGGGTTTCAGGTAGGTGCGCGTCTCGTCGAGACGGCTCTGGGCCTGATTTACTTCTTCCTGCAAAGCATTGATGGCCGGATTGGCATCCAGCACGGAGCGCACCGTAGTTTCCAGCGACAAAGAGTCGCCGGCCGTGGCGGCGGCCAGGGGTACCTGGGCGTAAGCCGCGCTGCCTAGCATTAGCCCCAGGGTAGTGAGCAGCGGCGCGGTATGGTGAGGTCGGAAACGCATAGTGAATTTCGCTTTTGAATGTCTGCCTTTTACCTAACCCCGTGCCAACACGTTAAAATCATTTTAATTCGCCTTAAAAACGCCTTATACAGCCATTAAACGACGATTATTTTTCCGTGTAGGTGAAATATTGTATAAAATACATATTTCAAGATTTCCTTATATTTCAGCAATGCCTCATTTTTATTCCTGATATTTCAGGATAATCAAGCGTAACCACATCCTACTTTCCGCCCCATGCCTGACCAAGACGATTCGCTGCTGCTGTATCTGAACGATGCCATTGCTACCACCCGCAACAAGGAAACCCTGTTCCGGAACGTGACGGAGAAGCTGCGGCTGATCTTCCCCTTCGATGCCATTACCATCATCACCCTGGACGCCGAGCACCAGTACCGCCGCGTGTTTCTGCGCGACTACCTGGGCGAGGTGCTGCTGCCCGATACGGCGGAGCGCAAACCCAGCCGCATGCCGGTAGAGGGCACGCCCATCGAGCAGTTTGTGCGCCAGCCCCAGCTGCACCAGTACGATTTGCAGGAATTGCTGCGGGAGTACTGTTTTCAGCCGTTTGAGGCGCTGCTGGCCAAAGGAATGCGCTACTTTACGGTGGTGCCGCTGCGCACCGGCGGCCAGCTCATCGGGCTGCTGTCGTTGGTGGCCCGGCGGCGGCCGGAGCTGTCGGCGCTGGATGCCGATTTGCTGGAAAAGATTGGCAGCCTGGTGGCCGTGGCGGTTACCAACACGCTGGCGTTCGAGGACATTGCCCGGCGGGAGCAGGAAAAAACCATGCAGCTGGCCCTCAACAACGCGCTGCTGAGCATCAAGGAGCGCGGGGAGCTGTTCCGGGCCATTGCCGCCGAAATCAACCGGGTAGTGCCCTGCGACTATTTTGGCGTGCGGGTGCGGGAGGCCAACTCCCCCACCCGGGCCCTGGCCGAGTTCAACAAGCAGCCCGACGGCTCCTTCCAGCCCCTGGACGAAAACCGTTTCGATGAGCTGCCCCTGACCCTGCGCACCAAGGAGTCGATGCAGCTGATTTTCCGGGAGCCCGGCGTGTTCGTGGGCGAGGATTTTGAGGCCCTGGCCCGGCGCCACGAGCTGCTGCGCTACATCCGGGAGGAGCGCGGCACCCGCTCGGTGCTCTGCGCCCCCCTCGATACCACCGAGGAGGCCACCACCGTGCTGATTATGGCCAGTCGTCAGCCCTTCGCCTTCACCGAGGAAACCCTGGAGCTGATTCTGACCCTGGTGCCCCAGGTCCGGCTGGCCATTCAAAACGTGCTGGCCTTTGAGCAGATTGACGCGCTGCGGGCCCAGCTGGAGCAGGAGCGCACCTACCTCATCGACGAAATCAACACCACCGCCGCCGCCCGCCTCGACGACTTTGTGGGCGGCAGCGCCGTGATGCAGCAGGTGTACACCCGCCTGGCCCAGGTAGCGCCCGCCACCACCACCGTACTCATCACCGGCGAAACCGGCACCGGCAAGGAGCTGGTAGCCCGGGCTTTGCACAACCTCTCCCCGCGTAAGGAGCGGGCCCTCATCAAAATCAACTGTGCGGCTTTACCGGCCCAGCTGATTGAGAGTGAGCTGTTCGGACATGAGAAGGGTGCGTTTACGGGGGCCCACGACCGGCGCATCGGTAAGTTTGAGTTGGCCGACGGGGGCACCATTTTCCTGGATGAAGTGGGGGAATTGCCGCTGGATCTGCAGGCCAAGCTGCTGCGGATTTTACAGGAAAAGGAGTTTGAGCGCATCGGGGGGCGGCGCGTTATTCATACCGATGTGCGGGTGCTGGCGGCCACCAACCGGGTGCTGGAAGACGAGGTAGCCGCCGGCCGCTTCCGGGCCGATTTGTACTACCGCCTCAACGTATTTCCGGTGCGGCTGCCGCCGCTGCGGGAGCGGCCCGAGGACGTGGAGCCCCTGATGCGGCATTTCCTGGAGCGCTTCACCAAGCAGATGGGCAAGCCCGTGCGCGGCCTGCGGGAACGGGACTTGCGGGCCTTGCAGCAGTACATCTGGCCGGGCAACGTGCGGGAGCTGGAGCACGTGGTGGAGCAGGCCGTTATTGTGAGCCAGGGCGCGTTTCTGGAGTTTCAGGGGTTTGCCGCCGCCGCCCAAACGGCCCCGGCACTACCGGAACCCAACGGCCCCATCAGAACCCTCAAAGACCAGGAGCGGGACCATATCCTGCAAACCCTGCACCGCACCGCCGGCCGCGTCAGTGGCCCCAACGGCGCGGCCGTCCTGCTCGACATCAACCCCAAAACCCTGGAAGCCCGTATGAAAAAGCTGGGCATTCAGCGCACGGTGGAGGTGAAGTAACAATGGTTGAATGGATGAAGCCACTTGTCATCCTGAGCATTCCGCGCATCAAGCGGCGACGAAGGACCTTATTACGTTCGCACTATTCCGCGCTGACGTGATAAGGTCCTTCGTCGCCGCTTGATGCGCGGAATGCTCAGGATGACAGACTATCCGTCAGTTCAACCATTCCTACCAGGGCCGCGTACACCTGGGCACCATTCATTCTATACCTGAACCTCATGGCCCAGCCCACCTCCACGCCCCAGCATACTGACCCCGCCACCAAGCGCGACGAAAAGAAGAACGAGGAAACCAAAACCGACAAGCCCGACGGTAAAAAGAAAACCACCCAGAAAGGCTCCTAAGCCGCTGAGATTGTTACCCAAAAGCCTGGTTGCGCCGCAGCCGGGCTTTTTTGTGCCCCGGCGGCCCCGGCCCGGAGCTTTCCGTCGCGCTCCGGTGTTTTGCCCGTACTTTAGAACCGCATGCCCACTCCTCCTCCCGACCTGATTCAGCTAACCCGCGCCCAGGTGTTGCAGGCCCTGCGCCAGCTGGACGCCGTGGGCCCACGCATGCCCCTGAGCACCGTGTACGATTTGGTGTACAAGAGCCGGCGGTACGCGCCCCGCGCCGTGGCCCAGCTGGCCTACCGCCTGGCCCTGGGTCAGCCCGATGCGGTGTGGCCCCTGCCGGCCGGCGCGCCCACCAACCAGGTGCTGGAAAAGCTCAGCTTCACCATTGCCACCAAGCGCCCCACCCTGGAAAACTCGCCCCTGCTGGACGGAGACGTGGCCGCCCAGGAGCAGATGCAGGAGCTGTACACCGGCCCCGTACCGGCAACGCCACCCGCTCCGGTCCGCCGGCCCGTGGCGGAAGCACCCCCCGCGCCCGCTGAGGTGCAGGAGCCGCTGGCGCATTACGCCGCGCCGGAGCCCTACGCCAAACCCCAGGCCCTGGCCGAACTGTTTATGCCGGAGGAGAAGCTAGATGCGGCTTTGGCGGCGTTGCGGCGGCGGCGCAACCTGATTTTGCAGGGCCCGCCCGGCACCGGCAAAACGTTTCTGGCCCGGCGGCTGGCCTGGCTGGAGCTGGGTGCTACCGATGCGCGCCGCCTGGAACTGGTGCAGTTTCACCCGAGTTATAGCTACGAGGACTTTGTGCAGGGCTTCCGGCCCGATGGTCAGGGACAGTTTCAGCTCCAGAACGGCATTTTGCTGAACTTCTGCCAACGCGCCGCCCAGGATTTGGAGCGGCCGTATTTTCTGCTGATTGATGAGCTGAACCGGGGCAACGTAGCGCGCATTTTCGGGGAGCTGTTGCTGCTGCTGGAAGCCGACAAGCGCGGCCCCGCCCACGCCGTGCGCCTGCCCTACGCCCCGGCCGGCAGCCCGCCCTTCTTCGTGCCCGAAAACGTGCACCTCATCGGCACCATGAACCTGGCCGACCGGAGCCTGGCCCCGCTGGATTACGCCCTGCGCCGCCGCTTCGCCTTCGTAAACCTGGAACCCGAATTTGGCGCGCCGCTACAACAGTTTCTGGCCGCGCAGGGCGTCCCGGAGGCCGTCGTCACCCGCCTGACTGCCCGGTTATCCGACCTCAACCAGACCATTGCCGACGACCCGGAGCTGGGCCCCGACTTCTACATCGGGCACAGCTACTTCTGCCAGCCGCCCACCAACCCAGCTGAGGCTTCGGCCTGGCTCCAACTCATTCTGGAGCAGGAAATTGCGCCCTTACTGGCTGATTACTGGCTCGACCAGCCCGCCAAAGCCGCCCAGCAGCGGAAAAAGCTGCTGAGCTAACAGCCCGCCATGATTCCCATCCGGAACCTGTACTACCTGCTGTGCTACGCTTGGAACCGGCTGCCGGACCCCGGGGAGCTGCAAGCCACGGCCACCAAGGAGTTTCATCGGCCCCTGGAGCTGCTCACGCGCCTGCTGCTCACGGCCACGCGCCGGCAGCTGCGTCAGGGTTTGCCGGTGGCCTACGTGGAGCAGGTAGCCGAGCTGCCCGAGCTGCGCGGGCGGGTGCAGCTGGTCCCCACCATCGGCCGCGACCTGCTGCGCCGGGGCCGGGCCGTGTGCGTTTTCGATGAGCTAAGCCCCGATACGCCCCTGGCTCAGCTGGTGCTGGGCACCTTGCAGCAGCTGGGCCGGAGCCGCCGCCTGCCGCCCGTGCTTCGCCAGGAAGTGCGGGCCTTGCTCCGCCGGTTTCCGGCCGCCGTGGCTCCGGCCGTATCGGGGGCGGCAGCGCTGCGGGGGTTGCGCCGCCAGCGGCTGCCCGGGCCCCTGGCTTTTTTGCTGAACCTGTGTGAGCTGATTCAGCAGAGCGCCTTGCCGGCCCCGGATGAGGCTGGTACCTTCCGGTTCCGGGACTTCCGCCGCGACGAGGCGCTGATGGCGCGGCTGTTCGAGCAGTTTGTGCGCAACTTTTACCGCCTGGAGCAGCGCCAGTTCCGGGTGCTGAGCGAGACGATTCAGTGGCAGGCGGCGGCAGCGCAGCCCACCGACCTGGCTTTGCTGCCCGCCATGATTACGGACACGACCCTGGAAAGCCCGGCCCGCAAAATCATCCTCGATACCAAGTACTACGCCGCCGCTTTGCGCCCGCGCTACGACCAGCAGAAGCTGCTGGCTCCCCACCTCTACCAGCTCTACGCCTACCTGCAAAACCAGCCCACCCGGCCCGGGCAGCAGCTGGAGGGCATTCTGCTGTATCCGGCCGCCACCCAAACCCTGGATGTGCGCTACACCCTGGGCGGCCACCCGGTGCGCATCGTGACGATAAATCTAGCCCAGCCCTGGCCCCGGATTGCCGCCGATTTGCTGGCCTTAGCGCAGTAGCACGCAGCTCCGCTTCGCGCACGAGCGAAGCGAGTATCAGGCATGTAGTGCTTCCGCGGGGGAACTCGTCGGCAGCTCGTGCGCGCAGTTTCGCTGCGCGCTACTTGCGTTTTGAAACCCGCCTGAAGCCTGCTGCTCATCCGCATTACAAAATTTGCAATAATTACCGGGCTCAGCGTGCGGATATGCAGCCCGGGTACGGCTTTTTCGTCAGTAGGTTGCAATTGCAGCGGCTTCTGGCTAACATTCCTGCAAATTCCTTCTCCCATCACCCAAACCTCTACCTCTTTGAACAGACGCGACTTTGTAGGCCTGACTGGTCTGGCCGCCGGCGCCATCTGGCTGCCCTCGGTGCCAGCCCTGGGCGGCTCCCTCGTGGACCCCGCCCGCCTGCTTGAACCCGGCCTGGATGTGGCCGTGAAAAAACGCCTCTCCGACGCGGCCCTGAACGCGGCCAAATCGGCCGGGGCCAGCTACGCCGACGTGCGCATTGGCCGCTACCTCAACCAGAGCGTGTTTACCCGCGAAAAGCAGGTGCAGAACATTGCCAGCGGGGAGAGTTTCGGGGCCGGCATCCGGGTAATTGCCAACGGTACCTGGGGTTTCGCCTCCACCAATCAGGTAACCGAAGCCGGCATGGCCAAAGCGGCCCAGTTGGCCGTGCAGATTGCCAAAGCCAACGCCAAAGTGCAGAAGGAACCCGTGAAACTGGCTCCTCAGCAGGGTTTCGGGGAAGTTTCCTGGAAGACGCCCATTCAGGTTAACGCCTTTGAGGTACCAGTGAAGGACAAGGTGGACCTGCTGCTGGCGGCCAACGCCAAAGCCCTGGAAAACGGCGCGTCGTTCGTGAATTCGGCCCTGTTCCAGATCAACGAGCAGAAGTACTTTGCCTCAACCGACGGCTCTTACATCGACCAGGATATTCACCGCATCTGGCCCAACTTCTCCGTCACGGCCATCGACCGGGGTTCGGGCAAGTTCCGCACCCGGGAGGCGCTCAGCTCGCCCATGGGCCTGGGCTACGAGTACATGCAGCCCAAAGCCCAGGACAAAATTGCTGGCCCCGCCGGCACCGGCCTGGTAGGCTACAAGTACAGCTACGATATGCTGGAAGATGCCGCCCTGGCCGCCAAACAGGCCAAGGAGAAGCTCACCTGCAAAAGCGTGGTGCCCGGCAAATACGACTTGGTGCTGGACCCCAACCACCTGGGCCTGACCATCCACGAAAGCATCGGGCACGCCACTGAGCTGGACCGCGTGCTGGGCTACGAGGCCAACTACGCCGGCACCAGCTTCGCCACGCTGGAGTGGAAGGCCAAGAACCAGCCCTACGGCTCCAAATTTGTGAACATCATTGCCGACAAAACCCAGCCCGGCTCCCTGGGTGCGGTGGGTTTCGATGATGAAGGCGTGAAAACCGGCCAGTGGGACATCATCAAGGACGGCAAGCTGGTGGACTACCAGAAAATCCGGGACCAGGCGCACATCGTGGGTCAGACCAAATCGGACGGGTGCTGTTACTCGCAGTCGTGGCAGGATGTGCAGTTCCAGCGCATGGCCAACATCAGCCTCAAGCCCGGCACCGAGAAAATGAGCGTGGACGACATGATCAGCAAGGTGGACAAGGGCATTTACATTGCCGGCCGAGGCTCGTTCAGCATCGACCAGCAGCGCTACAACTCCCAGTTCGGCGGCACGGTGTTCTACGCCATCGAGAAAGGCAAAATTGCCGGTATGATCGAAGACGTGGCCTACCAGACCAACACGGTAGAGTTCTGGAACTCGTGCGCCGGCGTCTGCGACCAGTCGGATTACCGCCTGTTCGGCTCCTTCTTCGATGGCAAGGGCCAGCCCAGCCAGGTGTCGGCCGTGAGCCACGGCTCCGCCACCACCCGCTTCAACTCGGTCAACGTCATCAACACCGCCCGCAAAATCGGATAATTCCCACTTGAACCCCTCCCCAACCCCTCCCCTCCGGGAGAGGGGGCTCTAGCTTTAAGAACTAGCCGTTAGAAAAGCTAGAATTAGAGCCCCTCTCCCAGAGGGGAGGGGTTGGGAAGGGGTCCACATTCTGCACATTCAAAAAACAATGGCAATACTTTCCCAATCCGAAGCTCAGGGCATCCTGCAAAAGGTAATGAGCTTCAGCAAAGCCGACGAGTGTGAAGCCACGCTCAACGGCCAGACGGGCGGCAACGTGCGCTCGGCCCGCAACGCCATCAGCACCAGCGGCGCCGTGGATAACGTGAGCCTGACGGTAGAATCCCGCTTCGGCAAACGCTCGGGCGTGGCTACCTGCAACCAGTTTGATGACGCCACCCTGCGCAACTGCGTGCAGCGGGCCGAGGAAATTGCCCGCCTCGCCCCGGAAAGCCCCGAGTACATGCCTTTGCTGGGCCCCCAGAAGTACCTCACTTCGCCCAACAGCTTCGCTAAAGCCACCGCCGACATCACGCCCGACTACCGCGCCACGCAGGTAGGGGCCAGCATGAAGCTCTGCGACGAGAAGAAGCTGACCTCGGCCGCTTTCCTCAACGATGGGGCCGGTTTTGTGGCCAAGCGCAACAGCAAGGGCCTCGAAGCCTACCAGCAAACCTCCGGCCTGGAGTTCAGCATTACGGTGCGCACCCCGGACGGTACCGGCTCGGGCTACGCCACCGCCGACTACAACGACGCCAGCAAGTTTGACGCCCGCCGCCTCACCCAGATTGCCGCCGACAAAGCCGCCGGCTCCCGCAATGCCCAGGCCTTGGAGCCGGGCAAGTACACCGTTATTCTGGAGCCCGCCGCCCTGGTAGCCAACACCGATGCCTCCCTGCTGCAAGCCCTGATGAGCGCCATGGACGCCCGCAATGCCGACGAAGGCCGCTCCTTCCTGAGCAAAAAAGGCGGCGGAAACCGCAAGGGTGAAAAGCTTTTCGATGAGCGAGTAACTATCTACTCCGACCCCTTGAACCCCGAAATTGCCGACCTCACCTTCTCGGGCGACGGACGGCCCCAGCAGAAGATGACCTGGATTGAGAAGGGCGTGGTGAAAAACCTGTATACCTCGCGCTACTGGGCCCAAAAGGCCGGCATTCCGGATATTCCGCGCCCTGGCGGCTGGATTATGGAAGGCGGCACCCAAAGCACCGCCGACCTCATCAAAGGCACCCAGCGCGGCATTCTGGTCACGCGCCTCTGGTACATCCGCCCCGTTGACCCGCAGACGCTGCTGTACACGGGCCTGACGCGGGACGGAACGTTCTACATTGAGAACGGCAAAATCAAGCACCCGGTGAAGAACTTTCGCTTCAACGAGTCGCCCATCATCATGCTCAATAACCTGGAGGCTATCGGCAAGCCCGTGCGGGTAGGCGGCAACCTGGTGCCCCCGCTCAAAATTCGGGACTTCACCTTCACCTCGCTTTCCGACGCGGTGTAACTAGTAGCGCAGGGCCCTGGGGCCCTGCGCTATGCTTTTTTACTTCTAGCCTTCTCTCCTGGAATTTCAACCCCTACCCTTGTGAACAGACGTAATTTTGTGGGCGTAACCGGCTTGGCGGCCGGTGCCCTGTGGCTGCCTTCCTTGCCCAGCTTCGGTGGTGAAGCCGTGGACCCAATGCGCCTGCTGGAGCCGGGCCTGGATGTGGCCGTGAAAAAGCGCCTGGCCGATGTGGCCCTGAACGCGGCCAAATCGGCCGGGGCCAGCTACGCCGATGTGCGCATTGGCCGCTACTTGAACCAGGGCGTATTTACCCGCGAAAAGCAGGTGCAGAATATCGTCAGCTCCGAGAGTTTCGGGGCTGGTATTCGGGTAATTGCCAACGGCACTTGGGGCTTTGCCTCCACCAACCAAGTGACGGAAGCCGGCATTGCCAAAGCCGCCCAGCTGGCCGTGCAGATTGCCAAGGCTAACTCCAAGGTGCAGAAAGAGCAGGTGAAACTGGCTCCGCAGAAAGGCTTTGGGGAGGTTTCCTGGAAAGCGCCCATCAAGCAGAACGCCTTCGAGGTGCCCATCAAGGACAAGGTGGACCTGCTGCTGGCCACCAACGCCAAGGCCCTGGAAAACGGCGCGTCGTTCGTGAATTCGGTACTGTTTCAGGTAAATGAGCAGAAGTACTTCGCCAGCACCGACGGCTCCTACATCGACCAGGATATTCACCGTATTTTCCCCACGTTCGGGGTAACGGTGGTAGACCGGGCCTCGGGCAAGTTCCGCAGCCGGCAGGCGCTCAGCTCGCCCATGGGCCTGGGCTACGAGTACCTCACGCCCAAGGCCGAGGACAAAGTGGCCGGCCCCCAGGGCTCGGGCGTTATCGGCTACAAAAACAGCTACGATATGCTGGAGGACGCCGCTTTGGCCGCCCGCCAGGCCAAGGAAAAACTCACCTGCAAGAGCGTAGTGCCCGGCAAATACGACCTAGTGCTGGACCCTCACCACCTGGGCCTGACCATCCACGAATCGGTGGGTCACCCGCTGGAGCTGGACCGCGTGCTGGGCTACGAGGCCAACTTCGCCGGTACCTCCTTCGCTACGCTGGAGTGGAAAGCCAAGGGCCAGCCCTACGGCTCGAAGCAGGTGAACATTGTGGCCGATAAGCTGCAGCCCGGCTCCCTGGGCGCGGTAGGCTACGACGATGAGGGCGTAAAAACCAAGGAGTGGAACCTCATCAAGGACGGTATTCTGGTGGATTATGAGAAAATCCGGGACCAGGCGCACATCGTGGGCCAGACGGAATCGGACGGGTGCTGCTACTCCCAGTCGTGGCAGGATGTGCAGTTCCAGCGCATGCCCAACGTGAGCCTGAAGCCCGGCGCGGCCAAGCTCAGCGTCGATGACATGGTCAAGAACGTGGACAAGGGCATCTACATTGCCGGCAACGGCTCCTTCTCCATCGACCAGCAGCGCTACAACTCCCAGTTCGGCGGGCAAGTGTTTTACGCCATTGAGAAGGGCAAAATCACGGGCATGCTGGAAGATGTGGCTTACCAGACTAACACCCTGGAATTCTGGAACTCCTGCGCCGCCGTGTGCGACCAGTCGGATTACCGATTCGCGGGCTTCTTCAACGACGGCAAGGGCCAGCCCAGCCAGTCGTCGGCCGTAAGCCACGGCTCCAGCACCACCCGCTTCAACTCGGTGAACGTCATCAATACGGCCCGCAAAATCGGATAGTGTTAATGTGAGAAATGTGCAGAATGTGACCCATGTGGGAAAACTCTTCACCTGCGCGGTAGCCTCCCACTGCCCATTCTGCACATTCTCCACATTCCCTCCACATTCTGCACATTAACTACATGGCAATTCTCTCCAAAGACGAATCCCAGGCTATCCTGAAGAAGGTTATCGGGTTCAGCACCGCCGATGAGTGCCAGGCCAGCCTGGATGGGCGCACCACCGGCAACGTGCGCTACGCCCGCAACTCGGTGAGCACCGCCGGCGCCTCCGACAATGTGCGGCTGGTGGTGGAATCCCGCTTCGGCAAACGCTCGGGCGTGGCCACCTGCAACGAGTTCGACGATGCTACCCTGCGCCGCTGCGTGCAGCGGGCCGAGGAAATTGCCCGCCTCGCCCCCGAAGACCCCGAATACATGCCTTTGCTGGGCCCCCAGCAGTACCTCACGCCCGTGAGCTACGCCGCCAGCACCGCCGCCATTACCCCCGATTTTCGGGCCCAGGCCGCCGGCGACAGTATTGCCCTGTGCGCGGCCAAGGGCCTCACCGGGGCCGGCTACCTGGAAGATGGCGCGTATTTTCAGGCCCTGCGCAACAACAAGGGCCTGGAAGCCTATCAGCAGAGCACCAGCATCGACTTCTCGGTGACGGTGCGCACGCCCGACGGTACCGGCTCGGGCTACGCCGTAGCCGATTTCACGGATGCCGGCAAGTTTAACGCCAAAACCCTGACCCAAACCGCCGCCGATAAAGCGGCCGGCTCCCGCAACGCCAAGGCCTTGGAACCCGGCAAGTACACCGTCATTCTGGAGCCCGCCGCGTTGGTATCCGACGAAGGGCTGCTGAACAACCTGATGTACAGCCTGGGTGCCCGCGAGGCCGATGAGGGCCGCTCCTTCCTGAGTAAAAAGGGGGGCGGCAACAAGCTGGGCGAAAAGCTCTTCGACCCGCGCATCACCATCTACTCCGATCCGCTGAATGCGCAGGCCCCCGGCGGCGTGTTTGACGGGGAAGGTATGCCGGTGAAGCGCATGAACTGGGTGGAGAAGGGCGTGGTCAAGAACATGTACTACTCCCGCTTCTGGGCCCAGAAAACCGGTAAGCAGGCCACTCCCTTTCCCGGCAGCTTCATCATGGAAGGCGGCACCCAGAGCGTGCAGGACCTCATCAAAAGCACCGAAAAGGGTATTCTGGTGACGCGCCTGTGGTACATCCGCGACGTGGACCCGCAGACGCTGCTGTTCACCGGCCTCACCCGGGACGGCACGTTCTACATTGAAAACGGCAAAATCAAGTTCCCTATCAAGAACTTCCGCTTCAACGAGTCGCCCATCATCATGCTCAACAACGTGGAGGCCATTGGCAAGCCCGTGCGTCTGAACGGCAACCTGGTACCGCCCCTGAAAATCCGGGACTTCACCTTCACCAGCCTCTCCGACGCGGTGTAAACCGGCAACAAGGCCTACATTCAAAACGCCCGATCTGACCAACAGATCGGGCATTTTGGTAAGTGGCGGTAGAGGGCGCCTGCTATTTTGAGCTGAACAGATACCCCAGAGAAAATTCCAGCACCCGGTTGTACAACCCCTTTATGCGCAGGGCCTCACGCAGTTGTTTTTCCTGCTCGTTGTTGTTAATGTCCGTCAGGCCGTAGTTAACACGGGCTGCGAAAGTGAGGCCGCTTTTCAGATCAACCCCCAAACCCAGACACAGGCCAACGTCGCTTTTATAATCAGCCTTCACGTCCAAATCCTCGGTACGGAAACCGGAGCCACCCGAACCGGAGTAATAGCCAGTTTGGCCGGTTTGGCGAGCGGCCAGCAACAGCCCAACCTGCGGCCCCACCTGCAGATTTACCGCCTCACTCAGATACAATTTCGCAAGCAGCGGGATGTTCAGGTAGGAGAGCTTGGTCTTGTTTTCGAGCGTTACCGGGCCCAGAGGTATTTCATTGCTTGAGCCCTGCTGCGAGAATGTCAATTCTGGCTGGAAGGCGAAAACCCGGCTCGGGCGTACCCGCAGCATACCCCCCACGTGAAACCCGGACTTGTACTTGGTATTCTGATTGATACTGCCACTAAGCACTGCCGTAGTAAGTCCCGCTTTGAGGCCCGCCTGCACGCCCGTTTGTGCCCAACTGCTACTGGCAACACACAACAAAAGGGTGGCCACGAGAGTAATTTTTTTCATAGATAAGTAGGAGAAAACATTCGGCCGGCAAGTAGAAAAAAATCCTGCAGCCCCCAAAATCAGCTACATTCCTCCCGCTTCCTGAGTGTGCAGCCCACCAGCTCTCACTGCACAGGCGTAGCACGCAGTTTATTTCCTCCTCCGTAAATAGCATACCCCAATCGGGGGCCGGTTACAGGCCAAGATAACCTAGGCCGTGTGGATAGTATTCAACAAGACCATCATGCAGAGCGAAGCGAAGCATCTCGCGTGCGGAGGTTTCCAGACTACTCCTGACGTCAGCCAAGCGAGATGCTTCGCTTCGCTCTGCATGACGGTCTGAGTGGTAGCAAGAAGCGTTACGTTACTGTCTGTTTACATAGCTTAGGGTGTGAGGCCAAGCTTAGCAGCGTGCGGGCACTGCCGGGATGTACCACTACTTCTTTTTTTCTATTTTCAAGCTCTCTGCACCGCGTTAGTCAGTTATGGGCAAAAAAATGATATTCATCAAGTAATTGCAGAATTCGCCGTCCCAGCTTTACCTATCCTTACCCAACGCTCTTATTCCGATGCACCCACTTGTCCGGCTTGGATTTTCACTCGGCATTGCAAGCCTGGCACTCCTGTGCCCTGGCACGGCTGCTACTGCCCAAACCCTGCCCGACTCGGTAGCCTGGCGGGATACAGGCCCCAAAACGCCGCACGGGCTGGCCGTAGTCAAGACCACCGATGGCAAAACTGTACGCTCGTATTTCCCGGTCGACTGTATCGGGTTTGAAGAGAAGATCCTCTACTTCAGCCGCAACCCTGAGGTGCGGCCCTTTCCCCGGATTCAGTACGTAGATGTCAAGAAAATATCTTCGGCCACTATCCGGGGGCATCAGCTGGAAAATATGGGGGCCGCCGGCTACCCCGAGGTGCTAGCCATGCGCTTAGTAGAGGGCCCGGTGGAGCTGTTTGCCGTCAGCGGTTCCGTGGGTGATAAAGTGCCGCTGATTTTCTCCGTTGTAAACCCGGCTTTGGCTGGCGCCACCATACTGGCCCAACTGGGAGGCAGCGCCATGGAGCGCAACCGCTGGTTTCTGCGACGCAATGGGCAACTCGTGGCACTTACGCATGGCAACTTCCGCAAGTTGATGACTGACTACACCGCCGACTGCCTGGCCATCAGCACCCAAATTAAGCAGGGCAGTGAGGGATTTCACTACAAGGATACGCCGCAGATTATCAACCTGTACAATCAGTTCTTACTCAATAACAGCGCGGCACCAAGTTCCCACTGAATTCGCCTGGGAAAGACCAGACCGAGGTACGGAGCAGGATGGAGCAGGACAAAGCAATAGAAAGTACGGAGCCGGCTGGTAGCTTTATGGCGGCTAACGCCCAGGGGTCAGCTAGTATCTTTTCTAACGCACTGATGAAGTCTTTATTCGGCCTTTTGTTGCTGCTGGCCGTGTCGTTGAAGGCGCTGGCCCAGCAGCTTGACACTACTGCGGCCCCGGCCGTTACGGCTGCCGCCCCCGCTGATTCCGGCGCTTACGTGGCGAACCGCTTTGTATCCTTTATTCCGGGCAAGCTGGAGCTGCTGGATGGACGCGTGATTAAGGGCTACATGCCGGTAACCACCATGTACCCCGGCCTCGATTTTGAGTTCATCTACTACCTCTCGCATCCGGGCCGGAATCCGAAACCAGTGAAGCAGGAAGTGCGCATGCAGGACGTGAAGCGCATGACGGCCGGCACCCACCACCTGGAGCCAATGCGCTTACCAGGCGAGAAGGTGAAAATTATGGCGGAGCGCTTTGTGAATGGGCCAGTGGAAGTGTTTCTGCAGGCCGACCAGAAAAGTGTACCGATTATAGTACCCCTGCCTTCGGCTACGTTGATGTCGGGCATTCCATACACCAAAAGCCACTTCTTTGTACGGCGCGACGGTGTGCTTACCCAAGTGGACCGCGGAATGTTTTATATGCAGATGAGCCAGTACCTAGCCGCTTACCCGGAGCTAGCCAAGCGCATTGCCCATGCCGAAAAAGGCTACCACTATAAGGACTTGCTGCGGCTGGTAAGCAGCTACAATCAGTTTATGGCCAACCTGAAAAGCCCCGTCCGGTCGGTTGATTAATCGTTATCGAACTGGTAAGCCACGTAGCCTTGAATTACGCGGTTTTTGAAGCGGGGGTCGTTGAGGTTGGTGGGGTACGGTGTCTCGTCGATGTCGTTGAGGCCGGCATTGAAGCGGGCTCCCAGTAGTAGGTTACCGAGCTTGAGGCCGCCCCCGGCTGCCAGGCTGAAATCGGTGCGCTTAAAGCGGTAGCCGCCCCCGCCGCCTACCTGGTTGGCTTTTTCATTGGCTACCATAAACCCCACCTGCGGGCCCGCTTCCACGAATACCGGGCCCACCGTTACCTTGGCCAGCACGGGTAGGTTGAGGTAGTGCAGCTTGGCGTCGTAGTTGCCAATGGCCGTACGGATGGAGCTGCCCTGCAGGGAGTAGAGCAGCTCGGGCTGAATGGATACCGGCCCCAGCACGTTGGCCTCATACAAAATGCCGCCGTGGTAGTAAGTTTTGTACCGGGTGGAGGTGGAGCCCAGGTTTTCGCCGTCCAGCACGGCGGCGTTGATACCGGCCTTTACCCCAAATTGGGCCTGGGCGGTGGCGGCCAGCAGCAGGGCCGGCACTACGAGCAAGGTGCGTTTCATAGCAAAAGAGTAGTAGATGGTTACGGGCAGTACGCCACTTGGAGTAACGGCAGTTGCCGCCCAAGGCGTATGTTTAGCGCCGCAAACCCGTCCCTTTCCGGTGCGGCTCCGCAACCTGCTGCCCTACTGCTGGGCTGGCTGATGCCACCTTTAGCCCGGAGCCTGTGTCTTTGCCCCGCGTTTACTCCCCTGTTCCCTGCCCGTATGCCCGCGCCGTTCACTTTTGTACGCCTCCAATACCGCTCCGGCGACTGGGACGCCGTGGATGAACGGATGCCCGCCAACCTGCTCCACTCCCTGGTGCAGTACACCAAAGTGCCGGTCAATGCCAAGGAGAAAGTGGTAGCCCTCGACTCGCCGGAGCTGTTCCGCTACCCATTCTGCTACCTTTCGGGGCACCGGCTGGTGCAGTTTTCGGCCCCGGAGCGGAAGAATTTTGAGCAGTACGTGCGGGGCGGCGGCTTCGTGTTTGTGGACGACTGCAACCACGACATCGACGGGCTGTTTGCCCGCAGTTTTGAGGAGCAGATGCGGGTGTGTTTCGGGGCCGGAGCCCTCAAAAAGCTGCCCAAGTCGCACCCCATTTACTCCCAGTTCTTTAAATTCCCCGACGGCCCACCCAACACCGGCTTCGAGCTTAATGGCTGGGGCGACGACCTGGTGCACGACTACCTGAAGGGCATCGAAATTAACGGGCGGCTGGCGGTGCTCTACTCCAACAAGGACTACGGCTGCGAATGGGACTATGACTTCCGCAACAAACGCTTCCTGGCCGAGGACAACACTAAATTCGGAGTCAACATTATCTTATACGCCCTAACTGCCTAGCCCCTATTATATGTTGAAAGTAGTACCAACCGCACTCCTGCTCACGGTCCTGGCGTATTCGGCGCAGGGTCAGGTACAGGTCAAATTCGAGCCGCTTCATGCCCCCACGCTCCGCTACGGCCTGCGGGCAGGCGGGCAGGTGATGGGCGTATCTAGGCAGCAATATTCCCATACGTACTGGTATAACGGCGCCACCACGGAGGTACCCCAGGTGGGGTTGTGGGGCGGCAACATTGGCATAGCAGCAGAAGCGGATTTCGGCTGGCTGGCCCTGCAGCCCGCAGTGCTATTTATGCAGAAAGGCTACTGCTTTCAGGTGTCTCGCACAGAAACGATTCGTGGTATGTCGTTTCGGAATAGCCGGCTGGACAAGCAGCGCGTGAACTACCTTGAGGTGCCCGTAAATGCGGTAATTACCATCAAGGGTATCCAACTGCTTGCTGGTCCTTACGTGAGCGTGGGAGTGGGGGGCCGTTACTGGGACGAGACGAGTTACCCAATGGGCTCTGAATACTCCCGCGACTACCAGCAGTACCACTACGCAGGAAGTGGGAAGGTGCGCTTCGGGGACAACCCGCAAGGCAATGCCAGTGAAGCGTACGTGGAACGACGGCTGGATGCGGGGTACAACCTGGGGCTGGGTTACCGACACAACAGTTGGCAGGTGCAGCCCACCTACAGCCGGAGCATCCGGAGTACTTCCCGTCTTTCATCTGAAAAAACCTGGAGCGCCCAGCTAAACCTGACGTATTTCTTCAGCCCCGCTTCCTAGAACTGATTTATAGCAACACTCAGAATACGCGCCCAGCCGCGGTTTGAAGCATCCCCGGCGCGTTTCTGCTGACTTTGTATCAGTTTCCCTTCTATCTTCCGTCCAGACTTTTCAACGCCCGCTTTCGTGACCGAACAAGACGTAACTCGCCTGCTTCAGAAAATACCCCAGCTTAAACAGGAAATCGGGAAGGTGATAGTGGGCCAGCAGGACGTGCTGGAAGAAGTGCTGGTGGCCCTGCTGGCCGGGGGACACGCTTTGCTGGAAGGCGTGCCCGGCCTGGCCAAAACCCTGCTGGTGCGTACCCTGGCCCAGGCCCTGGACCTGCCCTTCCGCCGCATTCAGTTCACCCCCGACCTGATGCCCACCGATATTCTGGGTACCGAGATACTGGAGGAAGACCACGGCACCGGGCACCGCTCGTTCAAGTTTAACCCCGGCCCCATTTTCGCCAGCCTGGTGCTGGCCGACGAAATCAACCGGACGCCGCCCAAAACCCAGGCCGCTTTGCTGGAGGCCATGCAGGAAGGCCACGTAACCTACGCCGGCCAGGAGCACGCGCTGCCCAAGCCGTTCTTTCTGCTGGCCACCCAGAACCCCATTGAGCAAAGCGGTACCTACCCCCTGCCCGAGGCCCAGCTTGACCGATTTCTGCTGTACGTGCGCATTGGTTACCCCACCGAGCAGGAGGAGCTGGCCGTACTGAGCGGCACTACCGGCACCAGCCGCCAGCAGGTGCAACCCGTGCTGGGCGGGGAGGAAGTGCGCCAGCTACAGCTGCTCACGCGCCAGGTGAGTATTAGTGAGGAGCTGATGAGGCTGGTGAACCGCCTGGTGCGCGCCACCCGCCCGGCCACCTCGGAGGTGAAGTTTATCCGGGACTACGGCCGCTGGGGCGCAGGCCCCCGGGCCGGGCAGGCCCTCATTTTGTGCGCCAAAGCCCGGGCCTTGCTACACGGCCGCTTCGCCGCTACCCTGGAGGATGTGCACGCCCTGGCCCCGGCCGTACTGCGCCACCGCGTGCTGCTGAACTTCAACGCCGAAGCCGAAAGCCTCACCCCCGACGATGCCGTGCGGGAGCTGCTAAAGGCGGTGCAAATTTGAGTTAGTTGCTGGTTGTCAGTTGTCAGTTGTCAGTTGTCAGAATAAAATTCTCTTCTTAACAACCAGCAACTGACAACCAGCAACTAACAACTGACAACTGATAACTAACAACCAGCAACTAAGTATGCTCACGCCCGAATACCTGCACGCACTGCAAAACCTGCCGCTGGCGGCCCGGCGGGCGGCGGAGGGCATGCTGCATGGTGCCCACGCCAGCCGGCGCAAGGGTGCGGGTATGGAGTTCAATCAGTACCGCCCCTACCAGCCCGGCGACGACCTGCGCCGCCTCGACTGGCGGCTGGCGGCCCGCTCCGACAGGTACTACCTGCGCGAATCGGAGGTGGATACCAGCCTGGTCGTGCATTTGGTGCTGGATGCCACGGCCAGCATGAACCACCGGGACGATAATGGCCTGAGCAAGTTGGAATACGCCCGCCTTCTGTGTGCGGCCCTGGCCTACGTGGCCACCCAGCAGGGCGACGCCGTAGCCCTCACGGTGCTGCACCCCCAGGGCCTGCAGCACCTGCCGCCCCGCTCCGATGCCCGCCAGCAGCAGCGCATCTACCATACCCTGGAGCACATTGAAGCCGCCGGCCGCTTCCCCGATACCGTCACCCTGGCTCCCCTCACGGCCCGCCGCCAGCCGGCCCTTACCGTGTGCGTAAGCGACCTGTACGAGGAAAATGGGGAAATTGAGCAGCTGCTCACTCGCCTGCGCGCCGCTACCGGCGAGGTACTGCTGCTGCACCTAATGGCCCGCAACGAACTGGATTTCACGTACCGCGGCGCCGTAACCTTTGAGGACCTGGAAACCGGCCAGCAGCTGCAGCTGGACGCCGGCCAGCAGCGTCGGGTATGGCAACAGCAGCTGCAGGCCTGGCTGCTGGACACCGCCCGCCGGGCCCGCACCCGGGGCTTCGAGTATTACCGGCTAAATACGGCCAAACCACTGACAGATGCGCTACGGGAGTTTCTGCGGCGCCGCGCCCGGGGCTGA
Source organism: Hymenobacter endophyticus (assembly GCF_032464715.1). NCBI lineage: Bacteria > Pseudomonadati > Bacteroidota > Cytophagia > Cytophagales > Hymenobacteraceae > Hymenobacter > Hymenobacter endophyticus. The sequence goes on along the minus strand of NZ_JAWDJT010000005.1, from coordinate 167,607 downwards.
CATTTGGCCGGTCCGGCGGCTGGAAGCCGTCGGGCCGGTTGCCGTAAGCTGACGCCGGAACGACAACGGAACAACATCAGCTACCAACAACCGGCCCGACGGTTTCCAGCCGCCGGACTGGACCGCCAGGCCGGCTCAGGCCCGATAGTTGCGAGAAGTCGGCCACAACCGTCTTATCCTGCTCGCTATGACCCGTTATCTACTCGTTGGCTTACTTGCGCTGGGCCTACCTACTCCGGTGGCCTACGCCCAAACTACCCTGCTGCCAACCAATTACCAGCGGCGACTGCCCGTTGTTCCTATTGACTCGGTAACCCACCTGATTACTTACCGGGGCCTGTTGCCGGCCGCCGGGCTACCCCAGGCCGAGGTATACAGCCGCGCCCAGGAGTGGCTGGCCCGGCAGTTTGAGCAGTATGACCAGGTGGTGCGCTTTGCCGACGCCGGTCGGGGTGTACTCATCGGGCAGGCCATCGTGCAGGCCCTGGGGCCGGCCCAGAAAAACCTGGAGGCCCGCCGCTTCAACCTGCTGTTCCGCTTCCAGCTTAGAGCCCGGGCTGGCGGCCTGCAGTATGAGCTAACCGACCTCAGCTACCCAAATTATCCTGTAACCAGTGCCGCCAGTGATGCCAGCGGCGGCTTGGCTGCCGATGGTCTGGCGCAGTGGCAGCGGGCCGATGACTTTGCCCGCATCAGTACTACCGCCGCCCAAAACCGCCGCCAACCCGTGGAGCCGGCTTTGCGCGACTATGACCAGTACACGAGCAAGGGCGAGCCGAAACCGCGCATGCTGCAGCAGTGCCAGGGTATTCAGGATGCCATGACGGTGCTGGTCGCCTCGCTGGAGCAGGCCTTGGCCCAGCCGCTGCCATAGAATAAGGCTGGCAGGAGCGGAAACTTTTGGCGAGTCAGGGCCTTATCGGCGGCAACGCTGCTGTGGAAAGTTGTGTCTGTAGCCTGGCTTCCGTAGGTTGAGGGCCCGTCCGTACTTCCAACCCCTGCTCTGTTTGGTTCCCGTTGTCTTTTCGCACGCCGCTGCTGGCTGGCTGGCCCTCCTGGCGCTGGTAGTACCCCTGGCTATTTACCTCTGGAACCGGCGGCCGGGCCGGGTAGTGCGCGTGGGCAGTGTGCGGTGGCTGGAAGCGGCGGCCAACCGCAGGCTCCGGAGTCTGCGGCCCGAGCAGCTATGGCTATTTTTGCTGCGGGCGGCCCTGCTAGCCCTGCTGGCCCTGGCCCTGGCCGAGCCCGCGCAGCTGTTGCCCACGCCGCCCGCCCGCGGGCAGGTGCTGCTGGCTCCGGGCCTGACAGCTGCGGCGCTTGAGCCGCTACGCCCGGCCCTGGATTCCTTGCGGCAGCGGGGCTACGAGTTGCGGCAGCTGCACGCGGCTTTGCCCGTTGGAAATTCCTTGCCCTGGGCCAGCCTCGGCCTCGGCGATACTACCGCTGCTTCTGCCTTCCAGCCCGACTCTGTGGCCGCCGACAACATGTGGCACCTGGCCCAAACTGCCGCCGACTCCCTGCCCAACCGCCCCCTGGTGGTAGTTACGCCGCTCAACTTGTCCTCCTTCAGGGGCACCCGCCCCGTGTTGCCCGCCGCCGTACGCTGGCTGCCCGTGCCCACCCCCGACTCCCTGCGCTGGGCCCTGAGCGCCTGGCAGCCCCACCCCGACAGCCTGGTAGTGCTGCTGGCCACGGGTCAGGAAACGGGTATTCGCTTTGAGAAAATTCGACAACCCTGGCCTTCAGAAAGCGGCCCGCTGCCTATCGGGCCAGGACTGGTACTGCGGGTAGATGCCGGGCAACATGCGCTGTACCAGGGCAACCGGCTACTGCCGCTGCTCACCCGGGCCCCACACTGGCACCTTAGTATTGATGAAGCCCACGCGGCCTCGGGGCGGGTGCTGCTGGCGGCGCTGCGGGCCGTGGGCAGCGTGCTGCCGCTGGCTCCGCGCATCACGGTGGCCTCCACCACGCCTACCGATTCCCTGGATTGGCTATTCTGGCTCCGGGATGCTCCGGCGCCACGCTTAGCCCGTACCACGCGGGTGTGGCAGGAAGCCCCGAGCACCACCGCCAAGGCCGAGGCGGCCTTTCAGCCGCCGGTCTTCAACCAGACTATACGCATTCAGCGGCTCGATACCAGCCGCCAAGGCGCCGGCCCGTTGTGGGTAACGGCTACCGGCCAGGCGGTGCTCAGCCAGCCTACTCCCACTCGCTACTACCTGCACACCCGCCTCGGAGCCGGCTGGAGCGAGCTGGCCGACAGTCCGGCCCTGCCCGCGCTGCTGCTGCCCCTACTGCACCCTGCTTCAGCCGCGCCCAGCGGCCCCGATTCGCGCCTGCTGCCGGTTGCGCAGTTGCAGGGCCCGCAGCTGCAGGAGCCAGCCGACTCCGTTGGGCCCGCCCCGATGGCCCCGCGCCGGGCCCTGGCCCCCTGGCTGGTGCTGGCGGCGGGTCTGCTTTTTCTACTTGAGCGGGTCTTGGCTTCGCGCCGGGTAGCCACATCCTCTCCTAGCCTCACTTCCTGATGAGTACGCTGCTTGCCTCTCCTGTTTCGGCCGCTGCGCCGCTCTGGGCCGCCGCCCGCGCCTGGGCCCTGCGGCGCACGGCTGCCGGGCTGCTGCTAGCCACGGGGGCCGCCGCTGTACTGGCCGTGGCCGCTGTGGCTTGGCCAATGGCGCGCCCAGCCGTGTATCTGGCGGCAGGGCTGGGGTTGCTGGTGGGGGCATGGTGGCTCTGGCGAATCTGGCAGGAGCCTTTAGGAAGCGTAGCCCGGCACCTAAACCGCCAGCACCCGGCCCTGGAAGACAGCGCGGCCCTGCTCCTGCGTCCCGCCGAGGAGCTCAACCTGCTGGAGCAGCTCCAGCAGCAGCGGCTGCTCAGTCGTTTGCCGGAGCTGAGCGCCGCCGGGCCCTTGTTGCCCGTGCGCTGGCGGCCGTACGGCCTGGGCCTGGCAGGCTTACTACTACTGGCGGCGGGCTTGTGGTGGGCACGGCCGGTGGCGGGCACCAGCGCCCCAGCGGCGGGCAAACCGCTGCCGCTGCACTTCACCGAAACTCCAACCCAACCGGCTGCCGCTCCGCGCATCACTGAAACCCGCCTGCTGGTACAACCGCCCGCTTATACCCGCCGCGCCGCCTTTACGCCCCCTTCACCCTCGTTCCGCTGCCCCCAGCAAAGCCGCGTGCAGTGGCTGCTTACAGTTAGTGGGCCCACTCAAACGCCCCCCGTGCTGGAGTTGGGCACCCAGCGTATCAAGCTGCGGCCGGTGGCGGGCCAACCTACCCAGTTTGTGGCCGAGCAGCAGCTCAAGGCCTCCGCGCTGTACCGGCTGCGGCTGGGTAGTCAGGTTTCCGATGAGTACGCCATTGAGGTACAGCCCGACCAAGCCCCGACTATCCGCATCGTCTCGCCCAAAGCCTACACGCTGGTTGAGTTTGGCCGCCCTCCGCAGGTAGCCATTCAGGCCCAGCTGCGCGACGACTACGGCCTGGCCCGCGCCCGGCTGGTGGCTACCGTGGCCCAGGGCCAGGGTGAGGGCGTGAAGTTTCGGGAAGTAGTTACCGATTTGAGTGCCCCACTGGCCGGGCAGCCCGCAGCGGCTACTGTGCGCCCGGTGCTGCGCCTGCCGGCCCTGGGCCTCACCTACGGCGACGAGGTGTACTTTTACGTGCAGGCCTGGGACAATCAGCAGCACATGACCCGCTCCGACACCTACCTGGTGCAGTGGGAAGATACCACCGTGCAGGAAAGTGCCCTCGATGTGTCCTTGGGCGTGAATACGGCCCCGGCGTATTTCCGCAGTCAGCGCCAGATTATCATTGACACCGAGAAGCTGCTGGCCGAGCAGCGCACCCTGGCACCCGCCACGCTGCTGGAGCGGGCCAACACCATTGGCTTCGACCAGAAAGTGCTGCGGATGCGCTACGGCAAGTTTTTGGGGGAGGAAGCCGACGAAACTATTGGCGGCGCCCCGCCCGGCCCACCTACTGCCGACGCGCCGGCCGAGGAGCCCGGCCTGGGCTCCGTGGTAGCCGAAGACCACACCGAAGCCGAAGCCAAACCCGAGCAGCACTCCGCCGACGAGCCCGGCCACAGTCCCGACGACGGCCACGACCACCACTCCCCGGCCCCGGCCGGCGCCACCGACTACGAGGCCCGCACCGCCGAGCTGATGGACCCTTACATCCACCACCACGACGACGCCGAAACCGCCGACTTCCTGGAGCCCACCGTGAAAGCCAAGCTGCAGGCCGTGCTCAGCCAGATGTGGGAGTCGGAGCTGCGCCTGCGCACCGGCCGCCCCCGCGAGGCCCTGCCCTACGAGTACCGCGCCCTGCGCCTGCTCAAGGAGGTGCAGCAGCAAACCCGGGCCTACGTGAAGAAAGCCGGTTTCACGCCCCCCCCCATGCCCGAGGCCACTACCCGCCTCACCGGCGACCTGGCCGGGGCCGCGGCTACCACGCGCCGGGCCCAGCTGCCCGCCCCCAGCCAGCAGCCGGCCGTGCGGGCGGCGCTGGGGGCCCTGGCCCAGCTGCGGCAGAACAACGCTGCCGCCAGCACCGCAGCGGCCTTGGAACAGGGCGGGCAACAGCTGGCGCAGGCCGCGTTGCGCCAGCCCAGCACTTACCTGGGTGCGTTGCGGGAGTTGCGGCTGCTCACGGCGGGCCTGCGCGCCAAGCAGCCGGCTGCCCGCTACAATCTGCCCTTGATTGAGCGCGCCTTTACCAGCCTGCTGCCCCCACCACCGGCCGCGCCCGTGCGCACTACGCGTTCCGGCAACCAGCTCACCCGGCGCTATTTCCAGGAGCTTAGCCGCTAATTCTTTTTCTTCCGTTCCTCGAATGTTGTACGCTGTTGCTCTTTGCCTGCTGTTGGCGGTGCTGTTGACTGTGCTGGCCATTCGCCGCGCCGATACCCGGCGGCGGGGTCTACGGCTGCTAGCCGGGCTGCTGGCCGCCGCCGGGCTGGGCCTTGCCGCGTTTCCACCTACCCGCAGCTTCACGCAACCGGCTCCTGCTTCGGCCATTCTGCTCACGGATGGCTACTCTGCTGATACGCTTCAGGCCCTGCAACGCCAGGTGGCGGCGGGCACCCCGGTATGGCGGCTGGCCCCGCATCGGGCCGATGATACTACCACCATTCCGAATGTGGCAGCTGTACGCCAGTTGCTGCCCGGCATAACGCGTTTGCACGTGCTGGGCCAGGGGCTACCCGTTGCCGATGTAGCCGCCCTGCAAGGCTTGCACCTGGTTCCGCACGCCGATGCTTCCCGTGTGGGCTTCGCCATGGCCGCTTGGCCTACGCAGCCTGAGCTGGGCCAGCCCTGGCAGATAGAAGGTTCTTTCAGCGCTCCAACTGCGGGGCCAGTGTGGGTGCGGCTGCTGGCGGCCGGTGCCCCCCGCGACTCAGTGCAGCTGCCTGCTGGGCGCGGCTCTTTCCGGTTGCGCTTCACTCCCAAGGCTGTCGGCACGACCGTTTATCAGGTACAGGCTCACCAAAAAGGCCGGCTCCTGGCCCAGGAACCGGTACCCGTGGAGATACTGCCCACTCAACCCCTGCGGCTATTGATACTGGCCTCCGCGCCCTCCTTCGAAATCCGGTTTCTAAAGGATGAGTTGGCGGCTCGTCAGCACAAAGTGGCTCTGCGCATCGGCGTTAGCCGGGGCCTAGCTCAAACGGAGTTTCTCAACCTACCTACCCCGCTCAACTTAAGCCGCCTCACCCCCCGCTTGCTGGCCACCTTCGATGTGCTCCTGCTCGATAACGACGCGCTGGCCAGCTTATCCGCTGATGAAAGTCAGGCCCTGAGCCAGAGTGTGCGCACGGGCACCTGCAACGTGCTGCTCCTGGCCGATGGCTCCGCTATTCCGCGCCAGCTGCCAGGCGGCGCCGCTTTCCGGCTGCAGGCCCGGCCAGCCAATGCCGCTGCCCTGCCCCTGCAGTGGCCGGGTACTACCCAGCCGACTCCGTCACCGGCCACGCATGTGCTCCTGAATTCAGCAAGCTTACGGCCGCTGCTCAGCACTGCCAGCCAGCAGGTAGCCGCCGCCAGCCGCCGCCTGGGGCTGGGGCAGGTAGCCGTTACCACCGTCACCGAAACTTTTCCCTGGTTGTTGCAGCGCCAGCTGGGGGTGTACCACGCCTACTGGAGCCAGCTGCTGTCCGCAGTGAGGCCCGCCCAAACTACCTCTGAACTCCGGTTGCTATCCTCTTGGCCACGCCCGGCCGAGCCGGTTGTGCTCCGCTATGAAGGCCCGGCTACCCGCAGCCCCCTCACCATTATCAGCCCCGGAAACACAACTACACTGGTCCGGCGCCAGGATGCCACCGTTCCGGAATGGACTACGGCCCCGTACTGGGCTGCCGCGCCTGGTTGGCACGAGGCCCGCGTGGGTAGCACCAGCCGGCACTTCTACGTGTATGATTCAATGGCCTGGCCCCTGCCCCGGTTTGTGGAATGGCAGCGGGCAGCGCGACAAAACGCTGCCACGGGCGCTCAGGCCGTGGTTGGGGCACCAGCAACGGCCACCACTACCTGGCCCCGGTGGCTCGGCTTTGGCCTGTTTGTACTAGGGGCGGGCCTGTTGTGGGTGGAAGAGAAGCTCTAGCGCCAACCGCAGAACCAAGTCCCCACCACCCCCAACGACAGCCGAGCTAACCCGGCAAATCCTAGTATCTTTCGGCTTGGCTCCGGGCAAAAAAACAGCCCGGGCCTCGCCATAGCGAAACCCGGGCTGTTGTAATTAGGTACGGGCTAAGCCGGCGCTTAATTACTTAACTTCCGTGGTGGTGGTGGTAGCTTCCGTGGTAGTGGCAGCCGGAGCAGCAGTGGTAGCAGCAGCGGTGGTGTCAGTGGTAGCGGGAGCAGCAACCGTGGTGTCAGTGGTAACCGTAGTAGCTTCGGTAGTCGTAGCTTCCGTGGTCGTGGTGGTTTCTTCAGCTTTCTTGGTCTCGCAGGAAGCGAGGGTAGCAGCGAAAACAACGGCCAGAGCGGATACCTTCAGGAGGTTCTTCATTGTACTAGTAGGTTTGAGAAAATTGGTCCAAAAAACGCCCTTAATACCGGTATTCGAAGTTGGTAACCCTCTTTCGAAAAATATTTTTCTGGCGGGTTACTCCGCCTTTCTCATCGTATTAAGCCACAAAGCGAATGGGTAAGGGCCAACCTTCCTACACCGATGAGGAGTTTGTGGCGGCCATCCGCCGCGACGATGACCGGGCGCTGGCGCAGCTCTACCGGTTACACTTCCCCATGATTTCGCACTACGTGCTGCAGAATAGCGGCACGGAGGACGAAGCCAAGGACGTGTACCAGGAGGGCGTAATGGTATTTTATGAGAAGGTGCGTGACGGCTCTTTGGAGCTGAGCTGCCAGATCAAAACTTACCTCTACGCGGTGTGCCGCCGTCTCTGGCTTAAGCGCCTCACCGACAAAACCCGCTTCGGCGGCCGCCTCGACGACCACGAGCCCTTTCTGGAAACTGGGGCCGAGGCCGACCTGGAGGAAGCCGAAGAGCGGGACCGGCGGCTGGGCACCATGGCTCAGGCTCTGGACCGTATTGGGGAGCCGTGCCGTTCGCTTCTAGAAGGATTTTATCTGCTTGATAAGTCCATGCAGCAACTCACGGCTGAGTTCGGCTACACCAATGCCGACAACGCTAAGAACCAGAAATACAAATGCTTGGTACGTTTGAAGAAGCTATTTTTCAACCAATACCAGGAACAGATATAGAGTTTAGTTGATAGGGCGTAGTACGCAGTGCTTTGTTGAATAGACTAAGCGCTACGCACTACGCACTAGGCACTACAAAAGCATGAAAACAGAAGCTGACTATTACGCCTTATTCGACGCTTACCGCTCCGGCGGGTTGGCCGAGGAGGAGCGCACCGCCCTGGAGCACCGCCTCGCCGCCGACCCGCAGCTGGCGCAGCGCCTGCACGAGTTTGAGGAGCTGACGGGTACACTCACGGCCTATGGCCGCCGGCTGGCCCTGCGCCGCAAGCTCCACGCCATTCATGCTGATATGGACGCGGAGCGCGCCGTACGCCTTACACCCCTGGCCAAAGCCGCCGAGGAAGATGAGCGCCACGAGCAGTTCTCCACGGGCCGCGCCCCCCGCCCGGCTCTGCGCATTTCGCGCACCGAGGAAAAGCTGCGCGCTTTCTGGCAGGGCCACCGCGCTACCATGATGGTGGCCGCGGCCGTGGCGGTGCTAGCCGTATTCACCACGCTGCTGGGGATGGAAATGTACCGGGCCGTGCAGAAGCCCTCCTTGTACGGCTACACGGTGCTGCGCCGGGAAGTGGAGCGCATCAAGCGCAACCAGCGCTCCATGAACCGGACCCTCAACCAGATGGACGTTTCGCAGCCGGAAAGAAGCAACCCGGGCAAGTTCAGCGGCACCGGCTTTGCCCTCACGGCCGATGGCTACTTGGTTACCAGCTACCACGTTATTCAGGGTGCCGACTCCTTACTGATTGAGAGCAAGGACCGGCAGCGCTACCGCGCCGAAACGGTATTCACCGACGTGGCCCATGATCTGGCCATCCTGCAAATCAAAGACAAAGATTTCAAAGGCTTTGGCCGCCTGCCCTACTCGTTTAAGCGGGGGCAGTCGGAGCTAGGGGAGCGGGTGTACACGCTGGGCTACCCACGCGAGGACTTGGTGTTTAACGATGGTTCGTTGAGCGCCCGCTCAGGTTTTGAGGGCGACACGGGCTTCTACCAGATCAGTATTCCGGTAAACCCTGGCAACTCGGGCGGGCCGCTGCTGGATGACCGGGGCAACCTGATTGGCATCATCAGCGGGCGGCAAATGGATGTGCAAAGCGCCGCCTTTGCTACTAAGTCGTCGTATCTGATGCGCTTGGTTGACTCGCTGGGCACGGCCGGCGCGGGCAAACCCTACAATATGCCCCGCACCAACCTGCTGACTGGCACCTCCCGGCCACAGCAGATCCGTAAGCTCCAGGACTATGTGTTTGTAGTGAAAGTGTACGAGTAGATTTCGCCTTTTTTGCCCGCACAGAAAAGCCCCGCCGGTATCCGGCGGGGCTTTTCTGTGCCTTTGTTGCTGGGTTTCAGCGCAGGCATCTCCTCTTATGCTTTAGGGGGCAGGTCGGGGCGGGTCGGTGAGAGGTTATGATGCATTCTGGTTTCGGTAGCCGGGGGCAAGGTGAACAGTAGAAAAAAGACTTGCTAACGGGCGCCAAAAGGAGGTATCAAAAATATCCTGAACTGCGTACAGAGCCTTCGGGAATGCCTAGCGGCATTTCCACTTTATTCTTCACCTCTCTGCCTTTCCTCATTATGAGCAACCAACTCCCCAAAGAAATCGAAAAAATTGTTCCTGAGGACATCATCAATACCCTGCAAAGCGCCTACGGTGTGTTCAAAGGTGAGCAAGACCAACTAGATGACTTGCTGAAGAACGGCAGTGCCCTGTTGCGTAAAGCCTCGCAGCGCTTTACCTCCACTCAGCTCATCATTGGAGTGGCCGTACTGGCTAGCATAGCCATTTTTGCCACTGCGAAGATAGCCGAAGCCGACACCCACGAGCAATAGGAAACCTTCAGTTACTTCAGAAAGCCTCTCCCCATTCGGGAGAGGCTTTTTTGATGTTTTTTCATTATTATAATTTAAGTAATAAAATATTTAACTTATACTTGCATTAACACAACCAAATCATCTTTTAAGCTATGCAAGCTACTTTCCTCGCTCTTCTGGTCGCACCCTTCCTTGCATCCTCTGAGGCGGCTGTCCCCCTGGCGTCAACTCCTATTAACAGCGCCGTATTAGTAAGTAGTGAGGCAGAGACGTCAGAGGTGCCCACTTGGTTTAAGCGCAAGAAGCGTAGCCACACGCCAGCTTACCGCCGTCTTCGCTCCCGCCGTCGGTAGGTGCCCTTATCATCACTTCAATAGATGCGGTATGAAAACTGTTGCTACTTTCCTGTTGCTGGCCGGAGCAGCTGGCTATTTTGCCCCTGAAACCTTGGCCGGGCCTGAGCCCACCAAAAAGAGCCTTAAGGTGTCGCCGAAGAAGAAGCTGAACAAGTTGTTCGGCCGGCGCTTGCCAGAGTCGGCGTATGCAAAGGCGCTACGGCGTAACGAACTGCTACGGTAGTTTTCCGCCTATTCCGCAAGGGAAACACGCAGCTGTAAACCCGTGAGAGAACACTGCGCAACATGTCGAAGCTCTTTTGCAGCGGCCCATCGTCCGTCCCAGTGTGGTTAGGAGGTGTGCAACGCAGTCCTTCACCAGCAGGCTGGTTGGCTAAACCATTCTCTGGCTGAGCACCGCCCATCGGGTACTGGCAGGGTGGGCCAGTGGCTATCCTATTTTCAACGTTTTTACGGCCATGCCCCACTGCGTGGCCCAGTCATCAGGCGCGTCCCATTGCCAGCCAGTAGCGGCTGGTAGTAGGGCGCGCCCTCCTCATTTTGGCAAAACTCCACTCCGCTGCTTTGGCTAGGTATCAGGCCGGGGCCGAGAAGACGCCATTCGCCGCTAGGGGTACAAGCTTGCGGGTGGGTCTAAGAAGCGGAAAAGGCAGGGGCCCGCAGCACAAACTGCATCTCGCAGAAGGGTGCTGCGGGCCGACTTACGGACTGAAACCCCAGGGATAAATGCGGGAAGCAGCCTAAAACACCTGGGCCTGTGCAGCCAATTGGCGCCGGTTTTCGTCTTGGGAATATGCACCGGTGCCCGTTGGCCTGGCTGTTCCTGTTTCTTTGCTATGAAATACTGCTCTTTTTACCCGCTTGCGGCCGTTGGAATACTACTACTCGGAGCCCTTGGCGCTGTTTCGGCCAATGCTCAGTCCAGCTCCAACTCCGTAGTGGCGGCTGGGGCTACCCCCCGGCTGGTATCCCGGCAATTTAGCTTCACCGAGGGCCCAGCCGTGGATAGAGCCGGCAACGTGTTCTTTACCGATCAGCCCAACAACCGGATCTGGAAGTATGACACCCGCGGACAGCTCTCTATTTTTCTGGAGCCAGCGGGCCGCGCCAACGGCACGTATTTCGACCAGAAAGGCAACTTACTGGCTTGCGCCGATGAACACAACCAGCTATGGTCTATTGCCCCCGATGGCACAGTAACCGTCCGGCTACGGGACGTACAGGGCCATACTCTTAACGGCCCCAATGACCTATGGGTGCAGCCTAAAACCGGGGGCATCTACTTCACTGACCCTTACTACCAGCGGCCCTACTGGACGCGCCAGGCCCCCGACCCCAACCTGGGCGGACAGAAAGTGTATTACCTGCCCCCCAACCAGACCACTGCCGTGCCCGTGGATGACAAGCTGCAGCAGCCCAACGGCATCATCGGCACGCCTGATGGTAAGCTGCTGTACGTGGCCGACATTGGAGCCGGCAAAACCTACCGTTACCAGATTGGGCCCGATGGCCGGCTGCAGAATCGGCAACTGTTCGTGGAACAGGGCTCCGACGGTATGACCATTGACCGGCAAGGCAACGTGTACCTGACGGGCAACGGCGTAACCGTGTACAGCCCCGCCGGCCAGAAAATTGAGCAGATTGCCATTCCGGAGAAGTGGACGGCCAATGTGTGCTTTGCTGGTAAAAAGCGGGACACCTTGTTCATTACTGCCTCCGAGGCCGTATATATACTCCCCATGCGGGTACGGGGCGCACAGTAGAAGCTGCGCAAAGATGTTTAGTGCAGACTGAGAATTCTCTTCTTTTGTGCTGATATCATTTTACCCGGGTAGCTACCCCCTGCCTCGTTCTGCTTTTTTGCCTATTCCCGGTGAGTCCTCGCCCTGCTGATACTTCCGCTGCTACCCCCGATAGTCTGCTGCAAACGGCTTTGGCTTGGTCTGCTGTGGCCATGGCCCTGTTGCGGCCTACGTTCAGGGCGGGAAGCCCCGAGCCGGTTGATTTTGTCTATGACTACCTGAACCCGGCCGCGCAACAACTCCTGCAGTTGCCCGAACGGCCCACCCGCACGCACGCCGAGCTGTATTCCGGCAACGAGCCAGGGTCCGTCTTCTCCTTCTATCAAAACATGTTTCGGGCCGAAGCAGGCACCATTAGTTTGGAGTTGGATGGGTATACGCCTACTGGTACGCCCCTACATATAGTGGCTAGCCGCCACGCAGAGGTGCTGCTGGTGCGCTTTAGCGTGCCCGAACCACCCAGCCAAACCCAGCGGCCAGCGCAGCCCACTACGCCCCTGCCGCCGGTAGCCACCGAAAACCAGGCTACCGGGCAGCTGGAGGCGCTGCATCAGCAACTGCAAGCCGCCCGCCAGCAGTTGGCCACCCTCTCCCAGGGCCTGGCGCAAACCCGTAGTGAGGCCGAAACCCAGCGCCAGCACCTGCACCAGCTGTTTATGCAGGCCCCTGCCTGTATTGCCACCCTGGAAGGGCCAGACTTAGTGTTCACCCTCGTCAACCCGCTTTATCAGGAGCTGGTTGGGGAGCGGCTCCTGCTGGGCCGCCCTTTACGCCAGGCCTGGCCCGACCTGGAGGGGCAGCCCTTCTTCGACCTGCTGGAGGGCGTGTACCGAACCGGCGAAACCTACCACGGTCGGGAGCAGATAGTATATATTGACCGGAGCAACTCGGGCCGACCGGAGCCAGTGTACTTCAACTTCACTTACCAGGCTATTCGTAGCGCGGCCAGGGCCGTAACGGGCATAACTATTTTCGCCTACGATATTAGCCCGCAGGTACTGGCTCACCAGCAGGTACAGCACCTCAACCAGCGGCTAGGTAAAGCCAACGAGGAACTAGCCGCCACTAACGAAGAGCTGCAGGCCAGCAACGAGGAGTTCCACCTCAGCAACGCCGAGCTGCAGCGCACCCAGCACCAACTGCAACTGCTTAACCAGGAGCTGGAAACCCGCGTGAGCCTGCGCACCCAGGAAACGCAGGCGGCCCGCGCCGAAGCAGAGCGCCAGCGCGCCCACCTGCAGCGCCTGTTTATGCAAGCTCCGGCAGCCATCTGCATTCTGCGGGGCCCGAAGCTGGTGTACGAACTGGTGAACCCGGCGTACCAGCAGCTGTTTCCGGGGCGGGAGCTGTTGGGTAAGCCCATCTTGACGGCGCTACCCGAAATTCAGGAGCACGCCGTGTATCACACTTTCCGAGGAGTGTACGAGACGGGCCAGATGCACCAGGAGCTGAGCATGCTCATTCCGCTGGCCCACCCCACCAGCGGAGTGCCACAGAACCGCTACTTCAACTACATCCAGCAGGCCTACTATAATGAGCAGGGCGCGGTGGATGGCGTGGTGGTGTTTGCCTTTGAAGTTACGGAACAGGTGCAGGCCCGCCAAGCCAGCGAGGCCTCGGCCAGGCAATTGGAGCTGATTACGGATGCGCTGCCCGTGCTTATCAGTTACATCGACCACACCGAAACCTACCGCTTTGTTAATAAGGCCTACGAGCATTGGTGGCGCGACCCAACTACCGGCCTGGTAGGGCGCCCCGTGCGCGACGTGATAGGCGAGCCTGCTTACCAAAAAGTACGGGGTTACCTGGAGCAAGTAATGGGCGGCGAGCGGGTGGATTTCGAAACGCGCCTGACGTATACCGATGGCACGCGCCGCCATGTGCAGGCCAGCTACGTGCCCGACGTGCAGAACGGGCAGGTAGTAGGAGCCGTGGCCGTGGTTAACGATGTAACGGCCCTGGTAGAAGCCCGCCAGGATGCTGAGCGGCAGCAGCAGCTTCTGCACAAGCTTTTCATGGAAGCCCCGGCACCCATCGTAATTCTTGATGGGCCAGAGTTTGTGTACCAACTGGTAAATCCGGCGTATCAGCGCATTTTTCCGGGGCGGGAGTTGCTGGGCAAGCCCATGCGCGAGGCGCTGCCAGAAGTAGTGGGCACTTTTGTGTATGAGGTACTGGAACAGGTGTATAGCAGCGGAGAAACCGCCGTATTCCAGGAAGTTCCGCTCCGGCTGGCCCGCCACGAAGGAGGGCCGCTGGAGGAGATATTCTGGACCTTCACCTACCAGGCCCGGCGCAACGCCGATGCTGGCGTAGATGGCATAGTGGTGTTTGCCCATGAGGTAACCGACCAGGTGCAGGCCCGGCGCGTGTTGGAGCGTAATGAGCAGTACCTGCGCCAGATGGCCAACAACGTCCCAAGCATGATTTGGGTGACTGATACGGCTGGCCAGTGCATCTACCTCAACCAGCAGTGGTACGACTACACCGGTCAGACGGAAGCCACCGGACTTGGCCGGGGCTGGCTGGATGCCGTGCACCCCGACGACCTGCAGGCCACTTACACCACCTTCGAGGCCGCCGCCTTCCGCCAGGCCCCATTCAGCCTGCTCTACCGCCTGCGCCGGCAGGATGGGCGTTACCGCTGGGCCATTGACAGCGGCCTGCCCCGGTTTACGCACACCGGCGAGTTTGATGGGTTCGTGGGTACGGTATTCGATATTCATGAGCAGAAACAGGGCGAGCAGGCCCTGCAGCGCCTTACTACCAAACTGCGCACGGCCCGCGACCGGGCGGAGGCGCTAAATGCGGATTTGCAGGCCAGTAATGAGCAGCTCCGGCGAACCAACGTAGACCTGGACAACTTTATTTACACGGCGTCCCACGACCTCAAAGCCCCTATCACCAACATCGAAGGTCTGGTATACCTGATGCAGGACCAGCTGCCCACCGACCTGCCCCTGACGGCGGAGCTGCAACCGGTACTGGCCATGATGCAGGCGGCCGTGGAGCGGTTTAAGCGCACCATTGAGCACCTGAGCGACGTGACCAAGCTCCAGCGCGAGTTTGACCGCCCTGCCCAGGACACCTCCCTGGCCCCGGTAGTAGAGGACGTTTGTCAGGATTTGCAGCCGCTGATCCAGGCCACCGGTGCTGAGGTAGAAATAAACGTAACGGACTGCGCCAGCGTGCCTTTTTCGGCCAAAAACCTGCGCTCCGTAGTGTACAATCTGCTCAGCAACGCCCTCAAGTATCACCGCCCCACCTTTCCGCCGCAAGTACAGATCAGCTGCCGCACTGAGGAAGCCTTTGTGGTACTGGAGGTGCAGGACAACGGGCTGGGCATTGAGGAAAGCCGACAGCCGGAAATGTTCCAGATGTTTCGCCGCTTCCATGCCCACGTGGAGGGCTCGGGTATCGGCTTGTACATGGTCAAGCGAGTGGTGGAAAATGCCGGGGGCCACATTCAGGTTCGGAGCCAGCCAGGCGCCGGAGCCACCTTTACCGTGTACTTTCGGCGCTGACGCTCGTATAGGTGTAGCCGCACGGCCCCTGCCTTACCGCCGTTCTGTACCTGTTACCGCATGAAAACACTGTCGAGTGTACTTCTGGTAGATGACGACCAGACTACCAACTTTCTGAATAAAAACCTGTTAACTCGGCTGCAGGTAACCAATAATGTGCTGGTTGCCCTAAATGGGGAGCAGGCCATGGCCCGCGTGCAGGAGCTCTGCACCTCCCCGGCTACCGACTGCCCGGCCCTGATTCTGCTGGATGTGAACATGCCGGGCATGAACGGCATTGAGTTTCTGCAGACCTACAAACAGCTACCGGCGGCCATGCAGCGGCCCACCATTATTGTCATGCTCACCACCTCCCTCCACCCCCGCGACGTAGCCCGGGTAGAGCAGATGGCCATAGTTGCCGGCTTTATCAGCAAGCCACTGACTACGGAGAAAATTCAGGACATCCTGCACAATCACTTTTAAGCCGGGCATAGCACCCGTTTTCTGCCCAGCCCTGGCGGAAAAGAGGAACGCTATATCACTTCGGCGGGCAGCTCCACGATAAAGGTGCTGCCCTGCCCTTCCGTGCTTTCAAACGTGATGCGCCCGTGGTGCAGCTCCACAATAGTTTGAATAATGGACATGCCCAGGCCGGTGGTTTTCTCGCCGCGCAGGCCGGGCCGACGGGCGGGCGTGAACTTGTCAAAAAGCACGGGCTGTACGGACGCCGGAATGCCCACCCCGTTGTCGACTACCCGTACTACCGCCCGGTTCTTGTGCTGCTCCAAACTCAGGGCAATGTGGCCGCCGTCGGGGGTAAACTTAATAGCATTCGATACCAGGTTGTTCACAACCTGCTGAAACTTGTTGATGTCCATGTTCACGTACACGGGTACGGGCGGTAGTGTGCAGCTGAACTGCAGGTGCGTATGACGCTCAGAGCCCTGATACTCTTCCATGAGGGCTTGTAGCCAGGCACCCAGGTCGGCCCGTTCCCACTTCATCTTCACGCTGGCCGACTCCATAAACTCATTGTCGACGAAGTCCCGAATCAGTGTGACGCCCTCCCGGCAGGTACGCTCCATGAGCTCCAGTACCCGCCGGGCCTCCTCGCTAACCGGGCCGGTTTCATGCCGCAGGTGTTCGGTGAGCTGCTGCAGCAAAGCCAGCGGCGCCGCCAAATCGTGGGAGAGTATTTCCAGGGTGGCGTTCTTCTTGGTGTTGAATTTATGGGCGTTGATGGCAACCTCCCGCGCGGCAGTATTGTCACGCAGGCTCCCACTCAGGTACTTCGCGCCCGCTGCATCCCGGACGCGGCATATGGCCAGGCGCAGCCATTGCGTGCGCCCTTCCGATTGGGCTACCCGAAGTTGCAGACCCTCGATAAGCTGGCCTTCTTCCGCCTCCCGGAGCTGGTCGACAATTAGCCTACGATCATCGGGATGCACACGCTGCAGCCAGTGGGGCCAGTCCTCGGTGGCATGGGCGGCCGGGTCGCCGAATACCTGCTCATAGGCCTCACTCAGGTACACAATGCGCTTATCCGCCTCCCGAAGCACAAAGTTTACGGCCTTGGAATGAGTCAACAACGGGTGGAGCAAGGGAAGGAATTCCTGCATATGGGTATTGGTGGAGGGCAGAGCCTGGGGTTGGAGCTGTAACCCGCGAAAGTACTGAAGGCACAGGCGGGCACCCACAACTGTAAGCTAAGCACAGTACGGAGCTGAAGTAATAAACAACCAAAGGTGCTCAATAAGGCAGTAGCGCTGTTTGAGTAAATACAGCGGCGCAACCAGCTTAGCCCAGAAGACCCAACCAGCCACAAGTCCCCCATGCAGTACCACTATATAGTAGTTGGGGTTGCCACGATAGTCCTGTGGGGGGTCAGTAAACTCTTTCTGGTTGAGCCTTGCTCCTACTTTCCGCTTGTCAATTAGGATTCTCCTTCTGCCTTGTAGCTATATTTCCGCTCTACTATTGCCTGTCCTTCCTACTCTTGCCTATGCCCGAAACTAACTTGCACGGAACCATTCTGCTGGTACTGGGGCTGCTGTTTGCCATGCTGCTGCTGGTAATGCTGAGCCAGAAGCTGCGCATCTCCTACCCTATTTTTCTGGTGCTGGCGGGGCTGGCCCTGAGCTTCGTGCCGGGTCTGCCGCTTATTGTTATCGACCCCAACCTGATTTTTCTGATTTTCCTGCCACCCCTGCTCTACCAAGCGGCTTGGGACACCTCCTGGCAGGATTTCTGGCGTTGGAAGCGGCCTATTACGCTGCTGGCCTTCGGGCTGGTGTTCTTTACGGCTACCCTTGTGGCTTACGTGAGCCAGGCTATGATTCCGGGCTTTACCCTGGCGCTGGGCTTCCTGCTGGGCGGCATCATTTCCCCGCCCGATGCCGTAGCAGCTACCTCCGTGCTCAAGGGCATTAAGGTGCCACGCCGCGTAACCAGCATTCTGGAGGGCGAAAGCCTGATCAACGATGCCAGCAGCCTGATTGTATTCCGGTTTGCCTTGGCGGCGGTGGTAACGGGCACCTTTTCCTGGCACCAGGCTATTACCAGCTTTCTGCTGGCCAGCGGCATGGGCCTGGGCATCGGGCTGGTGGTGGGCTATGGCTTCTACCTGATTCATAGATACCTGCCCACCACGCCCAGCATTAATACAGTACTCACTTTCCTGGCGCCTTACGTGATGTACCTGTTGGCCGAGGAATTTCACTTCTCGGGGGTGCTGGCCGTGGTGAGCGGGGGGCTGCTACTATCCTACCACTCCCACCGGGTGTTCGACGCTGATACCCGCCTGCAAACCAATAGCGTGTGGGCCAGCGTAGGCTTCGCCCTGAATGGCCTGGTGTTTATCCTGATTGGGCTGGAGCTGCCGGTGGCCGTGCAGGGCTTGGGCAACTACTCTTTGCAGCAGGCCATTACCTACGGCCTCATCATCAGCGCTATAGTTATCATCATTCGGTTGCTGTGGATGTTTCCGGCCGCGTTTGTGCCGCGCTGGCTGTTTCGCAGCATCCGCACCCAGGAAACCAGCCCGGGCTGGCAGGGACCGGTTATCATCGGCTGGGCCGGCATGCGGGGCGTGGTATCCCTGGCCTCGGCGCTGTCGGTGCCGCTGCTGCTTAGCAATGGGCAGGAGTTTCCGCAGCGCAACCTTATCCTGTTCATCACCTTCGTGGTCATTCTGGTTACGCTGGTATTTCAGGGGCTCACGCTGCCGGCCATCATCCGCTTTACCGGCGTCGCCCACCAGGAAGAGCGTATGCCCACCGATGCCCAAGAAGCTGGCATCCGGCTACGCCTGCGCCACGTGGCCCTGGCCCACCTAGCCCGGCACTACCCCGAGGACATTCAGCACAATGAAATGATTAACGCCCTACAGCACCGCATGCAGGCCGAGGCCCAGCGCACCGGCAACCTGCTGGAGGCCCTGGACTACGACGATACCAAGCGCGAAGCTCTACAACGCTACCACCAAGTGCTGCTGGATGTGTTGCAGGTGCAGCGGGAGGAGCTGTTTGTGCTGCGCCGCGAGGATGTGTTCGAGGAAGAAATGCTCCGCCACCAGGAAGCCCAGCTCGACCTCGACGAAGCCAAAATCAGCCATATGCCGCACTGAGAAACAGATGACACTACCTGAACGTCATGCTGAGCGCAGTCGAAGCATCTCTACCTCTGGCTAAATCAATCGTGTGGACGAAGCGGTAGAGATGCTTCGGCTTCGCTCAGCATGACGTTCTGCTTTCCCCAAACGCCACCCTCCCCAAAACCCAAACGTCCTCTTCCGGCCGAAGTCAGAAGAGGACGTTTTCAGTTAGCTAATCGAACAACTTAGTTCAGGCTCCGGTACCGCACCCGCTTGGGCTCCACGTCGCCGAGGCGCTTGCGCTTGGCTTCCTCGTAGTCGGAGAAGTTACCCTCGAACCACACCACCTGTGAGTCGCCCTCGAAGGCCAGGATGTGGGTAGCCAGGCGGTCCAGGAACCATCGGTCGTGGCTGATAATCACGGCGCAACCGGCGAAGTTCTCCAGCGCGTCTTCCAAAGCCCGGATGGCGTTTACGTCCAAGTCGTTGGTGGGCTCATCGAGCAACAGCAGGTTGGCGCCCTGCTTGAGGGTGGTGGCCAGGTGCACCCGGTTCCGCTCCCCGCCCGAGAGGCTGCCGACTTTCTTTTCCTGGTCGCCGCCCCGGAAGTTGAAGTTGCTCACGAAGGCCCGGGAGTTCACCTGCCGGCCGGCCAGCAGCATGGTTTCGGTGCCGCCCGAAATGGTTTCGAACACCGATTTGTTGGGGTCCAGCGTGTCGTGCTGCTGGTCCACGTAGGCCGTCTGCACCGTGGGGCCCACCACGAACGTGCCGGCATCGGGCTGCATCTGGTCGGTGATGAGGCGGAACAGGGTGGTTTTGCCCGCGCCGTTCGGCCCGATGATACCCACGATACCGCCCTGGGGCAGCTGGAAGCTCAGGCCATCAAACAGCAGCTTGTCGCCGAAGGCCTTCCGCAGCCCCTCGGCCTCAATCACTTGGGAGCCCAGGCGCGGACCATCCGGGATGAACAGCTCCAGCTTCTGCTCCTTCTCGCGGGAGTCCTCGTTCACCATTTTGTCGTAGCCGGCGAGGCGGGCCTTGCTCTTGGCCTGGCGCGCCTTCGGGGCCATGCGTACCCATTCCAGCTCCCGTTGCAGGGTTTTCTGGCGCTTGCTCTCAGTTTTTTCTTCCTGAGCCAGGCGGTTCGACTTTTGCTCCAACCAGCTGCTGTAGTTGCCCTTCCAAGGAATACCCTCGCCCCGGTCCAGCTCCAGAATCCAGCCGGCCACATTATCGAGGAAGTATCGGTCGTGGGTTACGGCAATTACGGTGCCTTTGTACTGCTGCAAGTGCTGCTCCAGCCATAGCACGCTCTCGGCGTCCAAGTGGTTGGTGGGTTCGTCCAGCAGCAGCACATCGGGCTCCTGGAGCAGCAGGCGGCACAGGGCCACGCGGCGCTTTTCCCCACCCGAGAGGTTGCCGATAACAGCTTCCTCAGGGGGCGTGCGCAGGGCATCCATGGCACGCTCCAGCTTGTTGTCGAGGTTCCAGGCGTCGAGCTGGTCGAGGCGCTCCTGCACGGTACCCTGGCGCTCCAGCAGCTTGTCGAAGTCGGCATCCTCGGCCCCGAAGGCTTCGTTGATTTCGTCGAACTCCTTGAGTAAAGCTACCGTTTCGGCCACGCCTTCCTCTAGTACCTGGCGCACGGTTTTGGTGGCGTCCAGCTGGGGCTCCTGCTCCAGGTAGCCCACCGAGTAGCCCGGCGACCATACCACGTCGCCCTGAATCTGCTTATCCTGGCCGGCAATGATTTTCAGCAGGCTGGATTTACCCGAGCCGTTGAGGCCGAGCACACCAATTTTGGCCCCGTAGAAAAACGAGAGGTAAATGTTCTTGAGAACCTGTTTCTGAGGCGGGTACACTTTGGTTACCCCCGCCATGGAGAAAATAATGGTGGGTTGGTCGGACATAGTCAAGAGTTGGTCAGAGGTCAGATAATACAGCGGCAGCCTTGCTGGTTTGCCGGGGCTTTCTATTTTGCAGAACAGTAGACGGGCTTCGGGCTGTGGGTGCAAAGCCCGAAGCCCGCCTACTGCAGCGGCTACCAGCCGGGCAGTCATAACCGCAGCGGCGGCGGGTGCGTAGCTTGTTCCGGTAGCTCTGGCAGGGCTTTCAGCCAAAGGTAGGCAGGCCACGCTAACATTCCGAAGCTTTGGCCAAGCTGAAGAATTACCGCACAACCCGTAAACTTGTACATCTTTCCGGCCCCAACTCCGTCCTTTTCACCTATTCGCTCCCCCGCTATCTATTTATGGACTCACAAGACCACTTACTGGCCGAAGCCCGCCGTTATGGCTACATCGAGGGCGACCAGGTGTGGCTTCGCCCGCTCCTACACCTGCCCGCTCGCCAGGTGGGCCAGGTAAAAGAATCTGCTGATGCTTCACTGGCCTATTTTGCCCAACGCTTCACCCTGTTTCGCTCCAAGGTAGAAGAGCTGCTGCAGAAAATTGAGGAATCCGACAACAAGGGCTCTTACCTGATGAAGGCCCTGCACCTCAAGGAGCAGGTAGGCTCCTACGATGCGCTTGGTGACTTTGAGAGCCTGCACCACCGCCTTACCGAGGCGGAGGAAGCCATTAAAGTAACGGTAAACCGCAACCGGGAAAAAAACCTGGCCACCAAAATCGGACTGATTCAGGAGGCCGAGGCTCTCCACGACACCATCGACTGGCAAGCTGGCAGCGACAAGCTGAAAGACCTGCGCCAGGGCTGGATCAAAACTGGCCCAGTAGAAAAACAGCTGGTTGATGAACTGGAAGCCCGTTTCCAGACCGCCGTTGATGCCTTCTTCGCCCGCAAAAAGGATTTCCTGGCCGAAAAGAAGGCCATGACCAATCGGGTATATGACCAATACAAAGACCTGATTCATAAGTCAGAGGCGCTGCAGAACTCTCCCGATTTCGAGGAAACCACCCGCAAGCTGAAAGTACTGCAGCAGCAGTGGAAAGAAATTGACGGCTCCTTGCCCCGCAAGCAGGCCAACGACCTCTGGACCCGGTTTCGGGCGGCCCACAACCACTTTTTTGAGCGCCTGAAGGTACACATCGAAAGCAAGCGCCAGGAGCAGCAGTTCACGCCCACGGGCAATACCGGCGAGGATAACCTCAGCCGCAAGCGCGCCTTGGTAGCGGAGGCTACGGCCCTGCTCAACCGCCCCATGCAGGAGGCCGTAGCTCGGGCCAAAGAGCTGCAGGCGGCCTGGAAAAAAGTGGGCCCCGTGCGCGGCGAAGAATCGGACCGGGTGTGGGAGCAGTTTATTCTGGCCTGCGACAAAGTATTTGAGATGAGTGCCTTGGAACACTACATGCGCAAGCGCCCTGTTACCCCGGAAACCAGCAGCCCGCAAAGCCAAGCGGCCCTGCGCGTGCAGGCGTTGCAGGAGTTCATCAAGTTTGACAAGCAGGAGCAGGAGGTGCTCAATGAGAATTTGGGCAAACTCAACGACTCCCCCGGCAACGAAGCATTCCGGACGATGCTGCAAGGCAAAATCCGGGCTTTCGACCGAAAAATCCGCACGAAAAACGAGTTGATTTCCATCTTCCAGCAGCAGCAGGTTGGCTAGCCCAACCCTAACCCGTATTTTACGTTGTCGTCAGCAACCTGCGCAACGCCGAACCGGTAACGGTGTCAGTCCTGACCCAACGGCCGGATTTTTGCTATCGGCATTTCACCTTTTGACCACATTTTTTTAGTAGCACACGACTATGTACTGGACTCTAGAACTCGCTTCGTACCTGGAAGATGCTCCCTGGCCTGCAACCAAGGATGAGCTTATCGATTACTCTATCCGTTCGGGTGCGCCCATGGAAGTGGTAGAAAACCTCCAGGCTCTGGAAGATGACGGTCAGCCCTACGAGAACATTGAAGAAGTTTGGCCGGATTATCCGACCAAAGAAGACTTTATGTTCAACGAAGACGAGTATTAGTAGTTAGTGCCTAGTGCTTGGTTATTAGTGCATAGCATTATTACGATGCGTTTTTTTGCCTAAGTACTTAGCACTATGCACCAAGCACTATCAATACACAACCTGATTGCGGGGTATGGACAGCGCGTCCTGCTCCGCAATTTGTGTTTTACGGTGTCCGGGCCTGCGTTTGTGGCCATCATCGGACATAACGGCTGCGGCAAAACTACCCTGTTTCGCGCCCTAACCGGGCAGATTCCTTATCAGGGCCAAGTGCAGGTGTTGGGCCGGGAGTTGCGTGCCCAGCGGCGGCCGGCGGCCAGCGGCTTGCTGGCGCATTTGCCCCAGCGGGCCAGCGTGGAGTTTTCTATTCCGGTGCGCGAGCTGGTGGTGATGGGCCGTTTCCGTCACCACCGTTTTCTGGGAGGCTACACCGCGCAGGATTATGCCCTCGCCGATGCCGCCCTGGTTCAGGTAGGAGCTGCTCACCTGGCTCAGCAGGATTTTATGCTACTGTCGGGCGGGGAGCAGCAGCTTGTATGGCTGGCCCAGCTAAGCCTGCAGGATGCCCAGCTGTATTTGCTGGACGAGCCTACCCAACAGTTGGACGTGTACTACCGCCGCCGGGTATTTGCCTTGCTGGAAAGCTGGGTACAGGCGCATAATAAAACTATTCTCTGCATCACCCACGACCTGGAAAACCTGGCGGAGCTGCCCGGCTACCTGCTCAACCTTTCGCGCCCTGTTCCCGCCCTTCTGCCCCTCTCGGCAGCCACAGTTCAAACGGAACGGGCATTTCTGGAAAGCGAAGAGAGCCTCCACGTAGTGAAATGGGGTGATGATGTAATGAGGCAAGGCTCTACTTGCGCAAATTGAGCCCTACCTCACAATTCACCACTTCACTATTTCACCTTTGCCCCGGCCGGCCCCGGAGTAGGTGGCCAATGGAGCGCAGAAACGGCCAGGGCGTCACGGAGTTCATGATCTGGAAGTTTTCAGCCCAGGAAGTTCGCTCGTCGAGAAAGTCGAAAATTCGCTCCACTGGATTACGCTGAAATAACTGTGTGAATATATCCCGGGTACGCTCCCCTTGGCGTTGCATGATATCCAGAAGAAGCGTATCGAATAGCCGAAATTGCCACTGGTCGCCGGTTAGGTTTTGTGGTGGGCGGCCCGTGGCGGCTAAAGCAGCCGTAAGGCGGGCCGAGTGCGCCTGAATACGCTTGAAGGCATAACCAGTGCTGGCTTTGGCCCGTCCGGCCCTGGTTCCTAGATTAATGATGTGCGCGCCGTCGTGGGCCGGTAACGGGTGGTCGGTCATTGGGATGGCGCCGGCTTCCTGGGCCACTATGCGGTAAGGACGCCCACCTAGTTGCTCCACCAGATATCGGCGCAGTTCTGCTTCGTACTCTTGCTTGGGCAGCGTGGTGGCTGAAAACAGGGTGTACTCTACCAGCGCCCGCCGCTCGCTAAACGGCAGCACATACATGAAGCGGGCTTCCTGGTACTGCTCCTCCCGGAAGTCCATGAACTCCTGTGTTTCCGGGTTGAAAACGTCCTCCTCCGTTTCTACTTCCCAGCCCACGAAGTGCTGCAAGAGGTAGTGGTAACGGCCGGGTTGCTGTAGCTGAGCCAAATCCGGCGGCCGACTATCAAAAGCATACCGGCCCTGAAAATCACCCTGGGCAGTGCGCGCCACAGCCCCAACCAGCGTATTTTCGAGGCCCGTCACAGCAGCCTGAATTCGCGTAACCTGCGGGTTAGCGTCCAGGGCAGCGTGTACAAACCGGTAAAAATCCAGTCCTCTGATCATCTTGTAGCGGTGGCGCCGCAATGGAAACACTTCCGCGTAGCCGGGGCTACGAAAGGCAATCTGCGTCCACTCGTGAACCACAATACTATCAAACAAAGTAGGCGCATCGGTCCAGAAAGACCAGGTCCGGTCGTTCTGGGTTTTGGCCTCTGGTTCCAGCAGCAATACCCGCTTGCCGGCCAACCGCGGCTCTTGGCTAATATGATAGGCCAAGCTCAGGCCGGCTGCCCCCCCGCCCACAATCAGGTAATCATATTCGGGGGCAAGTGGCGAAGAAGTTTGCACAGTAGAAGGCTGAATGGCTTGAAGCAAATCGTAAACAAAAGAACACGAAAAAAGGCTACCTCCGCAGAGGCAGCCTTTTTTCGTGTCTTGACCAACGGGGTCAGGTAAGCTCAATCGAACTGCACAGCTCCTCTACCCTTTTCAGGCCTGAGCTAGCTACAAAATCCGCGGAATCCGTCAAAAAATCCGCGTAATCAGTGGTCTTAGAAGTTCGGCGACAGGAGGTACTTGCTGTAGAAATCATCGATAATTTTCACCGCCGACTCCGCATCATCCACCAGCTGCACCAGGTTCATGTCCTCGGGCGAGATGTTGTGCTCATCCTCCAGCATTACCTGCTGAATCCAGTCGAACATGCCCTGCCAGTACTTGGTGCCCACCAGCACGATGGGGAAGCGGCCGATTTTCTTGGTCTGAATCAGGGTAATAGCCTCAAACAGCTCATCCAGCGTACCAAAGCCGCCGGGCATGCCAATGAAGCCCTGGGCGTACTTCACGAACATCACCTTGCGTACGAAGAAGTAGTCGAAGTTGATGATTTTGTCGGGGTCGATGTAGATGTTGTTGAACTGCTCGAAGGGCAGCTCAATGTTGAGGCCCACCGATTTGCCGCCCTCCGAGTGGGCACCTTTGTTACCGGCTTCCATGATGCCGGGGCCGCCGCCCGTGATAACGCCGTACCCATGGCGCACCAGCTTGGCCGCAATTTCCTCGGCCATTTTGTAGTAGGGGTTCTCGGGTTTGGTACGGGCCGAGCCAAAAATGGACACGCAGGGCCCGATCTTGGACATCTTCTCGAAGCCCTCCACAAACTCGGCCATCACCTTAAAGATCTGCCAAGAGTCGGCAATCTTAATTTCATTCCAGTCTTTGTCCACAAAGGCCCGACGGATGCGCTGCTCGTCATCTACCTGCACCGTGCGCTCCCCGTGCGTCTGCTCGCGGATGTCACTGATGGTCTTAACCTTATTATCGTTGACGTTGGGCTGCACAATGGTCTGACCACTGCCGGCATTCAGTACTTCATCCGCCACTTTCGTGCGGCTGGTTTTTTTGAGCTTCGCCATAGGAGCTACAAGAGGAATAGGGTGCAGAGGATGCGTACGCATGGGCGCAGGCAGTTACTGTGGGAATTTCTCCGCACCGGGTAAACAATGAAAAAAGGCAAAAAGAAAGCCGCCCCCACGGAAGAAGAGGGCGACCCAAGGTAGCGACCGGCAAGTTAACAATTTGTTAACATTACGCTACGGTTTAAGGGGAATGTGAGAACGTGGGTAGTGCTACGACCCTCCACATTTCCACATTCCTCACATTCCCCACATTTTACTGCGCCCGAATGGCAATAACCGGATCGAGGTTAGAGGCCAGTACTGCCGGAATGATGCCCGCCAGCACCCCAATCACCACGGATACTGTTAGCCCCAGGGAGATATTACCCACCGACAAAAACAGCGGCAGCGCGTCCTGCGGTAGTAGCGTAATCAGAAACACCAGCAGGATGCCGGCCCCGCCGCCCAATAGGCACAGAAATACCGCTTCGAACAGAAACTGGAACAGCACGAAGTAGTTTTTGGCCCCCAACGACTTCTGGATACCGATGATATTGGTGCGCTCCTTTACCGACACGAACATGATGTTGGCAATGCCGAAGCCACCTACCAGCATGGCAAACCCGCCAATGACCCACCCCGCAATGCCAATCACGGAAAACAGCTGCGTAATAGCGTTAGCCAATAGCTCGGGCCGATTCAGCGCGAATGAGTCTTCCTGCCGGGGTTTCAGCCCCCGAATAACGCGCATACTGCCCTGGATTTCGGCTTCCAGGTTCAGCAGGCCGGGGTCATCGTCGCGGCCTTTCACAACAATGGTGGCCTGAGCGCCCCCCATGCCGTTGCTGCTCATCTGGAATATTTTGGTGAAGGCGGCGAAGGGGATGTAGCAGTTGGTGTCGTTGCTGGGCGTATCCAGCAGCTTTTTGCCCTCTTTCTGCATTACACCAATAATGGTGAAGCGCTGGCCTTTCGCCTTGAACTCCTGGCCCAGGGCCGAGCCGTTGGGGTACAGCCCCTGGGCAATGGAGTAGCCTACCACGGCCACGTTACGCGCCGCATTCATTTCCTGCTGGGTAAAGTAGCGCCCCTCCACCACCGGTACATCGGACACACGCCGGTAATCGAAGCTGATACCCTGAATGGCGCAGTCGCTCACCGAGTTGGAGCCCGACTTGAGAATGTTACCGCCCGTAGCCGCGAAAATGGCAATACCGTTGTGGCTTTCCGGATTCAGCGTGCGTTGGATTTCCCGGAACTCGCGGACGGTAGGCACAGGGCGGTTAAAGTATTTCCACCAGGGGTAATCTCCCCCGAATGCCCAGGGCCATTTCTGCACGTAAATCACCTTGTCGCCCACGAAACTCATGCTGTCGCGGATGTTTTTCTCCAGCGAATCCACCACGGTAAACACGGCAATAATGGCGAATATGCCCACCGTAACGCCGAGCAGCGACAAGATGGTACGCAGCAGATTGGACTTGAGAGCTTGCCACGCAAAGCGGAAACTTTCCAGGGTAAGGCGCAATGCTTTCATGCGGAGCGAAGGTTCAGCAAGGGGCGTGGAAAGGGCAATAAGCAGATTTCAGGCGAAAAGTAACGATTCTTCCGAGGATTGTGCGTACTTTCGCGGCTCAATTTTTTCTATTAGGTTCCCCACCTATTGCCCTGTCTGGCCCATGAAGCTTTCTGAGTTCAAATTTGACCTGCCTGAAAACCTGCTGGCACAGCACCCCGCCAAAAACCGCGACGAGTCGCGCCTGATGGTGTTGCACCGCGACAGTGGCAAAATAGAGCACCGCACCTTTAAGGATATTCTGGAGTACTTCACCGACGGCGACGTGTTCGTGGTGAACGACACGAAGGTGTTTCCGGCCCGCTTGTATGGCAACAAAGAGAAAACCGGCGCCCAGATTGAGGTATTCCTGCTGCGCGAGCTGAACAAGGAAATTCACCTCTGGGACGTACTGGTGGACCCCGCCCGCAAAATCCGGGTAGGCAACAAGCTGTACTTCGGCGAGTCGGATATGGTAGCGGAGGTAATTGACAACACTACTTCCCGGGGACGCACCATCAAGTTCCTGTTCGATGGCCCGGACGAGGAGTTCTACAAAGCCCTGCACGATTTGGGCGAAACACCCATTCCAAAGGAATTCATCACCCGCGAAACGGAAGCTGCCGACAAGGAGCGGTACCAGACGATTTACGCCAAGAATACCGGCGCGGTAGCGGCCCCTTCGGCGGGCTTGCACTTTACCCGTGAGGTAATGAAGCGCCTGGAAATCAAAGGAGTAGAAGTAGTTCCGGTAACGCTGCACGTTGGCCTGGGCACCTTCCGCACCGTGGACGTGGAGGATCTGACCAAGCACAAAATGGACTCGGAAAACTTCATCGTGCCGGCGGAATCGGCCACGGTGGTGAACCACGCCCTGGACGCCAAAAAACGCGTGTGCGCCATCGGCACCACCTCTATGCGGGCCATGGAGTCGTCGGTATCGGCCAACTCGCGGCTGAAGCCCACCGTAGGCTGGACAGACAAGTTCATCTTCCCTCCGTATGATTTCAAAATTGCCAACTGCCTGCTCACCAACTTCCACACGCCGGAAAGCACGCTGATGATGATGGCTTCGGCCTTTGCCGGGCATGAGCTGCTGATTGAAGCGTACCAGACGGCCATTAAGGAGAAATATAAGTTCTTCAGCTACGGCGACGCCATGCTGGTGCTGTAAGCCGAAGAGCTGTTTTTATTGAAAGTCCGGCCGTGTAACCACGGCCGGACTTTTTATTTTTACTTTTTAACGCTTCAGTTGACGCGTGGCAGGAGCCGCGCGCAGCTCTTCACCTTCTATCTTGCCCGTGGCAGCATCTGTTTCCGTATCCACAGCCGCCTCTTCGCGCGTTGCCATACTTGTAGCGGGCGGCAGTGGCACCCGCATGGGTGCCGACCGGCCCAAGCAGTTTCTGGAGCTAGCCGGGGAGCCGGTGTTACTGCACACGCTGCGGCGGTTTGCGGAGCCCTCTTTGCAGGTTTCGAAAATAGTGCTTGTGTTGCCCACTGAGCAGTTTGCTACCTGGCAAGTTTTGTGTGAGCAGTATGCCATTACGATACCCCACCAGGTAGTGGCAGGCGGCGCCACCCGCTGGGCTTCCGTGCGCAATGGGTTGGCCTCCCTCCCTAACAGAGAAAAGGGAGTGGTAGCGGTGCACGATGGAGTGCGGCCACTCACACCTATTGCCGTAATAGAGGCTACTTACCAGGCTGCTTACAACCACGGCGCAGCGGTAGCCGCCGTAGTTCCCAAAGATTCGGTGCGGGGGCTAAACCAGCAGGGCTCCTATGCCCTGAACCGCAGCCGCCTACGGTTGGTACAGACGCCGCAGTGCTTTGGCCTGGAACTACTGCGCCGAGCTTACCAGCTACCGGAACTCACCACGTTTACCGATGATGCCAGCGTGGTAGAGGACTTGCACCCGATTCACCTGGTGGAAGGCGACTACCGCAATATCAAAATCACGACCCCGGAAGATTTGCTGCTGGCTGAAGCTCTGCTCCGGCATTGACACCGCTCAAGCTGGCGGCTACGTAGCCGAAACCAGCGCGCCCGCATACGACAACCGCCCCGGACACTAGGCGTCCGGGGCGGTTGTCGTATGCGGGGATGAATCAGCTGCTACAAGTTGATGTAGTCTACGTCAATTTCGCCGGTTACTACATTGTAGCGGCCGCCTACCCAGCTTTCTGTTCCGTCCTGCGTTCGGAACTCCAGGCTGAACGGATATACTCCATCACAACCCTGCGTACCAACTATTACGTTGGTTGGCTCCCAGCTCCGGCCGTAGGCATAAAGCCGGGCCTCTCGCACAATACGGGCCCGAATAGTGGTAGTAGGCGCCACGCACGTTGGGGTGTACCCGCCACCGCCCGTACCGCCGCCACCGCTCGGGCAGTCACCATCGGGGCAGTAGGGAGCTACGTTGTTGGCTGATTGTTTCGCCGATACGGGTGCTACGCTTTCGGGAGTTAGGGAGCAGCTGGCCAGAAGCAGAGAACCGGCCGCCAGCACGGTTTGCACGAGAGAAGAGCTTTTCATGGATGAATTGGGTAACGTGGAAGGATGGGCCAAATAGCCAACTAATTAGCCTACCAACCAAGGACTAACCTCGCGCGTTTGTGACATGTTGCCAGGCCAATCATTCCCAGAGTCTTCTGACGAAAAGCTTTTTATTCCACTCAAAGCAGTTCTCTCGGGCCAGGCCCGCTTATAGGCGGCCGCCTACCCGAATGGTACGCGTTACTCCGCCCACCGTAACGGTGGCAATATTGTCGCAGGCCTGCGTACCGGTGGGGTCGTAGTTGAGGACCAGGTCCTTTTCTTTGGAGGTAAGAATGTTTACCGTTCCGGCCACGAACGTGCGGGCACAACCAGCCTGAAATTTCTTGATGAGCGGCTGCTGCACGGTAGCCGTGTAGCTCACGCCCCGCCGGTTGGTACCCGAAGTCTGGCCCGTAACCCGGTACTCGTCGTCGGTGATGGTGCGGGTAGCGGCGCCGGCCGTGCGGGTATACAGCCGCTGTGAGGTCCAGGAGTGCGTCCCGGCCGTGGTGGTAATGCTGGCATTCTGCACATCCAGGCTCCAGGAGCCCTGTCCTTGGTTGGTGATGATGCGCGTACCGGTGTGCAGATTGTCGTTGCGGTAGTAGTTAACCAACGTGATGGTGACCGTAGAGCCCGCCTGCCGGTAGGGGCCGCTGAACACGGCCACAATTTTGCCGCGTCGTGCTACTCCGTTGGGGCCGATGCAGTTGACGGGGCCAAAATCCAGAGTAAGGGTGCGGGTAGCCGCCTCGTAGGTGCGGGTGAGGCAGGGTCCGGCCAGGCGGGTCAGGTCGGCGGGCTCAGCGGCGGCGCTGCCGTTGAGGGCCGCATCCGTGGGTGAGCCGGCTTCTACCATATCGGCGGCCGTAGCACTTTCATCTTCCGCTAAGCTCTGGTCCTCCGCCGATGCGGCGGCGTCAATGGTGGCTTGGGGGTCGGCGGATTTGTTGCAGGAGGCCAGCAGTAGTGCGGCAGCAGCCAGCACGGATAAACCGAAGGAGCGGAATACGGGACGTTTCATGGGAGTGAGAGAAAAAGTAAAGCGTGAAGACCAGGCGAAATGGGACAGTACTAAAAGAGCTCTTTTGCTGGGTTGGAGAAAGAAACTACTGCGGAGTTTAATGTACTCGGGAACTTTTTTTACAAATGTGCAGCCCAACCTCACCACCTAAGTCGCGTATAGTTTCACACCCCACCTCATTTTGTAACCCACTGTGTGTATGCTTATTTCCGGTCGTGTATGCGGCTTATTGCTAGTATGCCTGGCGGCCTGCTCGAGCCCCGAAAGCAACAAAGACCCCGTTTTCGAGGCCAAATTCCAAAATGAAAAGCGTATTGGGGAAGAAGCCATAACCAAACGGCAGATCCGGGATGCGGAGTACGTGGTGGATGCCGCCAGCCGAAAGATGTTGCTCCTGGAAATAAGCCAACTAGCCACGCGTAAAGCCGCTTCGCCGGACACCCGCTACACCGCCCAGAATGTAACTGCCCAAACCACCACTTTACTGGGCGGACTCAAGGCACTGGCTCAGCAGAAATCCATTACCCTGCCCACCGGCCTCAGCGAAGCACAGGGTACCCAAGCCGGGGAGCTGACCGCCCTCAACGGGGCCGCATTCGACCAGAAATACCAGGAAGTGCTCAGCGCCGTGCTTGATACGGACGAGGACGCGGCCGACAATATCAAGGACGATGCCTATGATGCCGACTTACGCGCCATTGCGGCCCAGCATGTAACCGTGCTGCAGGACCTTGACCGGGCCGCCAATGCCCTACACGATAAACTGAAGCCCTGATTTTTCCCTCTATTCTTTCATTTCCTTTCCTCACCGACACATGAAATTCCGCTTTCTTTCCCTTCTGACTTTGAGTGCCGGCCTACTGCTGGCTAGCTGCAATAATGCCGAAAAGCGCACCGATGGCACCGCCGGCGAAGCCGTAAGTGACATGGACAAGGCGGCCGAAGATGGCGGCGTACAGGCCGATGCCGTCGTAATCGACAATAACGCTGGCCCAACTGTTACGGCCGATGCCGACTCTGCTATGGCAGCCGATTCGTCGGGCATGGCAAAGTAACATGCCACCCTTACACTGCTCTACAACTTCTCTTCTGACTACTATGAAACGCTTGTTTTTTTCTGCTGCCTGTATCGGCCTGCTCGGCCTGGGTGCCTGTGGCTCTACCACCACCGATACTGCCACAACTACCACTGACGGAGCCACTGCCGACGGTGCCGCCACCGATTCGGCCGGCGCCATGGCTGCTATGCCAGCTGGCGACTCGGCCATGTCGGATGCCAATGGCCCCACCGCTCCCCATTCTACCGACCCAGAGTTTATGCAGTCGGCCGCCCACAGCGACCAAAACGAAATTCAACTCAGCAAGCTGGCGCTGGAGAAAGGCGTAACGGGCATGGCCAAAACCCACGCCAACCAAATGATTACCGACCACACCAAGTCGACGGCCGAGCTAAAGCCCATTGCCCAGAAGAAAGGGGTAACCCTACCAACGGACATGGATGCGGAGCACAAGGCTATTGCCGAGCAGATGCGCGGCTTGTCGGGGCAGGACCTGGAGAAAAAGTACCTGGAGCAGATGACGCTGGACCATCAAAAAACAGCTAACACCATGATGGCCCACCAGAAAATGACTCAGGATGCCGAACTCCTAGGCTTCATTAGCAAAACGCTTCCCGTGGTACAGTCGCACCTGACTATGTTCAAGCAGCATAGCACTATGTAAGCAGGCCTCCCGGCTGATGCGTTGACAGACATCAGCTGCAGTCCAATTCTTACCTCGTAGAAAAGCCCGTTAGGTACATCACCTAACGGGCTTTTCTACGAGGTAAGAACCGTAATATTGAAGCTACCGACGCGCGGTATAATTCTCTGCTGAAGGCAATAGTAGGCCTTTTTTGCTGGCAGACTGAGGCGTTGCGGACAGGTTTTCCGCCGAAGTAGCTGCGGAGTTAAGCGTTTCGGGTGACGCCACTGAGCGGGCAGTTACCTCTTTGCCGGTTTGAGTTGCCGCGAAAGGCTTGGGCGGTGAAACGTAGATGGCAATGGCCAGCAAGGCCGGGAAAACAAGAACTTTCATACGGTGGGAGTGCGGGTTGGAGCCATAATGTAAAAAATGCCGGGCTTCCAGTCAAGAGCTGACTGAAAACCCGGCATCTACTTTTTTTGAGGCGCAAGTCCGTTTAGCCTACTTCCGCATACTTGCTTACCCTAAGTTCCTCGGCCAGGAACCGGCTGGTGTGCCCCTTGCAGGCTTTAGCTACCTGCTCCGGCGTGCCCTGGGCCACAATGGTGCCGCCTCCTCCACCACCCTCGGGCCCAATGTCGATGATGTGGTCAGCTACCTTGATGAGGTCCAGGTTGTGCTCAATGATGAGGACGGTGTTGCCCTTGTCGGCGAGCTTGTGCAGGACTACGGAGAGGTGGTTGATGTCCTCAAAGTGCAGGCCGGTGGTGGGCTCGTCGAGGATGTAGAACGTTTTGCCGGTGTCCTTTTTGCTCAGTTCCGTGGCCAGCTTCACGCGCTGGGCCTCGCCGCCGCTTAGCGTGGTGGCCTGCTGGCCCAGGGTGAGGTAGCCCAGGCCTACTTCATTCAGCGTCTGAATTTTGCGCAGAATGCGGGGCTGGAACTCGAAGAACTCCACCGCCTTCTCCACGGTCATGTCCAGCACGTCGGTGATGCTCTTGCCCTTGAAGCGGACTTCCAGCGTTTCGCGGTTGTAGCGGCGGCCTTTGCAGGTTTCGCAGGGCACGTGCACGTCAGGCAGAAAGTTCATTTCGATGGTGCGCATGCCGGCCCCCTCGCAGGTTTCGCAGCGCCCACCCTTCACGTTGAACGAGAAACGGCCCGGCCCATAGCCGCGGATTTTGGCCTCGGGCAGGGACGAAAACAGCTGGCGGATTTCGGTGAACACGCCGGTGTAGGTGGCCGGGTTGGAGCGGGGCGTGCGCCCAATCGGCGACTGGTCTACCTCAATCACCTTGTCGATAAACTCCAGACCCTCAATCTTATCATAGGCCAGCGGCTCACGCTTGGCGTTGAAGAAGTGCTGGTTGAGGATGGGGTAGAGCGTATCGTGGATGAGCGACGACTTACCCGAGCCCGACACGCCCGTAACGGCAATGAGCTTGCCCAGCGGGAACTTGGCCGTTACGTTTTTGAGGTTATGGCCTTTGGCCCCGCGCAGCACCAGCTCGTTGCCTTCGCCGGCCCGCTTTTTCTTGCGCAACTCAATGTGCTTCTGCCCACTGAGATACTGAGAAGTGAGCGAGCCGCTGGTGAAAATCTCAGAGGGCGTACCAGAAGCCACAATCTGCCCGCCGTGGATGCCCGCGCCAGGGCCAATGTCCAGGACGTGGTCGGCGTGCAGAATCATATCCTTGTCGTGCTCCACTACTATCACCGAGTTGCCCAGGTCGCGCAGGTGCTGCAGCGCCTTGATGAGCCGCTCGTTGTCGCGCTGGTGCAGGCCGATGCTGGGCTCGTCCATGATGTAGAGCACGCCCACCAGCTGGGTTCCAATCTGGGTGGCTAGGCGGATGCGCTGCGACTCGCCGCCCGAGAGCGTGCGCACCGAGCGGTGCAGGTTCAGGTAATCAAGGCCCACTTCCAGCAAAAAGCCGATGCGCTTGCGGATTTCCTTCAGCAGCTCGCGCGCAATCAGGTTCTGGCGCTCCGAGAGGCGGTCTTCCAGCCCTTCAAACCAGGCAGCCAGCTCGTTCAAATCCAGCACCGACAGCTCGCCGATGTGCTTACCCGCAATCTTAAAGTGCAGGCTCTCCTTTTTGAGGCGGTAGCCGTGGCACTCGGGGCACTCCTGGGCCTGGGTGTACTGCTGAATCCACTCCCGGATGTTATCGGACTCCGACTCCATCTGGCGGCGCAGGAAGGGGATGATACCCTCGAACGGCTCCACGTAGTTGGCCTTTTTGGGGTCGGCATCCTCGTCCTCGGGCACGCCGTGCAGCAGCCGTTCAATCAGGTCGGCGGGCAGCTTTTCGATGGGCGTGCTGAGGCTGGCCTTGTGTTTCTTGACGATGAGGCTGAGCTGCTGGAAAATCCAGATGTCCCGGTACTCGCCCAAGGGCGCAATGCCGCCGCGGCTGATACTGAGCTTCTTATCGGGCATCACCGTTTCCTCGGTGATTTCCTGCACCTCGCCCAAGCCGTTGCAGGTGGGGCAGGCCCCGTAGGGCGAGTTGAAGCTGAACGTATTCGGCGCCGGGTCGTCGTAGGCAATGCCAGTGGCCGGGTCCATCAGGAAGCGGGAGAAGAACTGGGTGTTGTCCTTCTTCTTATCGGCATCCAGCACCAGCATAGTGCCTTTGCCCTGCGTGAGGGCATTTTGCACCGAGCCGGAGAGGCGGAACCGGTCTTCCTCCTTCACCACCAGCCGGTCGATGACGATTTCGATGTCGTGGATTTTGTAGCGGTCCACCTGCATCTTGGGCGTGATGTCGAGCAGTTCGCCATCCACGCGCACTTTGGTGAAGCCCAGCTTAGCAATCTGCTGGAACAGCTCCCGGTAGTGGCCTTTGCGGCCCTTTACTACGGGAGCCAGCACTACCAGCTTCTTGCCGTCGTACTCTTTCAGGATGTAGTTGATGATCTGGTCGTCGCTCTGCCGGATCATCTTCTGGCCGGTGGCATAGCTGAATGCCTCAGCGGTACGGGCGTAGAGCAGGCGCAGGAAGTCGTAGATTTCGGTGATGGTGCCGACGGTGGAGCGGGGGTTGCGCGAAGTGGTTTTCTGCTCGATGCTGATAACCGGCGACAAACCCTCAATCTTATCCACGTCGGGCCGCTCCAACCCGCCCATGAAGCTGCGGGCGTAGGCCGAAAACGTTTCCATGTAGCGGCGCTGGCCCTCGGCGTAAATCGTATCAAACGCCAACGACGACTTGCCCGAGCCCGAAATGCCGGTGAACACCACCAGCCGCCCGCGCGGAATCTGCACCGACACGTTCTTGAGGTTGTGCTCCCGGGCCCCGTACACCTCAATGTAAGGCGCTTCCAGGTCGGCGGGGCCCAGCAGCTGGCCCTGGATGCGGGCCTGGTTTTCCAGCACCGCTTCGTTTATCTGCTCCTGACGGGGTACGGCCTGCACGGCAGCGGTGCTGTGGTGGTCGGTACCGTCGGCCACGGCTGCGGCCGTTGGTTTGGGGGCTTTTGTTGTTTTCGGAGCCTTGCGGGGAGTTGCGGCAGCCGGAGCCTCGGCGGGGGCTACCGGGGTTGCCGCTTTGGGTGCCTTGGAAGGGCGGGCCGCTTTGGGGGCCGCGGGCTTGGCAGTGGTAGAAGGAGCAGTTGTTTTTTTGGCCATGCGGCAGCGGAGCGGATAAGTCTGCAAAAGTACGTAAAACGGGCCCGGCAGGCTACCCTTACTAGTTTAATTGCCAGTCATTTTAGTGCCTCTTCCACTCAAGCGCTTTTTGATGCGCCTGGGGTAGATGGTCCATAACACCATCGGCGGCGGAAATGTCCCGGTTGGGGCAGAAGTTCTTTATGTAGCCCAGGGGCTTTGGCTGAATTATGGTGCGGCTTTTGCCTATAGGTGCCGGAACGCTCCATTTGCTTTTTGCGACCATGAAAACTCTGCTGAAATCGGGATTTGTGCTGGCCCTCGGGCTGCTGCTGTACGGCGGCAGTGCCCAGGCTCAGGTACGGGTAAACATCAATGCGCCATACTGGGGCCCGGCCGTACCCCCGAACGTGCAGTACTACTATATTCCGGAAATTGATGGCTACTATGACCTGTACAGCCAGTCGTATCTGTTTTTTGATCCGGCCTACGGAGCTTGGGTAAGCTCGCCGGTATTGCCCCGGGTGTACGCCGCCTACGACCCGCGCTTCTTTCACCCGGTAGCCATTCAGTACGTGGGCCGGCAGCCTTGGGGCTACCTCCGTGACCACCGCCAGTACTGTGACCGGTGGGGCGTGCGGCCGGGCCGATACTACGGCTCCAACTGGCCCGGCCGCGGTTACGTGGTAGCTCCGCGCGGCGGCTACGGCCCCGGCTACTACGGCAACCGCCCCTATGGCCAGGGTGGCTACGCTCAAAATGGCTACCGTGACAACCGCAACCCGTATAACGGGCGTGAGGAGCGCAATGACCGTTATGACCGGGACAACCGGGACGATAGAAACGACCGGAACGATAACCGGTATGAGCGCAACGACAATACCCCTAATAACAACCAAGGTGGGCGCGACGACCGGGGCGGCTACGCGCCCCGCAACGAACAGCCCGGCCCTGGTGCTCCGCCCCAGGTTCCTGGTGGCTACGGCGGCGGCCGACGCGGCCGCGTACTTTAGCTTTCTGTAACAGACTACCAAAACGCTTTCAGCCCCTGGCTGAAAGCGTTTTTAGTGACCTCGCCAGGACATATTAACTAAACCACACCCATTGCGTTAAGGGCCTAGCTGTTAGCAGTAACTCAACGGTCTGGCTGAACTGGCCCCGTTCTTGCAAACTGCATCACCTCTCCCACTCTCTCACTCTACACTCTTGCTGTATGAAGCTCCTGCCCAAAGTAGCCCTGTCTGGCCTGCTGACCTTGTCACTGATGGGGGCGGCCCAATCGGTCCAGGCTCAGGTCACCATCAATGTAAACCCGCCTTCCTGGGGCCCCGCGGCCCCGGCCGGTACGCAGTATTACTACGTGCCCGAATACGGAGGCTATTACGACCTGCGCGACCAGCAATACATTGTGCAGCGTGATGGCCGCTGGACGCGGGTGCGCAACATCAGCGGCTACAACCCCGCCAACTTCCACCCCGTGGTGCTTGATTACCGGGGTACTCAGCCCTGGACCCTCATTGGCCGACACCGGCAGCTGTACCCAGCCAGCTTGCCCCCCGGCCAGGTGAAGCGCTTAGAGAGCGGCAAAGGTTTACCGCCCGGCCAGGCCAAGAAGCTCGGCTACGGTGGCAACGGTAATGGCAATGGAAAAGGCCACGGCAAAGGCAAGCACTAATCCACATTCCTGTTAAGCACAAGCGCCCATCCAAGTTGGATGGGCGCTTGTGCTTTGTTGGCGAAGGCAGAGCGTTATTCCAGCAGCTTGGCCCAATTGAGTTTGCGGCGGGCGGCTGTGGGGGTGGGCATTCGGCCATTGCGCATCAGTTCCTCGATACACACCATATCATCATCGTGCTGCATGCCGGCGGCGGCTACCAGCTTGTTCTGGTAGGAAAAGAGGGCCAGAAACTTGTGGCGGCGCACGTCGCCGTGGAAGATGATTTCGTCCCAGACGGTGGCGTGGCCGGCGTAGCGCAGGCTTTTCCCGAACTGTTGGGTCCAGAAGAAAGGAACTGCCTGGAAGGCCGTGTTTTGCCCCAGCATATTGCGGGCAGCGCAGGCTCCGTGCTGCTGGGCCACCCGCCAGTGCTCAATGCGGTGCTGACCCAGGCCGGCTGGCAGCGAAAACAGGGCTACGTCGCCGGCGGCGTACACGTGCGGGGCGGCGCAGAGGTGGGCATCTACGCGCAGGCCGCCGTCTTTCTCCAAATCGAAAGTTTCGGCCAAGAAGTTGGTGGCGGGGCGCACACCTACTGCCAGCACAACTGCATCGGCGGGCAGACGCTGGCCCGAAGCTAGGCGTACGGCTGTAACGTGGCCATCCTTTCCTTCCAGGCACACCACCTCAGCTTCGACCCGAAACCGCACCCCGTGGCGGCGGTGCAGGTTACGAAACATGCGGCCAATCTTAGAACCCAAAATACGGGCAAACGGCTCGGCGTCCTGAGCCACTACCGTTACTTGCCGCTCTTCCCCCACCAGGCTGGCCGCAGCTTCCATTCCAATAAAGCTGCTCCCGATAATAACTACCCGCTTGGCTTTGGCAACCAACTGGCGCATCTGTTCGGCATCCGACGCAGACCGCAATGGCAACACACCAGCCAAATCATAGCCGGGCAGCTTGGGCAGGGTGTTCGGGATACAGCCGGGAGCTAGCAGCAGCGCATCATAGTGCAGGGGCCCGCGGCCGCTGAGCTTGAGTTGGCGAGTGCGCAAACTCAGGCCCGTAGCCCGGGTATCAGAGAGTATTTCGATGCGGTGCCGCTCATAGAACTCGTCCTTGCGAAGGGGTAGCGCCTTGCTGCCGGCTTCGCCAGCTAAGTAAGCCTTACTGAGTTTGGTCCGGTCATAGGGCGCGGCCGTTTCGGCAGTTACCATTACCAGGCGGCCCCCAAAGCCTTCGGCGCGTAAGGTTTGGGCCGCAAACTGCCCGGCTGCTCCGCCCCCTACAATTACAAAAGTGCGGGTGTCGGGTGCGGCGGCGTTAGGCGCGGGCGCATTGCCCCCAACCAGGGCCGTGGGTGTAGCATCGGGTGAGTTGGTGGCGGCGGTGGGTTTGGTGGGCAACTGCACCCATACGCGGCCATCGGCCACGCGCACGGGGTAGCTGGGCAGGTTATCCAGGGCCGGGGGCTGGCAGAGGTGGCCATCCGGGATGCGGAAGCAAGCGTGATGCCAGGGGCACACCAGTTGGTCATGCACGATACGGCCCTTTTCCAGAGGGGCACCGTAGTGCGGGCAGTTGGGCGCCAGAGCCACGTACTGCCCCTGACGACGCAGCAGCAGCACGGTCGCCCCCGATGCTACGGTAAAGGTGCGCATTTCCCCTTCCTGCAGGGCATCAGCGGGAGCAAAGTCGAATTCGGGCATGGGCAGCGGAGGCAAAGTTGAGGTTGGGGCTGCCCTGCCAACGCAGGGAAGGAAAACCGGGTTGTATTGTCTTTTCGTAATTCTTTCTACCTACCCGTATCCTTTTATTGCTCAACCCGTTCAGCCCGCTATGCCTTCCACCCAGCAGTATTACGGCGGCTCGCCCCTGGAACCCCGCACCCTGCTGCGCGAAGGCCAGGCCTGCCTGCTGGTATACCGGATGCCAGGCACCTCAGCCGAATTCAGCCTGCAAGGAGTTCTGCACCATATTATGCGCCGCGGCCAAACGGATTACCTGTGCTTAAGCGGCGGCTGCGAGCTGCGCCTCGATTGGCTGGTGGCCGTAAATGGGCACCGGCTGGCGGCCTAATCCTAGGCTGGCGGTTTACCGTATGCCGGAAGGTACGTTTTCCTTCCCCACTCATGGCAACCGCACCCTACAAACCCATCAGCTGCTCGTTCTACGACGAGTTGGAGGCACACGCCACCACTGGCCAGCCCTGCACCCTCACCTACCGCACCGAGCCCGACACCCCGCCCAGCACCTACCACGGCATTATCCAGGACCTCTACATCCGCGACAAAGTGGAATACCTGCGCCTACAGGATGGCTTCGAACTCCGCCTGGATAACCTGCTGGCTTTGGATGACAAGGAGCTGCGGAATTACTGCTGAGAATATGGTTCTTTGGCGGATCATTAATTCTCTATCTGATGCCCCGCTTTACATTGTTGTTGCTACTAATCCTACCAAGCTATAGTTGGGCTTGCTCATGCGGAAGAGCCGGCATTTTGAAAAGTCGTCATCATGCCGCAGTTATTTTCACTGGCACACTTATTAGGAGCCATACTGTCATATATAATGATACTCTCACTACGTCGAAGACAGAGGTTTTCACTCGTTCAGCCAGACTTACACGTTTTATATTCAGAGTTGATAAACTATATAAGGGCCAAACACGAGCAGATACTGTATCCATAATAACCAGCGCAGGAGGAGCAGATTGCGGCAGTAATTTCTTGACCGATCAATCATACCTGATATACAGTTGGTACACAGACAGAAGGCCGAATGACTTTCGAATAGAGTATACAAAAGTTGGCAAGCACTTAACTACTAGTGTGTGTTCTCGCACAAAAGCCAATACATTCCTCACTTTCTATGAGAAATTTTGGTTGGCAGTTTTATAAAATATTAACGGCCGCCCCACTTGCGTGAGGCGGCCGTTAAAACGTCCACGAAATCCGTGAGCCTAAAACTCCGCCGACTTGGGGAAGCGGGGGAAGGGAATCACGTCGCGGATGTTGGCCATGCCGGTGATGAACAGGATGAGGCGCTCGAAGCCCAGGCCGAAGCCAGCGTGCGGGGCCGAGCCGAAGCGGCGGGTATCGAGGTACCACCAGAGGTCTTCCTCGGGCACGTGCATTTCCTGCATGCGCCGCTGCAGCTTCTGCAGGTCGTCCTCGCGCTGAGAGCCACCGATGATTTCGCCGATGCCGGGGAACAGCACGTCCATGGCGCGTACGGTGCGGCCGTCCTCGTCCAGCTTCATGTAGAAGGCCTTGATATCCTTGGGGTAGTTGGTGAGGATAACCGGCTTCTTGAAGTGCTTCTCCACCAGGTACCGCTCGTGCTCCGACTGCAAATCAGTGCCCCAATCCACCGGGAATTCGAACTTCTGCTTGGCAGTTTTCAGAATTTCTACGGCCT
The DNA here is from genome assembly GCF_032464715.1 of Hymenobacter endophyticus. NCBI lineage: Bacteria > Pseudomonadati > Bacteroidota > Cytophagia > Cytophagales > Hymenobacteraceae > Hymenobacter > Hymenobacter endophyticus. The sequence goes on along the minus strand of NZ_JAWDJT010000005.1, from coordinate 126,250 downwards.
CGGTGTAGGTGAGGCGCTTGAAGTCATTTTCTACTACAAACTTCAGGCGGCTGAGCAGCTCCTTGTCATACTGGTCGTTGAGGAACTGCAGGTCATCGGGGCAGTGCTCCAGGGCGTAGCGCACCAGGCTCTTGAGGAAGTCCTCGGCCAGGTCCATGTTGTCCTGCAGGTCGAAGAAGGCCACTTCCGGCTCAATCATCCAGAACTCGGCCAAGTGACGGGCCGTGTTGCTGTTCTCGGCCCGGAACGTGGGGCCGAAGGTGTACACCTTGCCCAGCGCCATTGCCGCCACCTCGCCTTCGAGCTGGCCCGATACGGTGAGGTTGGTGGCTTTGCCGAAGAAATCCTGGCTGTAATCCACCGCGCCGGCCTCGTTTAGGGGCGGCTTGGTGTCGGAGAGGGTGGTAACGCGGAACATCTGGCCGGCACCCTCGGCATCGGAGCCGGTGATGATGGGCGTGTGGATGTAGAAGTAACCGTTGTCGTTGAAATACTTGTGCACCGCAAACGACATGGCGTGCCGGATGCGCAGCACCGCGCCAAACGTGTTGGTACGGGGGCGTAGGTGGGCAATTTCGCGCAGGAATTCCAGGGAATGTCCTTTCTTCTGCAACGGATACATGGTGGGGTCGGCGGAGCCGTACACGGTAATTTCCTCCGCCTGAATCTCTACTGACTGGCCTTTGCCCTGGGATGCTACCAGCTTACCGCGCACGGCAATGGCTGCGCCGTTTTCCACACCATCGGCTTTCAGCTTCTCCTCCGGAAACTGCTCGGCGTTGGCCACTACCTGAATGGAATTGAAGCCGGAGCCGTCATTCACGGCAATAAACTGCACGTATTTGTTGCCGCGGCGGGTGCGTACCCAGCCTTTTACCAGCACTTCACGGTCCAGGTCGGTGCTGCGGAGTAACTCCTGCACGCTGGTTCTACGGAGGTCGGACATGGGGAAAATCGGTTCTGCTAAAGAATGTATTGGCCGCAAAGGTAGAAGATTTGGTAGGCGGATTCCGCAACTCTTGTCATCCTGAGCTTGCGAAGGACCTTATAGCGTCAGCACAAAGCCCTGCTGCAATGGTCGTGCTAACGTTGTAAGGTCCTTCGTAAGCTCAGGATGACAGCTACACCCAACTTTTTCCCTCAAACCCAAGTACAGAAAGGGCTATATTTGGCCTAACCACCCCGTTTTCCTTACCGGCGGGGCGTACGCGTTTTTAGAGTATGCAACGACTGGACATGAAACAGCTTCTCTCGCAGAAGCTGAGCCCCCAACAGATTCAATTCATTAAGCTCCTGCAGATTCCGACGGTGGAGCTGGAGGCGCGCATCAAGGAGGAGCTGGAGGCTAACCCGGCCCTGGAGGAAGGCGACGACCAAGAAGAGGAGTTTGAGGAGCAGGAGCGCGACGACTCCGACGATGCGGAGGACGATTTCGACGACCCCGATGCGGAATTTGACAATCCTGACAACACGCTGGACGAAGATTTCGACAGTGGCCCGGCCGATGAACAGCCCGAGCTAGACCTCAGCGCCAAAGAAGAGCCCGCCGAAATCAAGGAGTCGGAATCGGCCGATGACCTGGATTTGAGCGACTACCTGCACGACGACGAAATAGCGGGCTACAAGATGCAGGGCGACGGCCCCGGCGAGGACGAGGACGACCGGGAAATGCCCCTGGCCGATACCAGCGGCTCGTTGGTCGACAACCTGCTCGACCAGCTGGGCTTTGCCAGCCTTGATGAGCAACAGGAGGCCATTGGCCGCCAGCTTATCGGCTCCATTGACGGCGACGGGTACATTCGCCGCGACCTGTCGGCCATTGCCAACGACCTGGCGTTTTCGCAGAACATAGAGGCCACCGTGCCCGAAATTGAAAGTGTGCTGCACGTTATTCAAACCTTCGACCCAGCCGGTATTGGCGCGCGGGATTTGCAGGAGTGCCTGTTGCTGCAGCTGGAGCGCCGCCCCCAGGACGAGGCCACCGAGCACGCCGAGCAGATTCTGAACGAAACTTTTGACGAGTTTACCAAGAAGCACTACCAGCGTATTCAGCAAAAGCTGGACCTGGAAGATGATGAGCTGAAGGACGCCATTGCCCTGATTCTCAAGCTCAACCCCAAGCCCGGCGGCACTGGCCCGGTGGGTATGGGCAAGGTGCAGTATATCATTCCCGACTTCCTGCTGACCCACGACAACGGGCAGTTCAACCTCACCCTCAACACCCGCAACGCCCCCGATTTGCGCGTGTCGCCGGCCTACACCGAGATGTTCCAGGCCTACGACAAGGCCTCGAAGAAGGACAAGAAAATGAAGGAAGCCGTGACCTTCGTGAAGCAAAAGCTGGACTCGGCCAAGTGGTTTATTGATGCCATCCGTCAGCGCCAAAACACCCTGCTGCGCACTATGGATGCCATTGTGCGCTACCAGCGGGAGTTCTTTGCCGAGGGCGACGAGAGCAAGCTGCGGCCTATGATTCTGAAGGATATTGCCCAGGAAATTGGCATGGACATCAGCACCGTGAGCCGGGTGGCCAACTCCAAGGCCGTACAGACGGAGTTTGGTATCTATCCGCTCAAATACTTCTTCTCCGAGGGTATTGCCACCGACTCGGGCGAGGACGCTTCCAGCCGGGAGGTGAAGCATATTCTAAAGGAAATCATTGAGGGCGAGCAGAAAAACCGCCCCCTCAGCGACGACAAGCTGGAAAAGATGCTGAACGCCCGGGGCTACAACATTGCCCGCCGCACCGTGGCCAAGTACCGGGAGCAGCTCAACATCCCGGTGGCCCGCCTGCGCAAGGAGCTGTAGCCGGTACCCGACCAGAAAAAAACCAGAACGTCATGCTGCGGTACGCGCGGCATGACGTTCTTTGTTTGCTACCTGGTTTCACGCATTAGCCGTCCGTTTGAAAAAGCGCCTCGCCACCCTGCTATCCGCCGTATTTCATCCGCTACTGGTACCCTCCTACTTGGCTGGGCTGCTGGAAATGCAGCAGGCGGCGGGTAAGGGCCGCCTCTGGACGGTGGTGCTGTTCACCTTTGTGCTACCCACGGGCGCGGCCCTGCTTCTGCTCCGTCTGGGCCGCATCGACTCCCTGGAAATGCCCCAGCGGCAGCAGCGGGCCTGGCCCCTGGGACTGGCAGCCCTAAGCTTTGGGGCCGGGGCGGGGTGGCTGCACTGGCAGGGCGTAGCACCAGCCTTGGTGGTGGGACTGGCGGGTATGGCAGTGGCCGTATTGCTCACCTTCCTGATTACGCTGCGCTGGAAAATATCGGCGCACGGCGTGGGCATGGGCGGAGCGGCCGGGCTGCTGCTGGCGTTGCAGCTACAGTTCGGCCGCCCCGGCCTGGGCGGGGTGCTGGCAGTGGCGGGGCTGGCGGCGGCTGTGGGCTGGGCGCGGCTGGAGTTGCGGGCCCATACGCCGGCCCAAGTATGGGCGGGCCTGGCGCTGGGCCTGAGCGTAGCCCTGGCGGCAGCCAGCTACTAAGGTTGGGGTAGCCCGAATCGTTGCGTACCTTTCTTGGGCTACACCGCACTCCGTCAGTACTGCTGCCCTGGGCTGCTGCTGGCGTTTCTGCTTCCTGGCCTCTCCGCCGATTTTGCTGTTGCCGTATGTCCTTGCCCTCCGACTCCGCCCCCACTCTGGAAACCTTGATTGCGCAACTGGCCCAGGAACGCCAGGCGCGCCAGGCCGCTGAGCAGCAGGTGCAGGTGGTGCGCCGCCAGCTGGCCACCTCCCAGCGCACCATCAGCCGCCTCACCGATAGTATTACGCGCCTTACCCAAAACCTGCGGGTAGGCGTGCTGGTAGCGCATCAAACGGGCATGGTGGCCCTACTCAACCAGGAGTTCTGCGACCTGGTAGGAATTGAAGACGTACCCGCCCTGGGCGGTAAGGAGCAGCCGGCACAGCCCATTCTGGAGGCGCTGATAACCCAATCGGCCAAGCCTGAGCACACGCGGCAATGCCTGGCCGGAATGCGCCTGGCGAATGAGCGGGTGCTGGGCGAGGAGTTGGAACTGGCCGATAACACGGTGCTGGAGCTGGACTTTATTCCGCTTAGCGGGCCCAACGAGCTGGTAGCAGCGGGCTATATGCTGTCGTTTCGGGATGTGACGCAGGCCCGCCGCGCCGAGCAGTACATGCACTCCCTATCCCGGATTCCGGGGCAGAACCCCAACCCGGTGCTGCGCCTGCACGCTAATGGCCGCCTTATGTACAGCAACCCCGCCGCCGAGCAGCTCCGGCGGGAATACCTCGCTCCTGAGCTGGAGCCCGAATTACCCAAGCAAGTATACCAGGCGGCCCTCGATGCGCTGGCCAACGGTGAGCAACTGACGCGACGGGAAATGTGGTTTTGGGGGCAGTGCTACCAAGTGGCCATTGCCCCCTTCGTGGACGACCAGTACGTGAACCTGTACTTCACGGATATTACGCCGCTCAAAGATGCTGAAAGCCGACTGGTGGAGCAGCAGGAGTTCTACGAAACGGTGCTCAACCAGCTTCCCGCCGACGTAGTAGTGTTTGATGCCGAGCACCGCTACCGGTTCGTGAACCCGGCCGCCATCCGCGACGCCGAACTGCGCCAGTGGATTATCGGCCACGACGACTTTGAGTACGCCACGCACCACGGCCGCCCCCTGGCTCAGGCGGAGGCGCGCCGGGCCCTGTTCAACCAAGCCGTGCAGCAGCGCACCATGGTAGCCTGGGAAGAAACCCTTGTGCACCCCGAAGGCCCCCGCCTGGCGTTGCGCCATATGCAGGCAGTCTTCGGTACCCAGGATGAGGTGCGCATGGTTATTGGCTACGGCATTGACATTACGGAGCGGCATGCGGCCGTGGAGCGCTTGCGCAAGAACGAGGCCGTACTCCAGGAAAATCAGGAGTTTGTACGCCTGGTAGTGGATACCACGCCCAGCTATATCTGGGTAACGGACGGCCGCGGCAACGTGCTGTTCAGCAACCGGGCATTTGATGAGCTGGTAACGCAAAGCAGCCACCGCGAGGTAAACGTGGACGATTTCACCAACCCGGTGGCAGCGGAGGCCCGGGCGTTCATCACCACCGATGCGCAGGTGCTGGCTACCGACCAGGAACTGGTGCAGGAAACCACCTACACCCTGCGCGACGGCACTACCATGTGGCTGCAAACCGTGAAGCGCCCCCTGCACCGCGCCGACGGTTCCGTGAACGTGCTGGGCATCAGTACCGACATTACGGAAATGCGGCGCGCCCGCCAGGCCCTGGAAAGCAACGCCAAGCAGTACCGCGACCTGATGCACTATTCCCAGGCTCTGATCTGCACGCACGACCTGAACGGCACGCTACTCTCCGTGAACCCGGCGGCGGCCCAGCTGGTAGGCGTGGCCCCGGAGCTGCTACTGGGCTGCAACCTGCGGCAGGTACTCTCCCCCGAGCTGCAAAGTGAGCTGGAGCAGTACCTGCAGCGGGCCCACGAGCAGCAGGAGCTCACCGGCCTACTAACGCTACGCAGCCCCGACGGACGGCCCCACCATCTTATGTACCATAACTACCGCGTGGAGGAGCCCGACGAGGTGCCTTACGTTATTGCCTACGGCCAGGAAATTACCGAGCGGATTCTGGCCGAGCAGGAGTTGGTACGGGCCAAGGAGCAGGCCGAAAACACGGCCCGGGCCAAGGAAAACTTCCTGGCCAACATGAGCCATGAAATCCGCACGCCCATCAACGGCATCCTGGGCATGGCCGGCCTGCTGGCCAAAACCCCACTCAACGAAGCTCAACAGGAGCATTTGCGCATACTGCGCAACTCGGGCCGCCATCTGCTCACCGTTATCAACGATGTGCTGGATGTGGCTAAAATTGAGGCCGGCAAGCTGGAAATGGAGCAGGTTGCTTTCGATATCTGCCAGTCAATCAAGGATGGTGTGCAGAGCCTGGGCTACCGGGCCGAGGAGAAGGGCATCGAGTTACGCATCCGGCCCTTGCAGCTACCTCACCCGGTGGTTATCGGCGACCCGGGCCGCCTCAACCAGATTTTGCTCAACCTGCTCAGCAACGCCATTAAGTTCACCGACCAGGGCCATGTAGAGCTGGGTGGGCGCCTGCTGCACGATACAGCCACGGAACTGGAGCTGGAGTTCTGCGTCCGGGACACTGGCATTGGCATTTCAACCGACAAGCAGGAAACCATTTTCGACAGCTTCACCCAGGCCTACGCCGATACGTCGAGGCGCTTTGGGGGTACCGGCCTGGGTCTCACTATCAGCCGCCGCCTGGTGCAGCAACTGGGCGGGCGCATGTGGGTAGAGAGTCAGGAGGGGGAAGGCAGTACGTTCTTCTTTACCCTGCGCCTGCCCAAAGGCCCCCTCAACCTGCCCACGGCTCCCGTCCTGGCTCCCCTGAGCTACGATGCTTTGCGCGGCAAGCGGGTGCTGCTGGTAGAAGACCACCCGGTAAATCAGCAACTGGCCATGCTTATTCTGGAAAGCTGGGACGTGGAAACGCACATAGCCTCGGATGGTCACGAGGCCCTGGCCCAGCTGGAAGCCCGCCTCTACGACGTGGTGCTTATGGATATCCAGATGCCCGGAATGAGTGGCCTGGACGTGGCCCGCCGCCTGCGCCAGCACCCTGACCCACTACGGGCCAGCACCCCGGTTATTGCCCTCACGGCCAACGTAATGCGCTCCGACAATGAGCTCTACCTGGCGGCCGGCCTCGATTATCTTTCCAAGCCCTTTGAGGAGGATGACCTGTACCGCAAGCTAACTGCCAACCTGCGCCCCACCCCGGTAGCCGAATTAGGTCCCCCTCTCCACGCTCTGCCTACGCCGCCAGTCACTGCCGAGCCAGTTTCTTCCGCCGTTCCTGTAGTCCCGCCGGCTTCTGCTGCCCCCCCTCTGTATAACTTCAGCCGCCTCCGCGACACGGCCCGGGGCAGCACCGTGTTTATGCAGAAAGTAGTCAACTCCTTTCTTACCCATACGCCCATAACGGTAGCTCAACTGCAGGAGGCCACCGCCGCCGCCGACTGGCTTACCGTAGGCAGCCTGGCCCATAAGCTGCGGCCCTCCTTGCAGCTGCTTGGCATGGAGGCCACGTATGCACCAGTAGCCCTGCTGGAGCCTTTCTCCCGCCCGGCTACCGGCCCGGTCACGGCCACCCAAACGGAGCTGGCAACGGCGGCCACCCAACTCATCAGCCTTCTGAACACGGCCGTGGAGCAGCTCACTGTAGCTACCGTAGAATAAGCATCGGCCCCGCTGGAACTACCAGCGGGGCCGATGCTTATCAGTGGAGGAAGCAGAACTTAGATGCGGTTGAGCTTCCGGAAAAAGGCTTCCTGGTACGATTTTCCGATGGGTACATGCTGCCCGCCGGGCACTACGGCGGCCCCATCCTCAATGGCCTCAATGCGACGCATGTTCAGAATGTAGGAGCGGTGCACACGCACGAAATGGTCGAAGGGCAGGCGGGCATCCAGCGCCTTCATGGTGGTGTAGACGATGTACTTCTGCCGGTCCGTTACGATGATAACGTAATCCGACAGGGCTTCAATGTAGAGTACCTCATCAAAGTTGATGCGCACCATTTTGTTGTTCACCTTCACGAACAGGTCGTGGTCGGGAGGGCTAGTGGGTGCGGCGGGGGCCGCCGGGGCGGCGGACGGCGTGGCGTGCTGCTGCAAGGCCCGCTGCACCGCCCGGCTGAAGCGGGCGTAGTCGAAGGGCTTTACCAGGTAGTCCGTCACGCGCAGGTCAAAGGCATCCACGGCGAAATCCTCGTGGGCCGTGGTCAATACCACAATGGGCGGGTCTGGCAGTACGCGCAGCAGGTCCAGGCCGTTCAGCTGAGGCATCTGCACATCCAGAAATAACACATCCACTTTGTTGCCGGCCCGGAAGTAGTTTAGCCCCTGGAGCGCATCGTCCATGGACACAACCAGTTGCAGGGAGTCCGTCAGGGAAATATAGTGCTCCAGCGTCAGCCGGTTGATTTCTTCATCATCGATGATAGCGCAGGTCAGAACAGGGGCGGACATAAGGGCGGGGAAGGAGTATCGGGTGTAACCTACTGATTCTCTACTCGAAACAAAGTTTCATCGCCCAACATGGGGCGTCTGAGGGAGAAAATATAGCGTTTATCGGGTAGCTAAGCTAGGGGCCGGAGCTTTGCCAACCAAGCCGTTCAGCAAGTAACCAACGGTTATTCCCGCTTTGAGAACTGCTAACTGGCTCCTTCGTCTCGGAATACGGCCACCTTCCGGTTTCGAAACCGGCCATCTCACCGGTTTCCTTCTTGGGAAAAGCTTCTGGCCCAGGCCTTAAGACCGATGCGCCATTTCCTGGGCCAGTAGTTGCTGCACCTCAGGCCGCTGGTAATCCTCTTCCTGCTGAATGTGTGGCATCAGGCGCTGCATAATGCGTTCCTGCGCTTGCCCGTTGGCCCAAGCCTCGGCGTAAGGCAGGCTCGAAAACGTAACCTGGGAGTACAGCGGCAGCCACTTCTCGGGGTACTGGGCCGATATTTTACTTTCTATCTTTTTCTGCAGCAAAAACCGGGGGTCGGCCACCCGGTCGCGCATTTCCTGGAAGTTGTACACCGCCAAATCGGCCATAGCATCGGTGTTGGGTTTGCGCAGGGCCTCAAACTCCTGAAAGATGCGCCCCCAGTCGTGGCCGTGCTGGTGCAGCAGCTCGTTAAGAATAGTGCAGTCCTCGAAGCCGGCGTTCATACCCTGCCCATAAAACGGCACAATGGCGTGGGCAGCGTCGCCGAGTAACAGCACGTGGTCCTGCTCAGCCCAGGGAAAGCACCGGATGGTTACCAGAGACGCCGTAGGATTCTCAAAAAACTCAGTTTCCAGCTGAGGCATCAATGGCAGCGCATCCGGAAAAACCCGGCCAAAAAACTCGGTTACTTGTGCCGGGGTCTGCAGCGTGGCAAAGGAATCGGGGCCTTCGTAGGGGAAGAACAACGTGCAGTTAAACGAGCCGTCGAGGTTAGGCAGGGCAATCATCATGTACTGGCCCCGGGGCCAGATGTGCAGGGCGTTTCTTTCAATTGCCCACTGCCCGCCAGCTGCCGCTTCAATGGTCAGCTCCTTGTAGCCGTAGTTCAGGTATTCCTGAGAGTAGTTGAACCGGTCAGTCCGCTGCAGGGCACTGCGTACCGCCGAGTAGGCTCCATCCACCCCGAACAGGCGCTGGTAGGGTACTACCCGCTCCTGCTGCGTTTCCGTATCCAGCATTTCCAGCTCCTGGCGCTTTAAGTCAACGCGGCGGCATTGCTGGTTAAAACGCACCGTAATACCAGGTTCCTGCTCCACCAGGTCCAGCATGCGGCGGTTCAGGCCCGCCCGAGAAACGGAGTAGATGGACTGCCCGGCTTGGCCATAGGGTTGAAATGTAAGCCCACCCTGGGTGTCGTGCATCATGCGGCCGTGCATGGCAATAGCCACCTCCCGTACCGCCTCAGCAATGCCTACGCCTTCCAGGGCCCGCCACCCCCTATCCGACAGGGCCAGATTGATGGAGCGCCCCTCTACTGGCCCGGCACCCCGGATATCGGGGCGGCGCTCAAACAACTCCACTTGGTGCCCATGCCTCGCCAGGTACAAAGACAACAGGCAGCCAACCAGGCCCCCACCCATAACTGTCAGGTTGCCTGTATTTTCTACAGAGGATATGCTGCTTGGGGTATCGGTCATGGCATGTAGGCGTAGTGCGGTTGGTATAGGCAGGGTGAAGCAGCGAAAGTAACCGTTTCTGTTGGCATCAGTTGATCGAGCAAAACCGTGCGTTGAACCCGGCAAGTGGGCTAGTTGGCCGGAAGCCGTTTTCCAGGCTCTTAGTACTAGTGTAGCTTTGTATTATTAAGTGATTGTATTTCGCTAATCCTTATTTGTTATGCACCTTACTCCCGCTATTCAACTTGTCTATTCCAGCCGTCCAAACGGCCGTCACCGGCGCCATGACGCCCCTAGCGCCCGCAACTCACGCCTAAACGACGTCTCCCTTCTATCCAATAAGCACCTTGATCCGGCAGATGCTTGTTTATGGGCAGTTGTGCCTGCTCGCCGGGCTATCAGCGGCGGTTATCGGTACGCCGACTACCTATTAGGAGACGAAAACTGTCTCTATCTGTATGGTCCGGAGAATATTCGGTACTAAAGTCACTGGTGAGCTGTCAGCGGCCTATGCGCCGCTTTAGCTGGCTATACCCGTTTTAATTCAATTTGACAACGTGCACAATGCAATGATTGTCAGTAATTTGTTAGGCATACATACCATATATTTGTACCCCTTTCTGACGAAGGGATACGCATAGTCATTTTTAGAATTTTTCCAGTATGAGAAAACACTACCGTTTTCTATTTCTTTTCCTGCTGTTGTTTGGCTGCGCTTTAGCGGGTCTGGCGCAGGACTTAAGCGCCGTAGCTGGCATGGTACAGACGGAGGCCGGTGAGCCCATGCCCGGAGCTACTATTTTCATTCGGGGCACCTTCATTGGCACCAGCACCGACCGGGACGGCAAGTTTGGCCTGCGGGCTGATTTCAGCGAAGGACCAGTGGTACTGTCGGTATCATTTGTGGGTTATGAAAGCCGCGACGTGACCTTGAGCCAGCCTGACAACGCCGTGAAGGTGCAGCTCAAAATCAACCCCACGCAGACGACGGAGGTAATTGCCTCGGCCTCGCGCGTGGAGGAAGGTATTTTGCAGGCACCGGTAACGGTAGAAAAAATCACCTCCCAGCAGGTGCTGCGCCTGCCCCCGCCCGATGTGCAGGTGGGCCTCAACCAGTTCAAGGCCATTGACGTGAACAGCACCAGCATGCTGATGAACTCGCTCAGTACCCGGGGCTTCAACTCGGCCAAATCAGAGCGCCTGATTCAGCTGACGGATTATTTTGACACTCAGTCGCCGAGCCTGAACGTGAATGCCGGCAACCTGACGGGCCTGCCCGAGCTGGATATTGAAAGCATTGAGATTATTCACGGTCCGGCTTCGGCCCTGTACGGCGCCAATGCCTTCAACGGGGTGCTGCTGCAGAACTCCAAAGATGCTTTCGTGAGCGAGGGCCTGACCCTGCGTGTACGCGGCGGGGAGCGGAGCTTCTTTGACGGGCAGGTGCGCTACGCCAAGAAAATCGGGGAGAAGTTTGCCTTCAAGGTTACCGGAGCATATTTAACGGCTAACGACTGGCTGGCCAGTAACTACTCGGCCACCAGCACCCAAGTAGAGCGACGCAACAATGCGCAGGGCTCCCCGCTGGGCTACGATGCCGTGAACCGCTACGGCGACGTGGCCAGTACCTACGGCCCCCAGCAAAATATTCCGGGCTTGTTTACCGTGAACCCGGAACTGTACGGCAAAACCGTGTTTATGCCTGGCTTTGATGAGAGAACCCTGGTGGCGGATGACAATAAAGCTAAGTCGCTGAAAATTCATCCCTCTCTTTCCTACCTGCTCACCAGCTCTATTAAGCTGACGGTGGGTGCCAGCTACAACCGGGGCACGGCCAGCTACCAGAGCTCCAGCCGCTACCGCTTCAAGGATTTCGGCACGAACCAATACCACGGCGAGATTAAAGGAGAGCGGTGGTTTTTGCGCGGCCAGTCAGTCCAGGATTTCGGGCAGAACTCGTACGATTTGAACTTCCTGGGCTCCTTCATTCAGAACACGGTGGATGCCACCAATGCGCTGGGTATTCCGGGCCGGACGTATGCGCAGGAGTACTTTTTTACCTACAATAATGCCTACACGGCGGCCCGCAACCGCAACGCCAGCGTGGAGGAAGCACAGCAGCAGGCCCAAACGGCCGCCAACCGCCTGCAGCTTGACCCCGGCAGCGCCACGTTCCAGACGCTGCGCAGCACCATTATTGCCGATGCCACGCCGGGCCGGGGCGCGCGCCTCAATCCCAGCTCTTTACTGAACGAAGGCAACGCGCAGTACAACTTCAAGCTGGGCGAAACCGCCGACCTGATTGTGGGCGCCGCCTACCGCAAATTCCGCCTGGGGTCCAATGGCAACCTGTTCTCCGACGTGGACGACCGGATTCAGAACCACGAGCTGGGCGGCTACGCGCAGGTGACCAAGAAACTGCTGGATGAGCGCCTGAAGCTGGCTCTGGCCGGCCGCCTCGACGGCTTCAAGAACTTTGACCCTGCTTTCTCACCCCGGGCTTCGGTGGTATACTCGGCGGGCAGCAAGCGGGAGCATAACTTCCGGGCCAGCTACGGCCGCGCCTTCCCAGACCGAGCAGTACTTCTACAACGACATCCGGACGGGCGTGCTGATTGGCAACATCGGCAACGGCTTCCAGGGCTATAACCTGAGCTTGTTTAACTCGCCCCAGCTGCTGGCCGCCGCCCAAACCAACCCGGCCGTGCTGCAACCCTACGAGTACAACGCTGCCCCCCTGAAGCTGGAGCGCGTGAACACAGCGGAAATCGGCTACAAAGGCGCCATTCTGCCCAACGTGTACGCCGACGTAAGCTACTTCCGCAGCGCCTACGACGGCTTCATTGGGGCCCAGACGTTCGTGGGTAACACCGACGGCTCACGGCCCACGCCCCAGCAGCTGGCTGCCGGCTACTCCACCGCCTACACTGACCAGAGCAAGCCGACCCGGGTACTGTACGCCTACTATAACAACGCCGAGCAGGTGAAAACCCAGGGCGTTACGGCCGGCCTGACGTACTACTTCCGCAAGGCCCTGAACATCACCGGCAACTACTCCCTGAACGTGCTGGACCGCAGCAACCTGCCCGAAGGCTTCCAAACGTTCTTTAACGCGCCCAAGCACAAGTACAACGTGGGCGCCAACGGGCAGGCCGGCAATTTCAGCTACACCGTGAACTACCGCTGGGTACAGGGCCACCTGCAGGAAATGCCCTTCGCCACCGGCACTATCCGGGACTACAGCACCACGGATGCCTACCTGGGCTATACCGTCCCGAAATTTGGCACCACCTTCCAAGCTGGTATTTCCAACGCCTTCAACACCAACAACATTCAGGTATTCGGCGGCCCGCAAATCGGCCGCCTCGGCTACCTGGGCCTGCGGTTTGATATGTAGTGCTTAGTGCTTAGTGCTTAGTGTGTATGAAAAGGCCCCCGTTACGGTTTCGTAGCGGGGGCTTTTTGGTGGATGGCAAACGCCTGCTTCTGTTTGGCAGGCGACACTCGCCGGAAGGTGAGGTTGATACGGGGGCCGACGGGACGGGTGGTTTTGGGCAGGGCGTGCAGCCAGTTCTGCTGGGTGAGTCCGCGCATTACCAGCAGGCTGCCCGAGGTAAGCGGTATACTCAGCGGCGCGGGCAGCGGGGCAGCGCCGGGAAAGGCTGCCGGCCGGGGCTTGAGCCGGAAGGTACGGGTGGCTCCCAGCGTGAGGGAGGCAATAGTGGGCTCAGGACCTAGCTCCGGCTCATCGTCGGCGTGGTAGCCCATACTGTCTTGGTCGGAACGGTAGAGGTTCAGCAGCACACTGTTGAACCGGCAGCCCGTGGCTTGCTCCACCCGTTGGCGAACCTGCGCCAAGGCCGGCAGCCAGGGCAAAGGCTCCAGATGCAGCCCAGAGTAAGAGTAGGTGGCTCCGGCGTCGCCGTACCAGGCCGTGAGCCGGGGCTGCAGCACCTCGCGCCCGAATAGCCGGATGGGCTGCTGCTGCCAGGGCACGACTTCCGTGAGCAAAGCCAGCAGCGTTTCAGCCGCCGGCAACGGCAGAAACTCCGGGTCCAGCCACAGCTCGGCGGCGGGCAAATGGAGCGGTTTCAGCGACACGGACCAGCCGGATTACTTGGTGGTGGCGGTGCGCATCTGCTCAATCATCTGCTGCACCTGCGGGTTATTTTGCACGATGAGCAGGCCCCAGGCTAAGCTCACGGCCACGCACACCAGGAACAGCACGGCCCAGTTACGACTCTGGAACTGACTAACCCGAATGTAGCGGGGCCAAAACCAGAGCGAATAGGCCAGTACCGCCCCCACCTCGGCAATCAGGGCCAGCACCATCTGCCCGGAGGCCACCAGCGCCAGGCGCACCGCCAGGTAGGCCAGCACGAACAGCACCAGCCGTCCGGTAGCCCCCACCCGCTGCAAACGGCGCAGGTTGATGGCCAACAATACCGCTCCCACCACCGGCGACACGCACAGCGAAAACACGGTGATGGCCGTGGGCGAATACAGTAGCGGCCCAGCCTCGGGCACTTCGGTTTCGGCCTGAGCCTGCTCGGCCTCCAGCTGCTGGCGCGTGGCCTGCTGCTGGGTTATCACCGCCGATAACTCCTGGCGCAACTGAGCTACATCCAAGTCGGGCAAAGCCAGCTGGCGGCGCTCGGCCTCCTGAATGGCCGCCAGCACGGCGTCTTCCCGGTATTGAAACCGGTTAGCCACGTAGTCGCGCAGCTCGGCGTCGGTTTTGCGGCTCATTTTGTCCGCGTATTCTTCGGCCATTATCGTCAAGAAAAGAAAGTCAGCAATGAGAAGCGGCCGGGGCCGCAGGGATATACGAAGAAACAACTTCCGGTGCCGGAAAGTGGCTCAACCCCCGTATTTTACACCAGTGTTACTGGCGGGCAGCCCACTCGGCCAGCACTTCACCCACGTGGTACACGTCCTCGAAGGTATTGTAGAGCGGTACGGGGGCCAACCGAATCACGTTGGGCTCCCGCCAGTCGCCGATAACGCCCACGGCCATCAGATGCTCAAACAGGTCGCGCCCGCCCTGGTGAACCAGCAACGACAGCTGGCAGCCGCGCTGGGCGGGGTCCGAGGGGGTGATGATTTCGAGGGTGGTTTTGGGCAGGCCCAGGCGCTGAATCAGGAACTCCAGATAGCCCGTCAGCAGCTCGCTTTTGCGGCGCAGAGCCGGCATGCCCCCGGCGGCCATGTGCTCGGCCAAAGCGGCCTCGTGCACGGCCATCGTCAGGACGGCCCCGTTGGAGAGCTGCCAGCCGGCGGCCCCGCGCATGGGCCGGAAGCCCTTGCGCATCTTAAACCGCTCCTTTTCATCGTAGCCCCACCAGCCGGCCAGGCGCAGCAGCTCGGGCTGGTCGGCAAACCGCTCGTGCACAAACACGCCCGATACCCCGCCGGGGCCGGAGTTGAGATACTTATAGGAGCACCAGCAGGCAAAATCCACGTCCCAGTCGTGCAGGTGCAGCGGAATATTGCCGGCGGCGTGGGCCAGATCGAACCCGACCATAGCGCCCACGGCGTGGCCGGCCTCGGTTATGGCGGCCATATCGTACACCTGGCCGGTGTAGTAGTTGATGCCACCCATGATGATGGTGCAGAGCGAATCACCGAGTTCGGCAATTTTGGCCAGGATGTCTTCGGTGCGCAGGGTATGCTCGCCGGGGCGGGGCGTCAGCTCCACAATGGCGTCGTCGGGCTCCAGACCGCGCATGCGCACCTGGGTTTCCAGGGCGTACTGGTCGGAGGGGAAAGCACCGCCTTCCATCAGCACCTTGTAGCGGGTGGCCGTGGGCTGGTAGAAGGACACGAGCAGCAGGTGCAGGTTGGTGGTCAGGTTATTCATTACCACTACCTCCACCGGCTTGGCACCCACCACCTGGGCCGAGGCCTCGGTGAGGCGCTGGTGGAAGTGCATCCAGGGTGTTTCGCCTTTGAAATGGCCTTCCACGGCTAAATTCTGCCAGTTGGTGAACTGCTGCTCGGCGGCGGCGCGGGCCGTGCGGGGCTGCAAACCCAGGGAGTTGCCACAGAAATACAGACATTCCCCGGCCCCGTTGGGCGCGGGTGGTATCAGAAAGTGCTGGCGAAACTCGCGCAAAGGATCCTGGGCATCAAGGCCGCGGGCAAACTCAAGGGTGGGCTGGTAGGTCATGGAAAGCAAAGATACCGGCGGTGAAGTTGTGAAGAGCGAAGTGGTGAAATTGTGAAAGGTGAAATTGTGACATGACCAAGTAGATAGGGAAGTTCCTGTCATCCTGAGCTTGCGAAGGACCTTATCACATGGCACCGATTACCGTAACAGTGGTTCGTTCAGGCGCAGCAAAGTCCTTCGCAAGCTCAGGTTGACAGGCTGCCCCTTCACAACTTCACAACTTCGCAATTTCACCTTTCACCACCTCACCGCGCAAACCGCTCCGCCGGCAGGCCCAGCCAATCCAGGGCATTCTGGCCCAGCATCCGGGCCTTTACGTCGTCGGCCCAGGGCATGGAGCGGATGAGCTGGCCGGGCTCCAGCTCGCCCAGCGGGAACGGGTAGTCGGTGCCGAGCGTGATTTTGTCGGCGCCCAGGGTTTTCACCAGGTACTCCAGCATCAGTGGGTCGTGCACCAGGGAATCTACCCAGAAGCGGCCGAGGTACTCGCGGGGGTTGCGGGGGTTGTCTACGGCGCAGAGGTCGGGGCGCACCTGCCAGCCGTGCTCAATGCGGCCAATGGTGTGGGCAAAGGAGCCGCCGCCGTGGGCCACAGCTACCCGCAATGTGGGCAGGCGCTCCAGCACCCCCCCGAAAATGAGGCTGCACAGGGCCCGGCTGCTTTCGGCGGGCATCCCCACCAGCCAGGGCAGCCAGTAATTGGGCATCTGCTGCTGGCCCATCATGTCCCAGGGATGCACAAACACGCACATACCCAGCTCCGCAGCCGCCTGAAATATTGGAAATAGCGCCGGCTCGTTGAGGTTCCAGTCGTTGACGTGGGAGCCAATCTGCACACCCGCCAGCCCGATTTTCCGGCAGCGTTCCAGCTCCCGGATGGCCAGATCGGGGGCCTGCATGGGCAGGGTGCCCAGCCCCACGAAGCGCGCGGGGTAGCGCTGCACCACGCCGGCAATGTGGTCGTTGAGCAGTTGGCTGAGGTCGAGCGTATCGAGCGGTTTGGCCCAGTAGCTGAACATGACGGGCACCGTACTCAGCACCTGCACCTGCACACCAAACTGGTCGTACTCCCGCAGGCGCACCTGGGGGTCCCAGCAGTTATCCTGAATTTCGCGGAAGAACTTGTCGTCCTGCAGCATGCGGGCACAGCAGGGCCGGTGGTGTTCCAGCCGGATAAACCCGCCGTAGCCATACCGCTCCCGCAAATCGGGCCACCGCTCGGGCAGAATGTGCGTGTGAATGTCGATGGAAAGCACAGGAACGAATGTTAAGGCAGGCGCAAATCGGACGGCAGTTTTTTGATAGAGCCAATGAAAAAGTTGCGTCGGTACCGGTCAGCCGTCATGCTGTCCCAGTGAATTACACCGGCTGCGTACTGGTAGGTTTGCCAGAGGTTGAGCACAATGCCCAGGGCCAGCACCGCCCGCAGCGCCACCCGCCTGGGCCGTTGCCAGGCCACTGAGGCGGCCACCAGTGCCGCCAGGCACAGCCCCAGCATGGGGTAGAGGCTGATAAGCGGCCGGGCTCCGAAGCTGCCCCCGTACCACCACTCCCGCCAGCTGAAGGTAACGTATACCACAACGGGTACTGCCAGCAGCAGGGCCCCGCGCAGCCCCCGCAGACGCGGCGGCAGAAAGAAAACGCCAACCAGCGCCACGGCAGCCAAGGGCGTGTATAGCAGCCAGCCTTTTTTGAAGCTGAACAAGCCATCCAGCACATGCGGGCGCGTGAAGTCGAACCCCTCGCCCTGATACGTATCCAGCCACCACTGCCCGCTTACCGCGTGCCAGAAAACCGGCTGCCACACCGCTACTGCCAGCACCATGGCAGTGGCCAGCAGCACCTGTCCGGGCCGGCTCTGCAGCCAGCGCAGCCAGCCGCTCAGACCGCCCTGGGTGGCCAGCCCCCACCCCAACGGCACCAGGGCATACAGCGCCTCGGTAGGCCGGGTCAGAATGGCGAGGCCCAGTAGCAAGCCC
Organism: Hymenobacter endophyticus; assembly: GCF_032464715.1. NCBI lineage: Bacteria > Pseudomonadati > Bacteroidota > Cytophagia > Cytophagales > Hymenobacteraceae > Hymenobacter > Hymenobacter endophyticus. Next base: position 108,431 of record NZ_JAWDJT010000005.1, on the reverse strand, counting down.
AGAGCGGCCGCCCACTCAGTGCGGCGCGTTTCGTACCAGGAGGCCGTAGCCCAAACAATACTTAGCTGCCACACAAATAACAGGCCGTGGGCCATGGCGCCTTCGTAGCTGGCATACATAAACCAGTTGGTGCCCAAGCCAATACCGGCCAGCGCCCAGGCCACGGTAGCATCATCTTGCGGAAAGAAGCGCCGCAGCAGTTTGCGCAGCAGCCACAGCCCCAACACCCCATGAAACAGCCCGGCCAGCATAATGGCCTGCTGGTAAGGCCGGGAAAACCCATCAGCCGGCAGGCCCCGCAGGCGGGCCCAGGTGTGGGCACCCGCAAACCAGGGCAGTTCGGCCAGGGCCAGGCCCAAGGGGTACTTGGATATAACGTTGCCGTTGGGCAGCGTCAGTAAGCCCATGTAGGGCCGGGGGCCGGGGCGGTACGTTTGCTGAACGCTCTGCAACGAATCGGCCCGACCGGCAGCCTGATAGAGTAGCACCGAGGGCAGGTACACGTAGTAGCCCCCCTGGTCGTTATCGAATACTTCCAGCGGCTTCCAGCGTTTATCGTTGAAAGTAGCCAGAATGAGCAGGGCCGTGGTGAAGAGAAAGACCAGTCGGGACTTCACGAAGAATACGTAAGAACAGAATGGCCGCTTACGGAGCGGGAACAACGGGGGTCGGCGCCTGCATGTACGTGCCGCAGACCTTACAGGTGCGCAGCGCATCAGAGGCCCAGAAGGCATTCATGATGGGCGGCAGCTGGGCCACGATGTCGGTAATTTCGGCAAATTCCTCGTGCAGCTTATGGCCGCAATTCTCGCAGTACCACTGAAAGCCGTCCAGCTCGCCCGCCGTGCGGTAGCGCTCCAGCACCAGGCCAATGGTGCCGGCCGGCCGGCGCGGCGAGTGGGGCACGCCCCCCGGCAGCAGGAACATGCTGCCCTGCTTGATTTCAATATCCACGGGCTGCCCGTCCTCAATAATCTTGACCACGATGTCACCTTCTATCTGCAGGAACAGCTCCTCCCCCTCGTCCACGTGGTAGTCTTTGCGGGTGTTGGGGCCACCCACTACCATCACAATAAAGTCTTTGTTGTCTTTGAATACCTGCTGGTTGCCTACGGGTGGTTTGAGCAGGTGGCGGTGTTCATCAATCCACTGCTGAAAATTGAACGGACGAGCGACAGACATAGCGTGCACTTGTGAAGTAAGGAAATAGTGAGTGGGCTCATTGCCTGCGGGCGGCTCACCGCAGGCAAATAACAACATTCCGGCGTAGCAGCCCAGCATCCTGTAATTTGCCCCACCGTTCCGGCGGCCGGCGCCCCCGGTTTCCGCCTTTTTTCCTATTCAGTTTCTCTCTCTCTTTTCTTATGGATTTTCTGTCTCAACGCGCCCTGGTGGGCGGCAGCACCCAAGGTATTGGCCGGGCCGTGGCCGAAGAGCTAGCCCGGCGCGGGGCCACGCTCACGCTTCTGGCCCGCAACGAAGCAGCCCTGCGCGAGGTAGCCGCCGCCCTACCCACGCCCGCCGGCCAGCGGCACGACTTCATTGTGGCCGATTTCAGCCAGCCCGATGTTTTGCGAGAACGGGTGCAGGAGTACCTAGGCGCGCATCCGGCGGGGTTTAATGTGCTGGTGAACAACACCGGCGGACCGGCGGGCGGGCCTATTCTGGAGGCAACGGTGGAGGCATTCCGGGCGGCATTTGAGCAGCATGTGGTGTGCAACCATCTGCTGGCCCAGGCCCTGGTACCGGGCATGCGTCAGCGCGGGCAGGGCCGCATTATCAACATTATCAGCACCTCGGTAAAACAGCCGCTGCCGGGCCTGGGCGTGAGCAATACCATTCGGGCGGCGGTGGGCAACTGGGCCAAAACCCTGGCCAACGAGCTGGCGGCCGACGGCATTACGGTAAACAACGTGCTGCCCGGGGCCACCGTCACCCAACGCCACACCTCCCTCATCGAAAAGAAAACCGAGCAGACCGGCCAAACCACCGAGCAGGTAGAGGCGGCCATGCTCCGGCTGATTCCGGCCCAGCGCTTCGGGCAGGCTCCGGAAGTAGCGGCAGCGGTGGTGTTTCTGGCCTCGGCGGCGGCGGCTTACATCACGGGCATCAACATTCCGGTGGACGGCGGGCGTACGGGTAGCCTCTAGCCAAGCCCCGAAAGAGTGCCCCACCCTTGCGGTGCGCTTGGCCCCTACCAGTATCTTTACCCGCTTTTCTTTCTCAGCAGCGCGGGGCCGGCACTACTGGCCAGTGCCTGCCGGTGCCTTTTCCAGTTATCTTCTCTATGCTTCTTTCTAAACAGTACGCCACCCGCTGGCCAGTATTGCTGGGCTTACTGGCCATGTTGGTGCTGGCCGCCCTGGCCTGGCATTTTTATCTGGAGCGAGCTGCGTACTACGATTTGGCCTGGCATACCTATGTGTACACCAAAACCCAGGCTTTGTACGTGCAGAACCGCCGGTTTGTGGCCATTGTAACGCAGTGGCCCACGCTCACGGCCGTGCGTATGGGCCTACCCCTGGACCAGGTACTGCGCCTGTACTCTATGATGTTTGTGGGTTTTTACCTGGCTATTTTCCTGGCATGCGCCTACTGGCTGCGCAACGAGGCGGTAGCCCTGGTGGTAGTGCTGCTATTTGTGCTGCTGTCTACGCGGGCCTTCTACTGGGCGCAGTCGGAGATGCCCCAGACCCTGGTAGTGCTGCTATTGTTTTACGCGGGCATTTCCCGGCAGGCCCCCATTCAGCTAAAGTTCAGCACGCTGGCCCTGGCCGCCCTGGTGCCGGTTATCATCTTTGGCTATCCTATTGCCATCATTCCCTTTATGTTTTTGTGGCTCTATGACTGGTTGCTGAACAAGCGTTTCCGTGACAAGCCTTACTACGGGTTTCTGGTGCTGGCTTTTCTGATGTACGGGCTGCGGGCCATGCTGATTCCGGCTGGCTCCTACGAGGACACGCAGATGACCTTTAAGCCCAACCTTATCCGGTTCTTTCCGCACTATCTGTCCCTGGAGAGCTTCGATATTTTCCGGCGGCTGTGCGCCCGAAACTTCATTGCTCTGCCCCTATCGGTGGTGGTGCTCACGGTGTTTTACCTGCGCCAGCGCAACTGGCTGGCTACTTTGCGCCTGGGCCTGGTGTGGGCCTTTGTGGGTGGCTACGCCTTTATCACCATCGTCACCCGCGCCGATTATACCGAGGTTACTTACCTGGAAAACCTGCTGTTCCCGCTCACCATTTTTATTGCGGTGCCTCTGGCCATGGAGGTTTTGCCGGCCCTGGAACGGGCGGGCACCCGGGGCAAATGGCTGGCGGCTGGCCTGGTTGGGCTGGTGCTCACCGTGCGCCTGGGCGTGCTGTGGTACCAGCACATTCCGTACACGGCCTACCAGCAGTGGCTGCGGCAGCTGCTGGCCTACACTCGCCAGTTTCCGGAGCGCAAATACCTGATGTACCCCGATAACGTGGACCCGCAAACCCTGCGCGCGGGCTGGCCCTGGTGGGCTATTCCCAGCGAAACCATGGTGCTGAGCGCCCGCCACAGCCCCGACTCGGTACAGACCGTGCGGGTAGACTGGTCAATTGACTACTTGGCGGAGCAGGGTGCTAACCCGGCTAATTTTCTGGAGCCGTTTGGGGTGGAGCCGGCTAGTACGGTTTCGCCGGTGTACTTCCGCTTTCCCCAAACGCCTTACCGGGTTATCAACTCTAATCCGCCCCAGGATACGGTAGCCCTCAATGCCTATATCAAGGCGCACCGCGGGGTGCAGCTGGCCCTGCTGGACTCCTTGCCCACAACTATTAAGGTCGGGGAGCAAACCACTATTCCGGTGGAGGTGCGCGTACCTGAGCAGTTACGGCCCCTGCACTCCGGCACGCGCGTAGACCACCCCACGCTGGTACGCACCGTGTTCTTCAAGCCCCACGACTGGCCCTCGGACACGGCCCCGGTGGAGGCACCCCTGGAGGTGGATGTGTGGCAGCCCTGGCAACAAACCCTGCGCATTCAGGCCCCGCAGCAGCCGGGGCAATATATCCTGGATATTGGCCTAATTAGTCGCAACTACCGCACCTGGCCCGTGCACCTGCGCCGCACGATTACCGTCACAGAATAAAGAAGGCCGGCTCCTTACAGGAGCCGGCCTTCTTTTATACGGTGGTGTCAACAGCCTCTATTTGGCCAGGGAAATGCGCATATCATCCACGTAGACCGGCACTTTGGTTTGGTCGCGCCACACGTAGACTTGCAGAGTGCTTTGCGGGCCGGCCGTGGCGGGTACCGTAATGGTTTGCTCCACGTACTGCCATTTATTAAACACGGATACGGCCGTGCTCAAATCTACCCCCTCCCAGAGCTGCCCGCTGCCGGGCTGGTCAGGGGATTTTATTTCCGTCACCAGTTTGGCCTTGGCCTGAGCGTTGGGCACGAACACCCAGGCTCCAATGGTTAGTTTGGGGGGGTAATCGGAGGCAAGTTGGCTTAGAGTGTTTTTGTAGCCCAGGCTGTACTCATGCTCCGCATCGACGCGGCAGCTGAATTTGCCCGAATGAGCTTTATCCCGGCTCAAGGTGGCTTCATAGGGAGAACCAATCAGCCAGCCTGATACATTCTCAAAATCGTTGAAGGCCAGCGTAGCATCGGCCGCTGCGGGTGCGGGACCGGGCGTACAGGCAGCCAGCAGGCCAGTCAGAAGCAGAACCGGGGCAAAGCGCGTCATAGGGGGAGGCGAAAGAAAAAATAAACAAGAAATCTGGCCAGCAGCGGCCAGTGTACCGGCCGCTACTGGAGCCTAAACCGGCCGCAAGCTACTCTATTGCTGGTACTGCTTGGGGGCCGGAGTAACGCGCCAGTAGTGCAGCATCTTGCCCTGCAGCTCCGACATGTGAAAATCGTACATCGGGCCCCAGGCCAGCACATTGCACTCATTGGACACGCGCACCACCGGCTCCGGCGACTGGGCCATTTGGTCGAGGGCCCACCGCTCACACTCGTTGGTGCGGGGCATCACGGGGTTGGAGTCGGCTTTGGCAAAGTATAGCAGCAACAGGCCCGTGGCCGCAGCGTAGCTCCAGCGCACCACCGGCAGCCGCAGGTGGCGCAGCAGGTAATAGGCGGAGACGCCGTAGGCGAAGAGCAACGCCACGATAATGGGCAGAATAGAGTCGCCGCGCACGAGGAAGGGCCGGTAGGGCCGGTATCCGCCAAAGGGCAGCAGCAGCAAGTACACCACACTGAACAGACCTACCAGGCGTAGCGCCAGCAGCACCCGGCTACGCTCCGGTGAGGCGGGCACCACGTGGCGGAGCAGCTGCCCGTTGAGCAGTACCACCCCAATAAGCACCTGCAGGCCCGTTTGGAGCATGAAGGAGTTGTAGATACCCGTAGGCAGCAGCTCATACAGCTGCTTGAGCGTGTGCGTATCGGAATTTTCGGCGTTGTAGCGGCCCAGATACAGGGAGTACACGCTCAGCAGCCCCAAAATAGCCAGCAGCCCCAGCGCCTGCCCCGACAGCCAACCCTGCGCCAGCGGCAGCTGCCGGATACCCTGCCGCCACTGCCGGATTTGCTGCCGGAGCCAGTACACGCCCACTACCAGCAGCACAATTGCCACCGAGGCCACCACTACGGGTCCGTTAAAAACAGTTACCACCATCAGCAGCACCAGCAGCACGCATTGCCACAACGGGAGGCGCAGCGGCTCATTGCGGCAGGCGGCCCGGTAAAAGGGCCACAGCACCAGTAGCAGCAAAGCCAGCGGAAAAGCGTAGAAGAAGGTGTAGGTAATGGCCTGGTTGGTAATGCCCATCTGCTCATAGAACCCGCTGGTCTGGAACAGAGGAAACAGCAGCAGCACCGCCAGCCAGAAGCCCCAGCCAGTACGCTCGCCCTGCGCCCCCAGGCGCACGTAGGCGGCCAGTAAACCAATGAGGGCCAGCTGGGTAGCCACGTTGAACAAAGCACTGGCCACGTACAGGCTGTCGATGGCCGATAGGAACGCTTGCAACAGCAAGGGCACCTGCTTCCAGTACAGCGTCATGCCGGCATGGGCAAAAAACCGGTTGGTGCCCGCGTATACTTCCTGGCGCGTCAGCACGGCCCAGCCAAAGGGGTCGTGCATCACCTGGCTGTACCAGGGCGCCGGAAAGATGGTTGGCACCAGGTCGCCATCGAGAGGCAGCTGGTAGTTTTGCCGGTAGGTGAGCAAAGTATCCAGCAGCAGCAATATAATAACCAGCCCCGACCAGTAGCGTTGTTTCATGGATACAGTATAAGGGAGACAACAGGCCCTTGGCGCAAGAGAAACCAGTCCGAAAAAGGGCCAGCCAGTCTGCAATAATAGCAGGGCAGCGGGTGCAATGCCCAGCTGTGCCAAGCCTCACACCCGCTGCCCTGCTATGGCTCCACCCGAAGAAGGAGCACTCCGCTACCTACCGAAGGGCCGTTAGCGTGATATCGTCCACGTAGGCGGGGGAAGTAGCCTCGGCCCGCGACACGTAGATAACAACCTGCGAGGAGTAGCTGACGGTTTTGGGGAATACAATGTCGCGCGATACTTTCACCCACTTGCCAAATTCGCCCGCCGATTCGGCTATTTTCACCTGCTCGTGCAGGGCTTCCTTGCCATCGGCCTCTTTGATAACGAACTCCAGCTTGGCGGCCGAGTTTTTGTCGGTGGCGTACACCCAGGCCTCCAGTTTTGCTCCCCGGGGGCGAGTGGCAGTCATGCGCCCAATCAGGGAGCTGAAGCCGGGGCTGAACTCGTGCGTGGGATCTACGCGCAGGCTATACTGCCCAGAGTGAGCTTCTCCCTTTACCAGCGCATTGGGGTCGGCTACCCAGCCCACGATGCTGTCAATATCAGATGACATGAGCACGTCGCTGTCGGCGGCGGCATCATCTTTTCCGCAGGCAACCAGGGAAACCAGCGACAAAGCCAGTAAAGCATTTTTCATGAACGGGGGAGCAGAAGTAGGTAAGGTTCACTATTGAACGGTGCGCAAAAGTAACAGAGGAAACCTCATTTTCGCTGCTCATTCCCAGATTTATCCACCTCCATTCCAGTCCCTAACCGCCTGAGCGGCGGCTAGTATTACCCTTCTGCTAATTCCTGTACCCGCGGGAATCTGCTCTATATTTGTTGGCCTGCACGGTGCCCGAACGCCTTGCTCAACCAGGGCACCCCTATCTGCTCGCTCCTTATCCTTACCTGCATGGCTCTTTCGGAAGTTCAGCCCTCTTCCACCCGCTCGCTATTTCCGCGCATTCAGCAGTGGTTGCAGCACCCGGAAAACCGCCTGTTACTCCTGCTCTTGCTCCTGGTTTTTCCGCTGTACTATGAGCTGGGCCGCACCCCGGTGCAGCTCTACGATGAGTCGAGGGTGGCGGTAAACACTACGGAAATGCTGAGAAACGGCCATTGGCTAGTTCCGCACTACGATGGCGCGCCCGACCACTGGAACACCAAGCCGCCCCTACTGATCTGGCTGCAGGTACTTTCGCTCAAGCTATTCGGCATTTCGGCCTGGGCCCTGCGCCTGCCCACCCTGCTGGCCTCTTTAGGCACCGTGTTGCTGCTGTTCCGGTTTGCGACCCGGGTGCTGCGCCGGCCCTGGGCCGGCGTACTGGCCGGCGTTATTCTGGTAACTACCACCGGCTTTGTGCGCCTGCACGTGGCCCGCACCGCCGACTACGATGCCCTGCTGATTTTTTGGCAGGTGCTGCTCTGGGTGCATTTCTTTCAGTATCTGGAAACCGGGGCGCGGCGGCATTTGCTGTGGGTAGCACTGAGCGTACTACTGGCTACGCTTACAAAGGGCCCCGCGGCCCTGCTCGGGCTGCCGGGGCTGGCCGTATATGCTCTGGGCCGGGGCAAGCTGCTGTGGCTGCTGCGCCAGCCAGGCGTATACCTGGCAGCGGTGGTGTGGCTGGCCGTCATGGCCACTTACTTTCTGGTGCGGGAGCCCCTGGACCCTGGCTACTGGGAAGCCGTGCAGAATAACGACCTGGGCGGCCGCTTTCTCACTACCCTCGACAACCACGTGCACCCCTGGGATTTTTACCTGGAAAACTTCCGGCAACGCTTTTTCGCCCCCTGGCTCTGGGCCCTGCTGCCGGCCTTGGTGGTAGCGGGTATTCTGCAGCCGGCCGGGCTGGTAAAACGGGCCGCTTGGATGCTGGTGCTTTTCTGCTTGAGTTGGCTAGGGGTTATCAGCTCGGCCCAAAGCAAGCTGGAGTGGTACGATGCCCCCATTTACCCGGCCCTGGCTTTGCTACTGGGCTTGGGGCTGAGCATTGCTTACCAGGACTTGCGGGAATTGTACCGGCCCCGGGTAGGCCGGGTGGCGGGGGTACTGGCCCAGGTGCTACTCATCGGGTGCGTGGTGCTACTGCCCTACTATGCCATTACCACCCAGCTCATTGCCGAGCGCCACAGTGACTTTGGCCTCGGGCCCGATGGCCACCTGGGCCGCTACATCACTCGCCTAGCCCGGGAGCAGCCCCAGGTTAACAACGTAACGGTTCTTACCCACGGCATGGCCAACAGCATGCTGCTCTATTATAAGGCCGAGTTTGAGCAGCATGCCGGCAACCGCCTCACCATTCTGAATGAGCCAGGTACCCGCACCCCGCCGCTGGGCTCGGTAGTCGTTACCTGCGACCCCGCCTTCAAAGCCCCCTTGGACTCGGCCTTCCGCATGATTGAAGTGCACCAGAACGGCTCCTGCCAGACGCTGCTGCTGCTGTCCCGCCTGCCTTCCCCCGGCGTACCGGTTCCCTAGCCCGCCAAGCTGGAGCCTGCTGGCCCGGTACTTCCTGTTTTTTTCGAAATCCTCATATTTACTTCTCCGCGTTGTCGAAGGCAGGTATAGCCCGGCAATTCCGTAATTTCGTCCTTATGCAAGTTCAGTACGAGGCGCTGTATCATCAGCTGGAGGAAAATCATTGGTGGTTCCGGGGACGGCGCGCCGGCGTGTTCGACCAGTTACAGCAAATGAATCTGCCAAAAACGGCCGCTATTCTGGAAATTGGCTGCTCCGGCGGTCCTTTGCAGCAGCAGCTTCGGGCCATCGGCTTCCACAACCTCACGGGCATCGATATCAGTGAGGCGGCCATTGCCCTGGCCCACCAGCGCCGGATTCCGAACGTATCGGTAATGGACGGAGCCCGGCTGGAATTTGCCGATAACTCCTTCGACGTGGTGGTGGCCTCCGATGTACTGGAGCACATTGAGGATGAGCAGCGTGCCCTGCGCGAGTGGCGGCGGGTACTCAAGCCGGGCGGGCAGCTGCTGGTATACGTGCCGGCCTTTCCCCAGCTCTGGAGCCAGCACGACGTGGTAAACCGCCACTTCCGCCGCTATACGGCCGCTTCCCTAGGCCAGGCCCTTACGGCAGCAGCGCTGCAGGTACAGCGGAAATCATACTGGAATTTTGCCCTGTTTTTCCCCACGTTTCTGGTGCGCCAGGCCCAGCGCCTGCGCGGTCCGGTTCGGCCCGAGGCGGAATCCGGTACCGGCGACCTGCTGGCGTTGCCTGCCCCGGTCAATACCTCCCTCATTTGGCTGCTGCGGGCCGAAAACTGCCTGCTCCGCCACCTGAACCTGCCCGTAGGCGTGAGCGTGTTTGCCCTGGCCCGCAAGCCGGCCGCCTAACTTTTACCTGCTTTCTTCCTTCTGTCGCGTGGATCTGTCCGTTATCATCCCCATTTACAACGAAGAAGACAATATTCCGGCGCTGTATGAACGCCTGCGCGGTGTGCTGGACCCTATGCCGTTACCGGGGGGCTACGAGTTCATCTTTATCAACGACGGCTCCCGCGACCAGTCACTGGCCCTGATTCAGACCTTGGCTGCCCGCGACTCCCGGGTGCATTTCATCAACTTCAGCCGCAATTTCGGGCACCAGATTGCCGTGACGGCCGGCCTCGACCGGGCCGAGGGGGAGGCCGTAGTTATCATTGATGCGGATTTGCAGGACCCGCCCGAGCTGATTCCGCAGCTGTACCAGAAGCTGCACGAGGGCTACGAGGTAGTGTACGCCAAGCGTCGCTCCCGCCAGGGTGAAAGCGCCGCCAAGAAGCTCACAGCCAAACTATTTTACCGGATTCTAGCCAACATTACCAACATTTCGATTCCCGTGGATACCGGCGACTTTCGGGTGATTTCGCGCAAGGTGGTGGAAGCGTTGCGGCGCATGCCCGAGCAGAACAAGTTTATCCGGGGGCAGATTTCCTGGATTGGGTACCGCCAGACCTACCTGGAATATGACCGGGCCGAGCGGGCCGGCGGCGAAACGGGCTACACCTACCGCAAAATGATCAAGCTGGCTCTGGATGGCATTACGGCTTTTTCGGATGTGCCCCTGAAAGCCGCTACTGTGGGCGGTTTCGTGGTATCGGGAGTGGCGTTTTTGGTGATGCTGTTCACGCTCTATGCCCGCTTCGTAAGCAAGGACTACGAGCCCGGCTGGGCTTCGTTGATGGTGAGCATTTTGTTTCTGGGCGGGGTGCAGCTGATTGCGGTGGGCATTATTGGCGAGTATATGGCCCGGCTCAGCGCCAACGTGCGGCAGCGCCCGCTCTATATCGTATCCGAGTCGAATTTGCCGGAGCCCCCGCTGCCTCAGCAACGGTAGCGGCAGGTAGCGGCCCTTCCCGTTACGCCTATGATTCAGCTTCAGAACTACATTGGCGGCCAGCTGCTGCCCCCGGCGGCGGGCCGCTACTTGCCCCTACTCGAGCCCGCCACTGGCCAGCCGTTTGGGCAGGTGCCGGACTCTGATGCCGCCGACGTGGATGCGGCCGTGCGCGCTGCCGAAGCGGCCCTGCCCGCCTGGCGGGCTTTGGCGGCCGAGGAGCGGGGCCGCCGCCTGGTGCGCCTCGCTGAGCTGATTGACCACAACCTGGACCGTCTGGCCCGGGCCGAAAGCCAGGACAATGGCAAGCCCCTCAGCCTGGCCCGCACCCTGGACATCCCGAGGGCGGCCAGCAATTTTGCCTTTTTCGGGACGGCGGCGCAGCATTTTGCCACCGAGGCCCACGTGCAGGAGGGCGTGGCGGTGAACTACACGGTACGGCACCCGCTGGGCGTGGTGGCCTGTATTTCGCCCTGGAACCTGCCGCTGTACCTGTTCACCTGGAAAATTGCCCCAGCCCTGGCCGTAGGCTGCTGCGTGGTGGCCAAACCCTCGGAGCTGACCCCGTACACGGCCTTTTTGCTGAGCGAACTAGCCCAGGAGGCAGGTTTGCCGGCGGGCGTGCTCAACATTGTACACGGCACGGGCCCGGCCGTGGGTCAGGCTCTGGTTGACCATCCCGGCATCCGGGCCATCAGCTTCACGGGCGGCACTAAAACCGGGGAGCAGATTGCCCGCTCGGCCGCTCCGCGCTTCAAAAAACTATCCTTGGAGCTGGGCGGCAAAAACCCCAACCTCATCTTCGCCGACTGCGACCTGGCCGAGGCCGTGCAAACCAGCCTGCGCAGCTCCTTTGCCAACCAGGGCCAAATATGCTTGTGCGGCTCCCGCATCTTTGTGGAGCGGCCCATCTACGAGCAATTTAAAGCCGAATTCTTGTGCCAAGTGCAAACCCTAACCGTGGGTGACCCGCTGGACGAGCACACCCGCCAGGGCGCCTTGGTCAGTGAAGCGCATCTGCAGAAAGTACTGTCCTATATTGAGCTAGCCAAGCAGGAAGGTGGCCGGCTGCTGGCGGGCGGGCAGCGGGTGCAGGTACCAGGTCGTTGCGCCGAGGGGTATTTTCTGCAGCCTACCGTGTTTGAAGGCTTAGCGCCTGAGTGCCGGGTAAACCAGGAGGAAATATTTGGGCCGGTAGTCACCCTCATCCCCTTTGATACGGAGGAACAGGCGCTGGCTTGGGCCAACGGCACTGAGTACGGCCTGGCGGCCACCATCTGGACCCAGGACTTGAGGAGGGCGCACCGCCTGGCCCAGCAGCTGCACGCCGGCGTGGTATGGGTAAACACCTGGCTGCACCGCGACCTGCGTACGCCCTTCGGGGGCATGAAGAGCTCCGGGGTGGGCCGGGAAGGAGGCCTGGAGGCGCTGCGGTTTTTCACGGAGGCCCAAAACGTGTGCATTAAGCTCTGAGCCGGCCCAAAACGGGGGCTTGCACAACCTCGACCGGAGCCGTAGCTTAGAGCGTGTACTCCCCTCCCACCCTTTCTTCTCCCCGGCCGGTTTGGCAACGGCTTTTGCCTCTACTGCTACTGCTGGCCCTGGCGTATTTTCCCTTATTCTGGCAACTGGCCTCCTTCCCGGTGCAGCAGTGGGACGAGTCGCGCACGGCCCTGGATGCCCTGGGCATGCTGGTGCACCACGACTGGCTGGTGGCCCGCTACGAGGGCCAGCCCGACCTCTGGAACTGTAAGCCGCCCCTCTGGCTCTGGACTTTAGCCACCAGTATTCGGCTACTAGGCCCCACGGAGCTGGGCTTACGCCTCCCGGCGGCTCTTACGGCCTTGGCTACCGTGGGACTGGTGTACTACGCGGCGGCCCGGTGGTTGCGCAGCCCACTGGCAGGTTTATTGGCCGGGCTGGTTTTGCTCACCGCCCCTGGCTACGTCAGCTTCCACGTAGCTCGCACTGCCGACTTTGACGCATTTTTGACTTTTTGGACGACGGCGGGAGCCTTGAGCTGGGTGGCATATCTGCGTACGGGCCGGGCCCGTTGGGCCTGGGCAACGGGCGCAGGATTTACACTTGCCGTGCTTACCAAGGGTATTGCTGGGGCTATGTTCGGGCCGGGCCTGTTACTGGCGGCCTGGCTCACGGGTAGCCTGCACCGGCTGCGGAAGCCGGCGCCCTGGCTGGCGGCGGGCCTGGTAGTGCTGGGCGCTGCCGTCTGGTATGCGGTGCGGGAGGCAGCCGCGCCCGGCTACCTGGCAGCCGTGTGGCAGTATGAGGTGGGCGGTCCGGCTGCCCATGAGCTGGAGGGCAATGACGGGCCATTTGCGTTTTACCTGGGCCTGCTGGTCAGCTGGCAGTTTGGGGTGTGGCTGCTACCGGCGCTGTTGGGAGCTGGGTTAGGCTGGTGGCAGCCGACTGGCACCACCGGCTGGTGGCTGGGCCGCGCCCTTTCGGCCATTATCGGGAGCTTCCTGCTGGCACTTTCCTTGGCGGAAACCAAGCTGGTGTGGTATAATGCTCCCGCTTTCCCGCTGCTGGCTTTGCTGGTGGCGGCCGGGGTTATGCAGGTATTCCGGCTCATACAACCAAGTTTTTCGCGGCCTCTGCCTTATGCCAAGCGCGTGGCGGGGGTGCTGGCTTTGGCTGCTTTCCCCTACCTCAATCAGGTGCAGTACCTGCGCCAGCTTTCCAAGTACCGCTTCGATAACCACCAACTGGTATACGGGCACCATTTGCGCCAGCAGTGGCAGCAGCGGCCCGAAATCTGGACCTATACCCTGGGCACGGATGGCTCCTTCAACGATGCTCCGCTGTTCTACCAGATGGCTGCCCAGTACCAGCAGGGCCACACCGTGGCGCGCCGCGCCGCCTGGGCAGCCGCCGAGTCAGGCCCCGGTGAGGTGGTGGTGGTCTGCGGACAGAAAGCCACCCGAGCTTGGCAGAGTGCTTTTCAGACGGAAACCCTGGTGCAATCCGACTCCTGCCAAACGTTGCGGCTGGGCGCGCGGCGGTAGCACTTGGGGGCACTAGGGCAGCATTAGGCCCGCGTATACATCCGTCAGCGGCACCTGGCAGCCAATACTGTCGAGCATCAGCAGGTCATGCCAGTTGGTGGTTTCAGTTAGCAGCCAGCGGCCCTGCGCATCCTGGGTGTGCAGCTCAGCGTGCACGCGCTGCGAATCCAGCAGCAGATACTGCTGCAGCGTCGGAATCTGGCGGTAGAGAAAGAATTTGTCGCCCCGGCCGTGGCTTTTGGTTGAGGCCGACAGCACTTCCACCAGCAGCATGGGATTAAGCAGGGTATCGGGTTTCGTATTATCCTCAAACAAAGGCTGTCCGCATACCACGGTTAGGTCCGGGTACACGAAGGTCGATTCGCTCAGCACCTGCACCCGCTGGTCACTGCCCACTAATGAGCAGGGTTTTCCTTTTAACTGTATCCCAATTTCTATGGTAAGATTGGCGGCTATTCGGTTGTGCGCGAAGCTGGCCCCCGACATAGCCCGGATTTCTCCGTCCCAATACTCGTGCTTGGATTCCGCGCGGCGTTCAGCTGCCAGGTAATCCTCGGGCGAAACGTGAGCGAGTGGCGTAGCAGGCGGGCCCATCAGGCAGAAGTTAATAGGATGGCAGACCGCAAAATACTACGGAAAGGATACTGGCTGCTCTGAGGCCAACAGGCAAACCACCCACTAGTATGCACCCACCAGTACGGCCTCAGTTCAGCTTTTCCAGGGTAGTTTCCAGCTCGGCCAGGGTGGTTTCGCGGAAGCGCAGCGTATCCGGGGCGGTGAGGGGGAGTCGAGCCAGGAAGGGCGTACCATTTTCGTAGCGCAGGCCTACCACCGTAGCTCCAGCCGGAGCCGCCGCAAACTGAAAGCCGCCCAACTCCGCCTGCCCCGACAGCACAACCCGGTGGCCGGGCACCAGCAGCCGCACGGTACAGTGCTCATCGGTGGCAAAGGCGGGCACAAACAGGGCGGCGGCGGCGCTCTGCCAGGGCTGCCCCGTGGCCAGCCAACCCAACTGCGTAACGGAAAGAGCGCCCGGATTTTCCTCCAACTCATTGAGCATTGTCTCCTCAGCCGGAGCGGCGGCGGCTACTGCGGCTGTTTCGGGGGCGGTGGCCAGGCCGGGCTGAAAATGGAAGCGAATAGGCAGTACCAGCTTCACCTTTACAAAGCGCCCGTCCTGCTGGCCCGGTACCCAGCGGCCCGAGGTTTGACGCAGCACCCGCAGCACTTCCTCGTCGCAGCCGTTGCCCAGGCCCCGCACAATGTGGGGCTGCGTTACGCGGCCGGTTTCATCAACCACAAACGAGGCAAATACCAACCCTTCCGTCTGGGCTTCCTGGGCGGCGCGCGGGTAGCGAATCAGCCGGTTGATATCGGCCGAGCCCTGGCCGTAGCGGGGCATTTGCTGGGCCGTAGTCAGGATGGTTTCAGCGGCGGCATCTGCTGTTGGCTCAGCTGTTTCCTGCCAGCGTACGGGACTAGTGGCAGTGGTTTGCCCGTAGTACAGGGGGGCTTTGCGCGGGCCACCGGCCATTTCCAGCTGCATCAGGCGGCCGGCGCCCAGGGCCAGTGGCTGCCCCCCGGCAGTGGCGCGTACCAGCACGGCGCCGTTCAGCTCCAGGGCCGCCCCGGCCAGGGTTTCGGTCAGCAAATTAGAAAGCAGTAGGTCGGAGGCCGAATAACACTCCTTGAGCTCCACCCACACAGCCGTCGTAACGAGATGCTGGCGACTATCTACCAACGCCCCGGCCGGAATCCGGACAATGGTACCCTCCCGCCCGCGCACTTCGGCGGCTTTGGTGGGGTCAATCTGAAAATACTCACTGGCCTTGAGCGTAAGGTCCTGAAGGCGGGCCTCGGCGGGCGGTGTAGCGCCAGGTAGGCCGGGCCGGCTACTACTGCTGCGGTACACAATAAGGGGGGCCCGGCGGCTGGTGGGGCGGTCCAGGCGGTGCCAATTTCGCGCCCCGGAGGCGGCGCCTACCGGCTGCGCCAGGGAGTCGTAGCTGAGCGTATCGGCCAGGGCAGGGACGGCAGCGGCCGGGGCGGTGCGCTGGGCCGTGCGCTCGGGTTGGCAGGCTACCACAAAGCCACCTATCAGCACGAACAAGGGTAAACGAATCGGGGTAAGCATCGGCATAAGAGGCCTCTACGCGGGAAACACCGGATTTATTGGACCAAAGTCGGTTTTTTCTGCTAAACAGCTGGCATAAATACATTTACTTTTCTTTTTTCCAATTTGCGGACCGTCTTTCCTAGCCGTACTGCTCATGCTCGACCTTATAATTGACGCCCGCCCCGCTGCCCTGAGTCCGGGGTTTGAGGTGAAGCGCATTCTGCCCTACCGCCTCCGCCGCATGCTGGGCCCGTTTATTTTCATGGACCACGCCGGCCCCGTGCATCTGGCCCCGGAGCTGCTGCCTACCCTGGATGTGCTGCCCCACCCCCACATCGGCCTGAGCACCGTCAGCTACCTGTTCGGCGGGCAGGTTACGCACCGCGACAGTCTGGGCGTGGAGCAGATTATCCGGCCGGGTGAGGTAAACTGGATGACGGCCGGCCGCGGCATTGCCCACTCCGAGCGGTTTGAGGACCCGGCTACCCTGGCCGGGGGACAGTTGGAAATGCTGCAGACCTGGGTGGCCCTACCCGAAGCCGACGAGGAAACGGCCCCTACCTTCGACAACTACGCTCCTCACGAGTTGCCCATTTTCACCGAGCCCGGTGTGTGGCTGCGCCTGATTGCCGGCGACGCCTTCGGGCTGCAGAACAGCGTCAAAACTCACTCCCCGCTGTTTTACCTGCACGTGGTTCTGCAGCCAGGTGCCCGGTTTGGCCTGCCCCGTGGTTACCCCGAGCGGGGTGCCTATGTAGCCAAAGGCCGGCTCGAGGTAGATGGCCGCACCTACGGCCCCGGCCAACTGCTGGTGTTCACGCCCGGCCTCGACCCGGTGCTGGTGGCCCAGGAAACTACCACGCTCATGCTGCTGGGTGGGGAGCCGCTGGGGGAGCGGTTTATCTGGTGGAACTTCGTCTCATCGAAAAAGGAGCGCATTGAGCAGGCCAAAGCCGACTGGCAAGCTGGCCGCATTCTACTCCCGCCCACTGACAACCAGGAGTTTGTGCCGCTGCCTCAGGACAAGACCCGGCCGGCTGGTAGTGGTACTGATTCGCCCCCACCGCAGGCGCTTTCCTGATCCTACTGCACCTCAACAGTAGGAATATTCTCATACTTTAATACTAAATATATTAGACATTAACACCAATTTAATTAGCTTTACAGTCTGTTCTCGCTCCCTCCTTTCCTCGCATTTGGGCTATGAAAAACACGCTGGAGTACACCGTTTGCTGCCGCCTTACGCTGGCGCAGCTGGAATGTGGGCAGGTTGTGGGCACCCGGCAACGCAAGCGCCAAGTTCGCTCCACTACCGCCGAACTAAGTGAGTTGTTTGCCGACCTCTACGAGCAATTCCGCAGTCCGCAGCTGCTCGGCCTGCAAATCACCTCCATCAGCCCCCAGCCAGTGCCTGAGCTGACTGGCCACCCGGAACTACTGCAGTAGTTCTTCGGGAACAAAAAAGCCCCTCACGTGAGGGGCTTTTTTGTTCCCATACATGCTCCTGTCATTCCGAGCGAAGTGAGGAATGACAACGGCGGCTTACAGGTTTTTCAGCACGAAATCCGTCATCTGGCGGTAGAGGTGCAGGCGGGTATTGCCGCCGTAAATGCCGTGGTTGCGGTTAGGGTAATAGAGGGTCTGGAAGTCCTTGTTGTTCTTCACCATAGCATCCACGAAGGAGACGGAGTTCTGGAAGTGCACGTTGTCGTCGCCGGTGCCGTGGACGAGCAGGAGCTTGCCTTTCAGCTTGTCGGCGTGCTGCACGGGGGAGTTGTCGTCGTAGCCCTGGGGGTTTTCCTGGGGCGTTTTCAGGAACCGCTCGGTGTACACGGTATCGTAGTAGCGCCAGTTGGTAACGGGGGCCACGGCAATGCCCATCTTGAACAGGTCGGCATTTTTGGTGAGGGCCAGCGTGGTCATGTACCCGCCGAAGCTCCAGCCCCAGATGCCGATGCGGCTTTTATCCACGTAGGGCAGTGTGCCCAGGTATTTGGCGCCTTCGCCCTGGTCGATAGTTTCGAGCTTGCCCAGGTTGGCGTAGGTTACTTTCTTGAAGGCTGCGCCCCGGGCCCCGGTGCCGCGCCCATCCACAATCACCACGATGTAGCCGTTTTCCGTGAGCATCTGGTGCCAGAGGTAGTTGGTACCGCCCCAGGAGTCGGCGTTGGTCTGGGAGCCGGGTCCGCCGTAGACGTGCATGAGCACGGGGTATTTCTTGGTAGCGTCGAAGTTGGTGGGCTTCAGCATCTGCCCGTTCAGCTCCACGCCTTCACTGGTTTTGAAGGTGAAGAACTCGGGCGTGGCCAGGTTGTACTGGCCCAGCTTCTCGCGCAGCTTGGCGTTGTCTTCCAGTACTTTCACCAGCTTGCCATCCTGCCCGCTGCGCAGGCTCACCACGGCCGGCACTGCGGCCTCGGAGTGGTAGTTGAGGTAGTAGCGGGTATCGGGGCTGAGGTTTACCATGTCGGTGCCGCGGCCGGCTTCGCTGAGGCGGGTTTTGCCCTTGCCTTTCAGGTCGATGCGGTAGAGGTGGCGCTGCAGCGGCGAGCCTTCAGTGCTGGTGAAGTACACCAGGCTTTTCTTCTCGTCGAAGCCGTTGATTTCGGTAATTTCCCAGCTGCCCTTGGTAATCTGGCGTACCGGCTTGCCCTTCATATCATAGAGATAGAGGTGGCGGTAACCGTCCTTCTCGCTGGTGAACAGGAACTCCTTGCCCCCGGCCAGGTAGCGCACATCATCGGTAATGTCCACGTAGGCCTTGTCGGTGTCGGTGAGTACCACGCTGCTCTGGCCGGTTTTGGCGTTGGCGTGCAGAATTTCCAGCTTGTTCTGCAGGCGGTTCAGGCGCTGAATGCTGAGCAGGTCGGCTGTCTGCGTCCAGAGGATGCGCGGGATGTACTGGTCGGTTTCCGTGCCTACATCCATTTTGGCCGATTTGCCGGCGGCCACGTCGTAGGCCGAGATGCTGACGATGGAGTTTTTTTCGCCGGCCTTGGGGTACTTGTAGCGGTAGTCTTTGGGGTAGAGCTCGCCCCACTCCTGCATGTTGTACTCGGGCACCTGGCTTTCATCGAAGGTGTAGTAGGCCACGTAGCGAGAGTCAGGCGACCATTGGAAGCCCTGGGCGAAGGAGAATTCCTCCTCGTACACCCAGTCAGTGCCGCCGTTGATGATCTTGTTCAAGACCCCATCCGTCGTCACGGCGGTTTCCCGCATGGTGGCCAGGTCGGTCACGTACAGGTTGTTGTCGCGCACGAAGGCCACGCGCTTACCATCGGGCGAGAAAGTAGCGTACAACTGCTTGCCACCAGCACTGAGGGGCGTGAGCTTCTTGCTGGCCCGGTCATACACAAAGAAGTACGACTTGCTGCTGCGGCGGTAAATCGGCTCCGTATCGGTGCTGAACAGAATGCTGGATTCGTCGGCGTTGAAGCTGTAACCGTCCACCTGCAGGGGCTGGGTCTGGCCGGGCAGCTTCAGGTCCTGGCCGGCCACCAGCGTCTGCACGGGCTGGCCGGTGGTTACGTCGTTCTGCACCAAATCACCCTTGCTCAGGGAGGAGTAGAAGCGGCCGTCCTTCATCCAGTTGAAGCCGGGCACCGAGCGGGCCGAGAAGGTGCCTTTCTGCCAGATGTCCTCGAGGGAGATATTCTGCTTTTGCTGGGCAACAGCTACCGGGGCGGAACCGGGCAATACAACAGGGCTGGCGGTGGTCAGGAACAGGGCCAGGCCCAGGGAACGTAAACGCATGCGGGGAAAAATGAAATGTCGGCGGGAATCCGGCGTTAAGGTAGCCAATGCCAGGGGCAAGGTTGCACGGCTCCCGCAAAACCCGCGCCTGGGAGTAGCTGCGGCGGAGTGACTCATACTAAAACGTGCCCCAGGGCGTATATTCCGGGCTGCTGCTACCGGATAGCCGCCAAATCCCGACCTTTATCCCGTTATGCGTTTTACCTCTTCGTCTTTCCTGCTGCTTCTGGGCACGGCGGCCATTTTCACTGCCTGCGAACCGGCACTGGAGCCCGGCCCCCGCGTGAACTTTGTGGGCAGCTCCCGCTTCAACCCCGCGTCCCGCCGCATCACCAACGATGGTGATACTATTGCGGTGCGACTGTACGCAGAGGCCGAAGACAATGCCCCCCTGACCCGACTGCTAATCCAGGCCAACTACCTGCCGCGGGCGCGCCCCATTACGTATTTCACGGGGTACACTGAGAATGACTCCCTGGCCTCCCGGCTGGTGTACCTGGATACGCTGATTGCCAACGCCCCGGAGTTTGCCTTCCAGAGCGTGCAGCCCACCCGCACCACGGCCGGCAAGGAAACCTGGGAGTACACCTTCACCGACGCCAACGGCAACACCGGCAAGCGCAGCTTTTACCTGCGCCTGGGCCGTACCGATTCGGCGGCGGCGTTCCACACCTACACGGTGCCGCTGCAAGACCCCGGCGCGTTCGGGCGGCGCAGCTTTCTGGCCCTGCGCGAAGGGCTGGCGCTGCCCAGCTTCTCCCTGCGCCGCCTGCCCGAAAACCAGCAGCTGATTGACCTGGTGTACGTGCCCGGCTCCACCACCATAAACCCGGGCCTGGCCGTGGCCACCGATGCCGGCCTGAAACTGCCCTGGGTTGGGCGGGCCACTGAAATTCGCCCCACGCCGCTGGCTGCTTCGGCCTTGGCCAATTACTCCACCACCCAGGCCCTCACCAACGTCTATAACCTGTACCAGGGCACTACGTTTCCTACCCGTACCCGCACCGGCGCCCTCTCCAAGGGTCAAGTTATTGCCTTCCGCACTCCCGACAACCGCTACGGCCTGCTTTCGGTCCAGGATATCATCACCACCGGTATCCGCACGTTGGTGCTGGAGGTACGCATGAGCAGGTAGCCGCTGCGGCTAACTGTCCCATACAACAACGGCCGAACCCGCAGTACGCAGGTTCGGCCGTTGTTGTATGGTGCAGCTATTGGCTTACAAGGCTAAAACATGAAGCCAGCGGTGAGCGTGGTAGTAAAGCGTTTGTTGTCTACCTCCACCACGGGCGTATTGGCCGCGTTCCGTAGGGAATAGGGTGAGTACAGGCGGGTGCCGCTGCTATACACGCCGGCCGCATCCAGGAAGAAGTTCTTCTGACGCAGCCCTACGCCACCCGTGTAAAACGTCCGAGCCTGGTCTACTGCCGAGCTTTTGTATGGGCTGCCGTACCGGGCAAAACCGGCCCGCACCCGAAAAATGTCGGCGCGCACCTCTCCGCCAACCCGCAGGTTCACGGTGCTTCTGTATAGATTATCAATGGCGTCATTGTCGGGTCCGAAGTCGAAGTTGCCGGTTACTCCCTCATTGTTGTAGTTGCTGAGGTTGGCACTGGCATAATTCACGTACTCCACGTCCCCGCTCAGGAAGCCATACTTCCCAATTACGGCCGCTACCCCGCCCGTTGCCCGAAATGGCGTAGTCACGGCGTAATCGAAGATATTGGGGTCGAGGGACGAACTGGCCGAGTTGAAGCTCTGGGAGCCAACCTGCACGGGCTTATCAAACCGGGCGCTTAGCGAGGAGCTGTACGTTTCAGTAAACTGATGATACGTAGGAGTTTGCACGGAGGCCCCAATGCGCAGTGCATCTACGGGCTTGTAAATAATGCCGATGCGGGCGTTAAAACCCGTTCCCTTCGTTTCCAAAAAGTCACGCTGGGTCAGGGAGGCAAAGGAAGTACCCGCCGCATTACTTACTGGCTCCGTATCGGAAGCAGTTATGATATTCTCGGAAGTATAGCGTGAGGTTACGATGCCAATACCGCCCCCGATGTAAATCTTGTCCATATAGCTGGCTCCGTAGGCGAAGTCGTACTGGCTCTGGGAGCCTGTCGTCCGCACCGTTTCAGCCTGGTCCAGTTGCCCGGTATCGTTGAATGGACCCGATATTCCGCGTTTTACTAGGCGGCCGGTAGTGCCGTTATTGGCATTCAGACTGTCGGTCAGGTAGGTATCGTAGGCCAGGTCATCCAGCGCGGCCCCCCGGTCCTCATTCAGCCGCTGAAAAATATCCTGCTCAAGTTGGGGCCGCCCCTGGTAGCGGAAATTAGAGTTGTAGTCGCCAATGCGGGTAAAGCCAAAGGAAAACGCCCCCGAGCGCCAGGGCGCGGTATCATCATCGGGGCGGCGGTTGGCGAATACCAGCCCTATACTGCCAATGTGTAGGTTACTGCGCGAATCAGAGGTGGTGGTGCCAAAGGCCCGGCTGCTTGAGTTCAGGTTACTCAGCCCCGGCGAGAAGGTAAACTCCGAGCGTTGGAACATACCAAGGCCCGCCGGATTTATCGTGGCGGCCCCGAAGTCGCCGCCCACAGCAGCCGAAGCCCCCCCCAAGCCTAGTGTACGGGCCGTACCGGTGGGCTGGGTCTGGGAAAACCGCAGAGCATCCGTATTGTATTGGGCAAAAGCGTGGCTGGCCGAGCCCATTAAGGCCACGGCTAAGCCGAATTTCAGCGTTTTCATAGGAAAAGAGAAGGAAGGGATGCCCGACAGGCTGCCGGGCATCTCACAGATAATTACCTAGGTTTGATATATGAGCCGGAAGCGTCAGGGGCTTACTGCACCCGGCCCCGGCGGCCTCCCCCATCAGAGCCACCGCCACCCGAGTTACCGCTGCTGCTGCTACGGGAGGGCTCGGAATACGAGCGGCTAGGCTGCTCGTATGACCGGGAAGGCTGCTCATACGTGCGGGCAGGCTCAGAGTATGTCCGGCGGGGCTGGCTCGGCTGCGACGACTGGTCGTAGAGGCGCTGACGGCGGGGTTGGTCAGCCACGCGCGGCTGTGCCGGCTGCTGCTCCGAGCCCGTAGTACCACCAGCCGGATTCCACTCTACCCGGCGACGACGGGTTTGCTCACCGGACGACGATTGGGTACCTGCACCGTTGGGGCTGGATACCGTACCGTTGGTGGTGTTATCAAGCGTCCGCCAGCGCCGGCCACCCGGTATCTGCTCGGCCTGCGGAGATGGTAGTGGCACCTGCTCCGCCTGCGATACCTGCGCCTCCCGTACCCGCCGGGTGGATGGCTGCGGAGAGGATACCGGCGGCGTGTTCGTATCAGTTATTTCCTGCACCCGGCGGCGGCCACTGCCCTCAGGCCGGCCGGCTACGCCGCTAGTTGTGCTGCCGGGTGTGCCGCCCCCCGTGAAACCACCCTCCTGCACTCGGCCACGGCCAGAGCTGGCTGGTACGTTAGTATTGGGAGCCGCCAAGCGCTGCCCATCCGTAGCCCGGTCGCGCCGGGGCCCGTAGGTAGCGCGCTGACCCGGCCGTTCGTAGTAGTTACCCCAGCCATTGCCGCCGTAGTAACCACCGCCCCCGTAGAAGCCGCCCCCGTAGCCCCCGCCATACAAGCCGGGGTAGTAACCGCCACCATAGCCCCCCCAGGGACTGCCAAAGCCATAGCCGCCCCAAGGACTACCAAAGCCGTAATCGTAGGGGCTGTAGCCGTAGCCGCCGCGCCAGGGGCGGTACCAGGGCCGGCCGAAACCGATATTGATATTTACGCTGCCGTAGCCCCAGGGGCTGAAGAAGGGGTCATATAGCCCATTGTAGCCGTAGCCCCAAGGCGAGTAAGCTGCTCCGCCACCGTACCAGTAAGGATCGGTGTAGGCAAAATCATAATAGCCCATGCCAATGCCCCGGTACGGGCTATGGAAGCGCCGCAGCCGCGAGGCATAGTAGTAGTCGTCATCGTAGTACTCCCCTGAGCCCGTGGCCGAGCTGCGGCCAACGGTACCATCATAGTCGGGGTTGGTCACGTCGCCGGGTTCCACAGTGGTGGCTTCTTCCGAGGCCGGAGCGGCCGCCGTAGCCGCCTGGGCGGGAACAGTTACCCGGTCCGACGAGGAATAGTACATCCCGTCGTTTTCAGTGGTAGCGAGGTAAGAGGAGCTTGCACAGCCTCCCAGCGTAAGCAGGGCCAGGGCGGGCAATAAAGGTGAAAGGATCTTTTTCATGGCTGCTTACGCGTAAAGTTGTATCAGAAATAGGAAGAGCGAGTGAGGGCCAACAATGCACAGTCCGTCAGGGCCTAGTCCTCCAGATTTAATAACGTAATTTGGGGCCGAAACGGTGCCCTTTTTCTACGTCAAATCTTGTACCAGAAACAGGAACTTTTTCACTACTTCTACAATACCTCAAGATATGAGCAAAAGTTTGCCCAAACGCACCGAAGATTACTCTTTGTGGTACAATGAGTTGGTGAAGCGCGCCGGCCTGGCCGAAAACTCCTCGGTGCGGGGCTGCATGGTGATTAAGCCCTACGGCTACGCCATCTGGGAGAAGATGCAGCGCACCCTTGACGACATGTTCAAGCGCACGGGCCATCAGAACGCCTATTTCCCGCTGTTTGTGCCCAAAAGCTTGTTTGAAGCCGAGGAAAAAAACGCCGAGGGCTTTGCCAAGGAGTGCGCCGTGGTTACCCACTACCGCCTCCAAACCGACCCCGACAAGCCCGGTAAGCTGCGCGTAGACCCCAACGCCAAGCTGGAAGAGGAGCTGATTGTGCGCCCCACCTCGGAGGCCATCATCTGGAGCACTTACAAAGGCTGGATTCAGAGCTACCGCGACCTGCCCCTGCTCATCAACCAGTGGGCCAACGTAGTGCGCTGGGAAATGCGTACCCGCCTGTTTCTGCGCACCGCCGAGTTCCTGTGGCAGGAAGGCCACACGGCCCATGCCACCGCCGAGGAAGCCCTGGCTGAAACCCGCCAGATGCTGGAGGTGTACGCCCAGTTTGCCGAGGAGTGGATGGCCCTGCCCGTAGTAAAAGGCGTGAAAACCGAAAACGAGCGGTTTGCCGGGGCCGTAGAAACCTACTGCATCGAAGGTCTGATGCAGGACGGTAAAGCCCTGCAGGCCGGTACCTCCCACTTCCTGGGACAAAACTTTGCCAAGGCCTTCGACGTGCAGTTTGCCAACAAGCAGGGCCAGCTGGAGCACGTATGGGGCACGAGCTGGGGCGTAAGCACCCGCCTGATGGGCGCGCTGGTAATGGCGCACTCGGATGATGAAGGCCTGGTGCTGCCGCCCAAACTGGCACCCATTCAGGTGGTCATCGTGCCCATCTACAAAACCGGCCAGCTGGATGAGCTGCTGGAGCGCATCCGCCCCATGCAGATGGGCCTGATTGAGCGGGGCATTTCGGTGAAGATTGACGATCGGGACACGGAGCGCCCCGGCTTCAAGTTTGCCGAGTGGGAGCTGAAAGGCGTACCCGTGCGTATTGCCGTAGGCATGCGCGACCTGGAAAACGGCACTCTGGAAGTAGCCCGCCGCGACACCAAGGAGAAAATGACGCTGCCCCTCACGGACATCGTGAACAGCGTGGACCAGCTGCTGCAGGACATTCAGAAGAACATTTACCAGCGCGCCCAGAGCTACCGCGAAACCCACACCACCCGCGTGGAGAGCTACGAGGAGTTCAAACAGGTGCTGGAAGGCAAGGGAGGTTTCGTGCTGGCCCACTACGATGGCACCTCCGAAACGGAGGAGCGCATCAAGGAGGAAACCAAAGCTACCATCCGCTGCCTGGCCCTGGCTGAGCCCCAGGAAGAAGGTGTGTGCATTGTAACGGGCCGTCCCTCCAAGCGCCGCGCCCACTTCGCCAAAGCCTACTAGGCTTCAAGGGGAAAGCGAGGCGGCTGAATTTCACAGCTCGCGTGGAACCTGCTTTTGAGCGGGAGTTGCCGATGGGCAGCTCCCGCTTTTTTGTAACACGGTATCTTCTGTTGGTTTGTGGCTAAGCCAGAAGTAAACAGGCTACTCGGGCTTCAGGCGCGCGGATGCGCGGGGTTTGTGTATCTTTTCCGCAACCAAACTACTTCTGCTATGGACTGGCTTACCATTGCTTTGCTGTTATTCTTCGGGCTGGTTTTTCTGGCGGCCGAAGTCATTTTCATTCCAGGCACCACGGTGGTAGGCCTGGTAGGCTTTGGGCTACTGGCGGCTGGCATCTGGTTTGGTTACCGTGACTTGGGCAGCAGCACCGGGCATATCCTGCTGGTAGGTTCCTTACTTATTACTGGCGCGCTGGTGTACTGGGGGCTACGACCCCAAAACCTGAACCGCGTGGCCCTGACCCAGGTAAACCACACCAAAGTGCAGGATGTGCGTCACCCCGATGTACTGCCCGGCACGCTGGGCCGCACCCTCTCGGCCTTACGGCCGGCCGGCACCGTGCTGTTCCAGGACGACCGGCGTGAGGTTACCACCCGCGGCGAGTTTGTACCCGCCGGCTCCGCCGTGCGGGTGCTGGGTATTGAGCACAACCGCATTGTGGTAGAGCTGGTGGCTTAGCAGCTTACCAGCACCAAGCGTAACATTCCATATTCTTCCATCTTTTCCCTTTCCCGCATGGATTTTCCTCTCTTTCCGCTCATTGTGGGTGGCATTGCTCTGCTGGTCTTTCTCTACTTCTTCCCCATTAGCCTCTGGATTACGGCGCTGTTTTCGGGGGTGAAGGTGAGCCTGTTCCAGCTGGCGTTCATGCGGGTACGTAAGGTGCCACCTTCCCTCATTGTCAACTCCCTCATCACTAGCACCAAGGCCGGCCTTGAGTTAACAGCCAACGACCTGGAAACCCATTACCTGGCCGGTGGCAATATTCCCAGCGTTATCAAGGCCCTGATTTCCGCCGACAAGGCCAACATCCCGCTCAGCTTCAAGCAGGCTACGGCCATTGACCTGGCCGGGCGCGACGTTTTTGAGGCCGTAACCACCTCGGTAAACCCCAAAGTCATCAACACGCCCAACGTGGCTGCCGTGGCTCAGGACGGGATTCAACTCATTGCCAAGGCCCGGATTACGGTGCGCGCCAACATTACGCAGCTGGTGGGCGGGGCCGGTGAGGAAACCATTCTGGCCCGCGTGGGTGAGGGTATCGTGACCAGCATCGGCTCATCTCGCTCCCACAAGGAAGTGTTGGAAAACCCCGATAAGATTTCCAAGCTGGTGCTCAGCAAAGGGCTGGACGCTGGTACGGCTTTCGAGATTCTGAGCATTGATATTGCCGATGTGGATATTGGAGAGAATATCGGGGCTAAGCTGCAAATCGACCAGGCCACCGCCGACCTCAAGGTTGCCGAAGCCAAGGCCGAGGAGCGCCGCGCTATGGCAGTAGCTATTGAACAGGAAAACCGCGCCAAAACTCAGGAAGCCAAAGCGCAGGTTGTGCAAGCTGAAGCTGAAATTCCGAAAGCCATTGCCGATGCTTTCCGCTCCGGCAACCTGGGGGTGATGGACTACTACAAAATGCGCAATGTGCAGGCCGACACTGATATGCGTGACTCCATTGCCAACCCCAGTGGCCAGAACAGCAGCACCAAACCCGGCCGCGACGAAGGCCGGATGTCGTGAATCTGAGAAATGTGAAGCGCGAGAGGGATTGAGCAATTCGTCGCCTTGCAAAGCAAAGGGCCGGTTTCTGATAGAAACCGGCCCTTTGTGCTATAGAATTTTTACATCTCCCACATTCCTGACCACATCAAGCATATTTCCTTCTCTACTTCTTCGTAATCCGGAACTCTACGCGGCGGTTAAGTTTACGGGTTTCTTCCTGGTCGTTACTGGCTACTGGTTTGCTGCCTCCGTAGCCTTCGGTGGTAATGCGGTTGCCGCTAATACCCTTCTGCACTAAGTATTTCTTCACCTCATTTACGCGGTCCAGGCTCAGCTTCACGTTTAGCTGCGGGTCGCCCTGGTTGTCAGTGTGGCCTTCGAGCTTGATTTCTACCTGCGGATAATCTTTCAGGATACGCACCAGGCGCAGCAGTTCCGGATAAGAATTCTCGCGCAGGTAGTACTTGCTCTGGGCAAAGAAGATGTTGTTCAGCTTGATGCTCTGGCCCACCGCAAATGGCACCAGGTACAAGTCCTGGTTGATTTCGGAGTACTTCTGCCGGTCCGTTACGTCCAGGTTGTCCGATTCGGCCAGGTAGTCCTTGGCTTCGGCCCGGTAGCCATAGTGCGCCCCGGAAGGCAGCACTATAGTATAGGAGCCATCAAGAGGGCTCGTTTCCGCCACACCAATTTCTTCTCCAGTCAGCAGGTTTTCGTAGCGGATGGTGGCGGCTACTGGTTTCTTGGTGGAAGCGTCCAGTACTTTGCCCCGCACCAGCGTCACAATTTCGGGCCGGAACGTGGGCTTCAGGCTGATGCGGAAAATGTCCTTGGAGCCATCAATGCCTTTGCGTGCCGATACCAGGTAAGCGTCTTCCCCGGCCGCCGAAACAGTGTAATAGGCATCAAAATCGGGGGAGTTTACGCTGGCTCCCAGGTTGCGAGGCTTACTCCAATTGGTCCAGGTATCATCCAGCCGCTTGCTGTAAAACAAGTCACTTTTGCCGTAGCCCCCGTGCCCTTCCGAGGCGAAATACAAGGTTTTGCCATCGGAGGCCAGAAAAGGCGCAAACTCAGGCTTCTTGGTATTGACGGTAGCGCCCAGGTTGCGGGGCTTGGTCCACGTCTTGCCGTCGTCTTTCAGAAAGCTTACGTACAAATCCTGCTCCCCCTGGCCATCCTTGCGGTCCACTGCCATGAGCATCACTTTGCCCGAGGTAGCCAGGAAAAAGTCAACGTTTTCCGGGTCGTCGTTGTAGTAATCCTCAATTTCTACTTTCTCTGGTTTGGTCCAGCCGGTGGGTGTGCGGCGGCTCACGCTGGGGCCTTTGGGCACCATTGAGCCATCGGGCTGGTATACGCCAATTAACAGCAGCTGCTGGCCGTTAGCCGACACCGAAGCCACTCCATTAGGGTCGCGGGGGGTGTTAATGGGGCTGCCGATATTCTTAGCCGTGCCCCACAGCTTTTTGTCGACGTTGGTGAGGTTGCTGTACCACACGTCCTGCACGTCTTTAGCTCCACCTACATTCTGGGGGTTTTCCTGACGAGCAAAAAACAACGTGCGACCATCCGGTGAAATAACCGGGTGCGTATCCACGAACTTAGAGTTGACGGTGGGTCCCAAGTTCACCATAGAGGAGTCGAAGCTGACTCCGCTTTGCTCGTTTCGGAACTCTTTCTTCACCATTGTCTCCGCCACATCAGCCACCCCAATGGCATCAATCTGATTGACGCCATTTACGGCCTTGGTGTTTAAGCTGACCACTACTCCTATAGTGCGGTACGTGGCCGGCGAAAACGTAACCTGCAGCGTGCGGTACTGCTCTGGCAAGGGGCCTGGGCTGTCGTTGGAGTACACCTGGTGTTTTTGCCCCCGGGTGTCCACCAACTCAATCTTGGTAATGGCCCCCGGGTTGAAATTTTCTACCACTGTCACTTGCTTGGCCACCAACGACTTGCCAAACCGCACTTCTATAAACTCGTTGCTGCCTTCCTTCTTCGGAATCCAGGCTTCGTTGTGCGCTTGGCCCAGCGGGGTGGCATTGGGTTCGCCCAGTACCTTTTCCGGCGAAAATGCCTCCTTCCCCTCAGCCTTTTGGGATGAAACCGCTACCACTTTGGAAGCCCATACGGCGTGCTGTGCCTGTGCTGCACCGCCCGCCCCCAACAGCAGCCCCGCCGACAATAGTAATTTTGTAAGAGTCATACGTTCAAGGTCAAATCAAATGCTTCTGGTGAGGCAGTCCCCAGATGAGCAGTGCCGCGCACTCGTCTTCAACCCTGAAGACGTCGCAGCCCGGCCGGAAGTTTCGCTACTTGCTCCCGGTCCCCGGCAAATGCCCTCTACAGACCGCAGAAGGCACATAAGAATTCGGAACCAAGTTACTACATAGATTGTGTTCTGGCTCAGAACTGTCAGTGGCTGCTTCCTAGTGCAGGCAACCGCCGGCATACCCCATCTGGCACAACTCTGTTGGGTGCGGCCGTACAGACGTGGCCGAGAAACAAAAGTTGCATTTTGCCTACCCTGTTTGGGTTATTACCAGTAGCCTGACCACAGAACTGCTGTTCACGAATCCATGCATTTGTCGTACCTTGCGGGGTACGTACCGTTCCCCTTAAGTACACTATTTTTCCCACACCATGGAAGAGAAGCTGCTAGACGAAATTCCCTCGCTTGACTTGGCTGATTTCCGCTCCGGTGACCCTGAGCGCAAAGCCCGTTTTGTTCAACAACTCGGCGAAGCTTACCAGAACATTGGTTTCGTGGCCCTCAAGAACCACGGCCTCACCGATGAGCAGACCCAGGCTCTGTATGCCGACGTAAAGTCGTTCTTCTCGCTGCCCGACGACGTGAAGCAGCAATACGAAAAGCCGGAACTGGCAGGCCAGCGCGGTTACGTAAGCAAAGGCAAAGAGCACGCTAAAGGCCGCAATACCGGCGACCTGAAGGAGTTTTACCATGTGGGCCAAGAAGTAGAGGACCAGACCGACCCCATTGGCCAAGAGTACCCCGCCAATATCTGGCCGAAGGAGGTGGAGGGCTTTCACAAAAGCACTTTTACGACCTACCGCACGCTGGAAGCCGCTGGCAAAGATGTGCTGCGCGCCATTGCGTTGTATCTGAAACTACCGGAAAATTACTTCGATGATAAGGTGCGCAACGGCAACAGCATTCTGCGCCCTATTCACTATTTCCCTATTGAGAACCCCGACGCGGTACCAACCGATGCCGTACGTGCCGCCGAGCACGGCGACATCAACCTCATCACCCTGCTGATGGGAGCCTCGGCCGATGGCCTGCAGGTGAAGCGCCGCGACGACCAGTGGATTCCGATTACCGCCTTACCCGACCAGATTGTGGTGAACGTAGGTGACATGCTGCAGCGCCTGACCAACGGCGTACTGAAAAGCACCATTCACCGCGTAGTGAACCCGCCCCGCGAGAAAATGAACTCTTCGCGCTTCTCCGTGCCGTTCTTTATGCACCCGCGCTCCGAAATGAGCTTGGCAGCCTTGGAGAACTGCGTAACTCCCGAAAACCCTAAGAAGGAGGCCGACATCACGGCCGGTGAGTTCCTGAATGAGCGCCTGATTGAATTGGGCCTCAAGAAGAAATAGGTTGTCTTTCCGCCATAAAAAAGGCCTGCTTCCTTTCGGGAGCAGGCCTTTTTTTGCTTTTACGGCTGGCTACATACGGTTACGCTGGGGTATAAGCCAAGCCGATGAGCAGGCAACTTATTATCTTGTCCGGTACTGTTTCCGCCTTCTCTCCCTTGCCCTGTGGTTTCGCCGCAAGAAGACATACAACTGGCTCCTCTGCCCCACCGTGCCAAACAGGTAAAGCGGGGCCGCAACCTCATTTTCCTGAAAGATGTGGCGGCCCTGGGGCTAAGCGCCTTTGGGGGTCCGCAGGCGCATCTTGCCATGATGCTGCGCCTGCTGGTTGACAAGCGCCGCTACCTCACGGCAGCCGAGTTACTGGAATTAACGGCTTTGTGTCAGATTTTGCCCGGCCCGACCTCCACCCAGACCATTACGGCCATTGGTTTCCGGCTGGGCGGACCCAACCTGGCTTACCTTACGCTGCTGGTCTGGATGCTGCCGGCTGTGTGCATCATGACCTGCGCTGGACTTACCATCAGCTATTTGGATAAGGAGCAGGTGGCCCGGCTGGTGCAGTACGTGCAGCCAGTGGCAGTAGGGTTTGTGGCTTACTCCGCTTACAAAATTGCCGAGAAGGTTATTCATACCAAAACCTCGGTGGCCCTAATGGTTATAGCGGCTATGCTAGTCTACCGGTTTCAGGTGCCTTGGCTGATGCCCATTCTGCTGCTGGCCGGGGGGCTGCTCACTACTTTCCGGTACCGGAAACTACCCCAGGAAACCAAGGTACCGTTGCGCATAGAGTGGCCCAATTTTCTGCTGTGGCTGGGTGTTTTTGTGGGAGCCGCCGTGCTTGGTCAGTACACGCAGTGGCTACCGGTACGCCTGTTCGAGAATTTTTACCGCAACGGAAGCCTCGTATTTGGGGGCGGGCAGGTATTGGCACCCCTATTTTATACTGAGTTTGTAGAGTTCAAACATTACCTCTCTCCCGAGGAATTTCTCTCGGGCCTGGGGATGGTGCAGGCCCTGCCAGGGCCTAATTTCTCGTTTGCCTCCTACATTGGGGCCCTGGCCATGCGCCGGGAAGGCAGCGGCCTTGATGGGCAGCTGTTGGGGGCTTTGGTAGGGGCAGTTGGCATCTTTATGCCTGGCACCTTACTCATCTTCTTCCTGATTCGGTTCTGGGACCAGCTCAAGCGCTACCGCGTAATAAAGGCGTCGTTGGAAGGCATCAACGCTGTATCGGCCGGACTGGTGTGCGCCGCTACATTTCTGCTTTACCACCCCCTTCCCGACCATCCCATCAACTTGGCCCTTATTGCCGCTACCTTTCTGCTGTTGCTGTGGGAAAAAGTACCGTCCTATCTTATCGTGGGGGCGGCGCTGGTGGCAGGGCTTATCTGGTGAAATAGTGAAATGGTGGGTTTGGTGTTCAACCCGCCCGAACGGCGCGATAAAACACCAAACTCACCATCTCACACTATTTCACCACTAATTACATCAGCAATTGCTCAGGCAGGCGCATGAGGTAGTCACCATAGCCACTCTTGCGCAGAGGCTCGGCAATTTTGCGCAGCTGGTCGGCATCAATGAAGCCTTGGCGGTAGGCCACTTCCTCAATGGAGCCCACTTTCAGGCCCTGACGCTGCTCCAGCACGCGCACGAACTCGCCAGCTTGCATCAGGCTTTCAAACGTACCCGTATCAAGCCAGGCAGTGCCGCGGCCTAGGATGCCCACTTTCAGCTTGCCGCGGCGCAGGTACTCCTGGTTCACGTCAGTTATTTCGTACTCGCCGCGGGGGCTGGGCTTTAAGTCGCGGGCAATCTGCACCACCTCATTATCGTAGAAGTACAGGCCGGGCACGGCGTAGTTACTCTTGGGCTTAGCGGGCTTTTCCTCAATACTGAGTGCCTTGTTATTAGCATCGAACTCCACTACGCCGTAGCGCTCCGGGTCGTGCACGTGGTAGGCGTACACCACGCCGCCATCGGGGTTATTGTTGCTTTTAAGCAGTTCCTCCATTCCTTCGCCGTGGAAAATATTGTCGCCGAGCACCAGGGCTACTTTATCGTTGCCAATGAAATCGGCACCCAACACGAAGGCCTGAGCCAGGCCGTTAGGTACTTCCTGCACCACGTACTCGAAGCGGCAGCCCAGGTTGGAACCATCACCAAGCAGTTTCTTGAACTGAGCTTGGTCGTGGGGTGTGGTGATGATGAGAATTTCCCGAATGCCGGCCATCATCAGGATGGACAGCGGGTAGTACACCATCGGCTTGTCGTACACCGGCATCATCTGCTTGGATACGGCCAAAGTAAGAGGGTGCAACCGGGTGCCGGAACCGCCGGCGAGAATGATGCCTTTCATATGGTATGGACTTGGAGTCTTGAGGACTTAGAAACTTGGATAAAAGAACGTCCTGCTTTATCTGCCAGACAGACTAATTCCGCTCGGCAATAAACGCCTGATTCTCCTTGAACCAGCTCAGCGTCTTCTGCAAGCCTTCCTGAATGCGGATCTGTGGTTGGTAGCCGAGCAGGTTGTTGGCCTTGCTGATGTCGGCCAGGGAGTCGCGGATGTCACCGGCGCGGTCGGGGCCATACTCGGGCGTGATGTCGGAGCCGGCTTCTTCCTTCAGGATGTTGAACAGGTCGTTGAGCGAGGTGCGGTCGGCCACGGCCACGTTGTACACTTGGTTCACCGCCTCGGGGTTCTGCACCAGCGCCGCCTTGATGTTGGCCTGCACGCAGTTTTCCACGAAGGTGAAGTCCCGGGTCTGGCCCCCGTCGCCGTTCATGCGGGGCGGACGGCCTTCTAGCACGGCATCAATGAACAGCGGAATGACGGCGGCGTAGGCCCCGTTCGGGTCCTGGCGCGGGCCGAAGATGTTGAAGTACCGCAGGCCAATGATTTCCATGCCGTACGTCTTGCCAAACACGTCGGCGTACAACTCGTTGGCGTACTTGGTGACGGCGTAGGGCGAGAGGGGCTTGCCGATGCGGTCCTCCACTTTCGGCAGGGCCTTATGGTCGCCGTAGGTGGAGCTGGAGGCCGCGTACACGAAACGCTTCACGCCGGCTTCCTTGGCACCTACCAGCATGTTCACGAAGCCGCCCACGTTCACGTCGTTGCTTGTGATGGGGTCATTGATGGAGCGCGGCACCGAGCCCAGGGCCGCTTGGTGCAACACCACGTCGATGCCTTGGCAGGCGTCGATGCAGGTCTGCCGGTCCCGGATGTCGCCTTCGATGACGCGCAAGGACGGGTTGCCTTCGAACAGCGCCACGTTTTTGCGGAAGCCGTTGGAGAAGTTATCCAGCACGCGCACCTCTTTGGCGCCGTACTTGAGCAGGTATTCCACCAGGTTCGAGCCGATAAAGCCGGCCCCGCCGGTAACGAGGAAGCTCAGGTTGTCGAGCGGCTGGTCGTGAAAAGGAGTATTGTACATTTCTTGGGGATAATCAGCACGTCATGCTGAGCTTGTCGAAGCATCTCTACCGCTTCGCTTGAATACTACTCAAACGCCAGCAGTAGAGATGCTTCGGCAAGCTCAGCATGACGTTCTTTCTGACCTACCGATTATACTGCTTCTGGTAGTAATCCTGGTACGCGCCGCTGGTGACGTTATTCAGCCACTCCTCGTTTTCCAGGTACCAGTCTACCGTCTGGCTCAGGCCCTGCTCAAATGTAACGGACGGTTTCCAGCCCAGTTCGTTCATGATTTTGCTCGAGTCGATGGCGTAGCGCAGGTCGTGGCCGGCGCGGTCCGTCACAAATTTGATGAGCTTGCGGGAGGTGCCTTTTTCCTTGCCGGTTTTCTCGTCCAGCGTGTCGCAGAGCAGGTGAATCAGCTCCAGGTTAGCCCATTCGTTCACGCCGCCGATGTTGTAAGTTTCGCCCACGGTGCCCTTGTGGAACACGGCATCAATGGCGGTGGCGTGGTCTTTCACGAACAGCCAGTCGCGTACGTTTTCGCCCTTGCCGTATACCGGAATGGCCTCGCTGTGCTGAATGCGGTGAATGGCCAGCGGAATCAGCTTCTCGGGGAAGTGGTTGGGGCCGTAGTTGTTGGAGCAGTTGCTCAGCTTCACCGGCATGTGGTAGGTGTGATGCCAGGCCCGCACAAAGTGGTCCGACGATGCCTTGGAGGCCGAGTAGGGCGAGCGGGGGTCGTAGCTGGTTTCCTCGGTGAACATCTCGGGACCGAAGTCCAGGGAACCGTATACCTCGTCGGTACTTACGTGGTAGAATACTTTGCCCTCGTAGTTGAGCGGCTTCCACAAGTTTTTGGCGGCGTTCAGCAGATGCACCGTGCCCAGCACGTTGGTCTTCACGAAGGCTAGCGGGTCGGTGATGCTGCGGTCCACGTGGCTTTCGGCGGCCAGGTGAATCACGGCGTCGGGCTCCTCGGTGGCAAACAGGTTGTCTACGAAAGCCTGGTCGGTGATGTCGCCTTTCACCAGACGGTAGTTGGGCGCGTTTTCAATGTCGCGCAGGTTTTCGAGGTTGCCAGCGTAGGTCAGGGCATCCAGGTTCAGAATCTGATACTCCGGATACTTGGTCACGAACAGGCGCACCACGTGCGACCCAATGAAGCCGGCCCCGCCGGTGATGATGATTTTCATAAGTGGTGAAGTTGTGGAATTGTGAAATTGTGAAGGCTGAAAGATGAGTATGTGGGTCACAAGGAGAGAATATTCACAACTTCACCTTTCACAACTTCACTTTTTCAAAGCAAGCTGCCATTTCCAGGAGCTGGCCAACGATTCTTCCAGGGAGGTGCTGGTCTTGAAGCCCAGGGTTTCTACCGATTTGGTTACGTCGGCGTAGATGGCGGGCACATCGCCGGCGCGGGCCGGACCGATTTTATAGTTTAGTTTCTGGCCGGTGGCGCGCTCGAAGGCCTGCACCACTTCCAGCACCGAGTTGCCACGACCGGTACCCACGTTGAAGGTCTCCACCTTATCGCCGATTTTGTCGAGCAGGCGCTGCACGGCTACCACATGGGCCTTGGCCAAATCCACCACGTGCACATAGTCGCGGATGTTGGTGCCGTCGGGCGTGTCGTAGGTGTCGCCGAAGATGGTGAGCTGTTCCCGGATGCCGGCGGCCGTCTGGGTCACGAAGGGCACCAGGTTCTGGGGCACGCCCAGCGGCAGCTCCCCAATCAGCGCCGACTCATGGGCCCCAATAGGGTTGAAGTAGCGCAGCAGGATGGTACGGAAGTCGGAGCCCAGGCCCACCACGTCGCGCAGGATATCCTCGCACATCTGCTTGGTGGCGCCGTAGGGCGAGTTGGCCTTTTTAGTGGGCGTCTGCTCAGTCACGGGCAGGGCATCCGGAATACCGTACACCGTGCACGACGACGAAAACACCAAGGCCTCCACGCCAAACTCGCGCATCACCTGCAGCAGCGTCAGCAGGGAGCCCACGTTGTTCTGGTAGTATTCCAGGGGCTTCTGCATCGACTCGCCCACGGCTTTGTAGGCCGCGAAGTGAATCACGCCGCGCAAGCTGCCTTCCTCGGCAAACACGGCCCGCATGGCTTCCACGTCGTTGCAGTCGATGCGGTGAAAGGGCACTTTCACGCCCAGAATCCGCTCCACGCCATCCAGGGCGCGCTCCTGCGAATTCGCGAAATTATCAACCAGTACCGGCTGAAAACCCGCTTCATATAACTCCACCACAGCGTGCGAACCGATATAGCCGGCTCCGCCCGTTACCAGAATTTTTGCTCTGTC
This sequence comes from Hymenobacter endophyticus, assembly GCF_032464715.1. Classification (NCBI taxonomy): domain Bacteria; kingdom Pseudomonadati; phylum Bacteroidota; class Cytophagia; order Cytophagales; family Hymenobacteraceae; genus Hymenobacter; species Hymenobacter endophyticus. Next base: position 71,919 of record NZ_JAWDJT010000005.1, on the reverse strand, counting down.
CATCTTTGATAAGTAACTGAGTAGCTGAGCGGCTGAGCAGGGAAGTTCGCCAGGCAAACGCTCCGCTCCTCAGCTACTCAGTTATTGTATTAAAGGCTCCAATAGGCCAAATCCTGAATTTTATTGCGGAACATCCCTTTGATGTCTACAATAACGGCGGGCTGATTAGTGATGGATTTGAAGTAAGCCTCATCCAGTTCCACGTAGGCTTTATGGCTTACCGCCACAATAACTGCGTCATAATCAGTGCGGGTTTCGCTTCCTGGGGTCAGGCGGAAGCCATACTCGTGGTTGAGTTCCTCCGAATCGGCGTGGGGGTCAATGATGTCCACATTCACCGAGAAATTCTTCAGCTCCTGAATTACATCGGCCACCTTGGAATTGCGGATATCCTCCACATTTTCCTTGAACGTAGCTCCCATTACCAGCACCCGGCTCTTGGACACATCCTTACCCTGCTTAATCATCGTCTGCACGGTGCGGCGGGCAATGTAGGCGCCCATGTTGTCGTTGGTAGTTCGGCCACTCAAAATCACCTTGGCGTCGTAGCCCAGCTCTTTGGCCTTATAGGTGAGGTAGTAAGGGTCTACTCCGATGCAATGGCCACCCACCAGCCCGGGCGAGAACTTCAGGAAGTTCCACTTGGTACCGGCCGCTTCCAGCACTTCGTAGGTGTTGATGTTCATGCGGTCAAAAATCATCGACAGCTCGTTCATCAGCGCAATATTCACGTCGCGCTGCGTGTTTTCGATGATTTTGGCAGCCTCGGCTACTTTGATAGACGAAGCCCGATGCACACCAGCTTTAACCACCAGTTCGTAGGTTTTGGCAATTTCCTCCAACGACTCCTCGTCGCCGCCGGAAACCACTTTCACGATGCTGCTCAGAGTATGCTCTTTGTCGCCGGGGTTGATACGCTCCGGCGAGTAGCCTATTTTGAAGTCACCGTTAGCATAGCTCAGGCCCGAGTGCTTTTCCATTACGGGGATGCAGTCTTCCTCGGTGCAGCCCGGGTACACGGTACTTTCGAACACCACGTAATCACCCTTCTTCAGCACTTTGCCTACCGAAGCGGAAGCACCCAGCAGGGGCTTCAGATCGGGTTGGGCATGCTCGTCAATGGGTGTAGGCACCGCCACCACGTAGAAGGTTGCCTGGCTCAGTACGTCCAGCGAGTCGGTGAACTCAATGTCGCAACCTGCAAAGTCCTTGGCCTCCAACTCGCCGCTGGGGTCAATGTTGTTGCGCATCATCTCTACGCGCTTAGCATTGATATCGAACCCAATTACTTTGATTTTACGGGCGAATTCGAGGGCAATAGGCAGGCCTACGTATCCGAGGCCGATAACGGCCAGCTTGGCCTGTTTTTGGAGAAGTTGCTCGTACACGATAGAGGTGACTGAGTAATGAGTGACAGTGAAAAGCTATTAGCGGCTAATGTTTAGCCGGGGCTGATACGGGAAACGTGCTGGTTGGTTAGCTGGTAGACCGCCCTACTTTCAGGACAGGTGGCTTGCCCCCCAGCATCAAATTGTAGCTGGTGACCGTAGGCGCTCATCCAGCCGTGCTGCCGGGCGGGGTTGCCATATACCACAGCATACGCTGGCACATCATGCGTTACCACTGCTCCGGCCCCAACGAAAGCATATTCGCCCAGCGTAATGCCGCACACAATGGTGCTGTTGGCACCCAGCGTAACGCCCTGCCCCAGGTGAGTTTCCGCATAATGGGCGCTGCCCCGGCGCGGCACAGCGGCGCGAGGGTTACGCACATTGGTAAATACCACGGAAGGGCCCAGAAATACGTCGTCGGCGCAATGCACGCCCGCATACAGGCTAACATTATTCTGCACCTTCACGTTGCGGCCCAGCACTACGCCTTCGGCTACAAACACGTTCTGGCCCAGGCTACACCCCTCGCCTAGCACGGCACCGCTGCTCACGTGGCAGAAATGCCAGATACGACTACCCGCCCCAATCTGGCAGCCTGAGTCCAGGATGGCCGTAGGATGCGCGTAGTAAGCAGATGGTTCGGACATGCCGGCGGAGTGAGAGGAAAGTATTTCAGCCCGCAAAGGTAGTGGTTTTGGTAGTCTGTTGGGAATCTGTGGGGTGGCTTACCTCAGAAGCTGCCGTGGCAGGCCAACAAGAACCCATCAGGCACGCCCGGGCCAGGTCGCACGCACCATCCGATACTTACCAAAAATATCCGGCAGCGCCTCGGCGGCCACATAGCCCAGGCCCTGCAGCAGCTCAATCGTTTCAGCGGCAAACTGCTCATTGATTTCAACGTACAGCACCCCGTTTTCTGCCAGCAGGCTACGGCCCAGCTCCGCAATGCGACGGTAAAACAGCAGTGGGTCGTTGTCGGGCACGAATAGCGCAGTATCTGGCTCGTACTCCAGCACGTTAGGCCGCATCAAGGCCCGCTCATTCTCCAGCACGTAGGGCGGGTTACTCACCAGCACCTGCAGTGGGGCCACCAGCACCGGCGACTCTCGCAAAATATCTACTTGCTGAAAATCGACGGTTGTGCTGTGCCGGGCCGCGTTGCGGCGAGCCACCGCCAGGGCCTCCGCCGATATGTCTACGGCCGTAAAAGAAGCTCCGGGCAGGCGCTGAGCCAACGCCAGCGGAATGCAGCCGGAGCCGGTGCCTACATCCAGCACCCGCAGCCCCGGCCGGGGCTGCTGCTCCCGGGCAATCAGAGCCACTAACTCCTCCGTTTCGGGCCGTGGAATCAGGGTAGCCGGTGTCACTTCCAATTCCAGCCCATCGAAATATGCCACGCCCAGCACGTATTGCAGGGGCTCGTGGCGGAGTAGGCGGGCCTGTATATCGGCCAAGGCTGCTACCGGCTCCGGGTCTACTTCCTGCTGAGCCTGCATGCGGCGCTGCAAAGGCGTTAGGCCCAACAAGTGCTCCAGCACCTGTCCGGCTATGGCCTCCGCTTCCGGCCCGTCATATATGGAACGCAGGGCCGCCGCGAGGGTGTCGGTGTGCTGGCGCAGAGTAGGCATGCGGCAAAGGTACGCTACCAGCCGGCAGCACCGGCCGGGGTTGCCAGGCATCGTGTATCTTCACCCGCCCCACCATTTTCCTGCTCTGCTTATGCCCTTCTCCGATTTCGACCAGCTGATGATGCGCCGGGCCCTTGACCTAGCTCGCCTGGGTACTGGCTATGCCCGGCCCAACCCACTGGTTGGGTGTGTTATCACGCACCAGGGCCGGGTTATTGGCGAAGGGTGGCACCAGCAATACGGGGGGCCGCACGCCGAGGTACATGCCGTACATGCCGTAACGGAACCACACCTATTGCCGGAAAGTCGTGTGTACGTAACGCTGGAACCCTGCTCCCACTTCGGCAAGACCCCGCCCTGCGCCGACCTGCTGATTGACCGTTGGGTGGCTGAGGTGGTCGTTTGTAACCTCGACCCCAACCCGCTGGTGGCGGGGCGGGGCATTCAGAAGCTGCGTGAGGCAGGTATCCGGGTAGAAACGGGCCTGCTGGAGCAAGAGGGCCGCCACCTGAACCGCCGCTTCTTTACTTTTCAGGAGCAGCAGCGGCCTTACGTAGTGCTGAAGTGGGCCGAAACTGCCGACGGCTACCTGGCAGGGCCGTACTTTCAGCCCGTGCCCATCAGCGGGGAGCTGGCCCGGGTAGCCGTGCACCAGTGGCGCAGCGAGGAGCATGCTATTCTGGTAGGCACCCGCACCGCCCTGCACGACAACCCGCGCCTGAACGTACGGGAGTGGCCCGGCCAAGACCCCGTGCGGCTGGTTATCGATAAAAACCTCAGCCTGCCTCCCAAGCACCACCTCTTCGATGGCACCCAGCCTACCGTAGTCTACACTTACCGGGAACGGGCCCGCCAAGACAACGTGGACTATGTGACCCTGTCCGAAGCGGAAGATTTGTTTCCCCAAATTCTGCAGAACCTGTACCAACGCACTATTCAGTCGGTGTTGGTAGAGGGAGGCCCAACGGTGCTCAACTCCCTGCTGAAAGATGGGCTGTGGGATGAAGCCCGGGTTATCCGGGCCCCACACCAGTTGGGTGGCGGAGTGCCCGCCCCCCGCATGGGACTTACGGGCCTGCACGAGCAGTTTCGGGTCGGGGCCGACGAGGTGTTTATCTACCGGCCGCACTAGCCAACCCGGAATGCAAAAAGGGACAGTCCTTACGAACAGTCCCCTTTGCTTGGAAGCCGGTGGCTTATTCTACCAGCAGTGGCAATGTGCTACTACTCGGCAGCCGAAACGGTAGCCGACGTATGCACGTCAGCAGGTTCAACGGCCACTGGAACTACCGATACAAACGAACGGTCTTTGCGGCCCTTGCGGAACTGCACCGTGCCATCAATCATAGCGAACAGGGTGTGGTCCTTGCCGATACCCACGTTCTGGCCGGGGTGGTGCTTGGTACCGCGCTGACGCACGATGATGTTGCCGGCAATGATGCTTTGTCCGCCGAAGATTTTCACGCCCAGACGCTTAGCTTCTGATTCGCGGCCGTTGTTGGAGCTACCTACGCCTTTCTTGTGTGCCATGGTATTTTAATGCTTAGTGCTTGGATGTTAGTGCTTGGTGGAATGTTGGGCCGAAACCGCTCAGTTGAACCAACCAAGCACCAGGCACCAACAGCTAAGCACTATACTAGCCGATGCTGTTGATCAATACTTTCGTGAATTGCTGACGGTGGCCGTTCAGCTTCTTGTAGCCCTTACGGCGCTTCTTCTTGAATACCAACACCTTGTCGCCTTTTACGTGGGCCAGGATGGTACCGCTTACGGTAACGTCCAGCTCAGGCGAGCCAATGGTGAGGGTTCCGTTATCATCGGTCAGCAGGGCTTTGCCCAGCTCCACTTTGTCGCCGACGTTGCCAGCCAAACGGTGAGCGTATACAAATTTATTGGCTTCGACCTTGGTCTGCTTCCCGGCTATGTTGACAATTGCGTACATCGGCGTCTTCGCGGTTTCTGAAAAATGGAAGGCAAAAGTAGAAGGTTCCTTCAACAAATCCAAACCCTAACTCACTAAACCTCATTGCCCCTGCCATTTTGGTAGCAACAACGGGCTTTATCAGGAACGTGCCAGCGGGTGTGCGAATAACATTTTCTGTGGACAACCCCAATTATCCACAGAAAATATGTGGATAACTTTAATTATTCACACTCTTCCCGCTAGATTCTCTCACTTTTCCAGAGTATTAAGAGGGGAGATTTTTTTTGGGTATACACAAAAATTAACACAGAAAAAATGTAAAACCCGGGGGCTTCTTCCCAGCTCAGCGGTTTATCTTTGGGTTCGGCGCCAGAGCGCCGAACCGCGAAACATTCTGTTTTGCCTCGGAGTTGGGCACTGCACCCCAACGACTGGGCCGTTGTCATTTCAACCTTATACCTGCTGCTATGGAACCTCTGCTCACTGAGAATCCCAACCGCTTCGTCCTCTTCCCGATCCAGCACAATGATGTGTGGCAGATGTACAAGAAGGCCGAGGCCTCGTTCTGGACGGCTGAGGAAATTGACTTGAGCCAGGATCAAAAAGATTGGGACTCGCTCAATGACGGGGAGCGGCACTTCATCTCGCACGTGCTGGCCTTCTTCGCCGCTTCCGACGGAATTGTGAACGAGAACCTGGCCGTAAATTTCATGCAGGAGGTGCAGATGGCCGAGGCCCGCTGCTTCTACGGCTTCCAGGTGATGATGGAAAATATCCACTCCGAAACCTACTCCCTGCTGATTGACACCTACATCAAAGACCCCAAGCAGAAGGACTATCTGTTCAACGCGCTGGAAACCGTGCCGGCCGTGGCCAAGAAGGGCGAGTGGGCCATCAAATGGATCAACTCCGAGAACTTCACGGAGCGCCTGATTGCCTTTGCGGCCGTGGAAGGCATCTTCTTCTCCGGCTCGTTCTGTAGCATCTTCTGGCTGAAAAAACGCGGCCTGATGCCCGGCCTGACCTTCAGCAACGAGTTGATTTCCCGCGACGAAGGTCTGCACTGCGACTTCGCCTGCCTGCTCTACAAAGACCACCTGCAGAACAAACTGCCGGAAAGCCGCGTGCACGAAATCATCAAGGACGCTGTGCAGATTGAGCAGGAATTTGTGACCGATGCGCTGCCCGTGAACCTGATTGGCATGAATGCCAAGAGCATGAGCCAGTACATCGAGTTTGTGGCCGACCGCCTGCTGGAGTCGCTGGGCTACAGCAAGATTTACGGTGCTTCCAACCCCTTCGACTTCATGGAAATGATTTCGCTGCAGGGCAAAACCAACTTCTTCGAGAAGCGCGTGGCCGAGTACCAGAAGGCCGGCGTGATGAGCGAGCGGACCGAAAACGCCTTCTCCCTGGACGAAGACTTTTAACCGCTGCTACCTGTGTAGCAAAAAAGCGCCAACCCGCCACCGGGTTGGCGCTTTTTCGTTGGGTTACCTCCAGCCGCAGCGCCGTATTCAAAGGCTCAACCGGTTACCCACGCGCTATGTCACCCTTCTCCCCCGAGTGGCCCCTCCCCGGCCAGGCAGACCCCAACCTGACGCCCTGCGCGTTCTGCCGCCGCCGGCTGCGCATCAATGGGCAACCAGTGTTTACCAGTTGCTCCTGCAAAGCCTTCGGGCCATCCGTTACGGTTGGGGCACTGGTGGCCGGGGCCGTGCTGGTGGCCGCTGGCGCCATCTGGCTGCTGCAGCGTAAATAAACAATGGATTACGAGGGGCCCAACAGGCTTGTCCCGCAGCTGCCCATTAACTCACTCACCGATTTTTTACCCCCTTCCCTGCACAGCCAACGGCGCCCGCGTCGTTGGCTGTTTTGGGTTTAGTTACTGCCGCACCGGCCCGGCAATACGACTTCTGGCGGAAAACCGCAACCTGATTTCCAACCGTTTTAGCGCGCTATATAGAAGTGTCTGAATTACAAAAAACGGCCTAAGCACTAGCATTTTACGCTTATGTGGAAAACTTCTGAAAAGAAGGTTTGTCCTACAACCCAGATAGAAATATCTTCCGCTATCAATGGATACCGCCCCGTTACGAGCGGGCTTCCTTCGAGCTGTTTCTGACCTTGTGCCTGCCCCCTGCCGGGTAGGCGTGCTCATACTCCAACTCCCCACATCAACTGCTACGCTTATGTTGGTACTCAAACGCGACGGCCGCCGCGAATCCGTGAAGTTCGATAAGGTTACGGCCCGCATCGAGAAGTTGTGCTACGGACTCAACCAGAACTTCATCTCCCCCATTGAAGTAGCCAAGAAGGTTATCGACGGCATCTACGACGGCGTGACCACCGTGGAGCTGGACAACCTGGCTGCCGAAACCGCCGCCTCGCTCACCACCAAGCACCCCGACTACGCTATTCTGGCCGCGCGCATTGCCGTGAGCAACCTGCACAAGGTGACCAGCAAGTCGTTCAGCAGCACCATGAAGCGGCTGCACACGTACGAGGACCCCAAAACCGGCGAAAACGCTTCCCTCATTGCCCAGGACGTGTGGGAAATCGTGCACGCTAATGCGGCCACGCTGGACTCGGCCATCATCTATGACCGGGACTATAACTACGACTACTTCGGCTTCAAGACGCTGGAGCGCAGCTACCTGCTCCGCCTCGACGGCAAGGTGGTGGAGCGGCCCCAGCACATGATTATGCGCGTGGCCGTGGGCATCCATAAGGAGGACATTGCCGCCGCCATCGAGACGTATAATCTGATGAGCGAGCGGTGGTTCACGCACGCCACGCCTACCCTATTCAACGCCGGCACGCCCAAGCCCCAGCTCAGCTCGTGCTTCCTGCTCACGATGAAGGACGACTCCATCGAGGGCATTTATGACACCTTGAAGAACTGTGCGCTGATTTCGCAGAGCGCCGGCGGCATTGGCCTGGCCGTGCACAACGTGCGCGCTACGGGCTCCTATATCAAAGGCACCAACGGCACCAGCAACGGCCTCACGCCCATGCTGAAGGTGTTCAACGACACGGCCCGCTACGTGGACCAGGGCGGTGGCAAGCGCAAAGGCGCCTTCGCCATTTACCTGGAGCCCTGGCACGCGGATATCATCGACTTCCTGGACCTGAAAAAGAACCACGGTAAGGAGGAGATGCGCGCCCGTGACCTGTTTTACGCCCTCTGGACGCCCGACCTGTTCATGAAGCGGGTGGAAGCCAACGGCGACTGGACGCTGATGTGCCCCCACGAGTGCCCCGGCCTGGATACCACCTACGGCGAGGAGTTCGAGAAGCTCTACCAGAAGTATGAGCGCGAAGGCCGGGGCCGCAAGACCATCAAGGCCCAGGAGCTGTGGTTTGCCATTCTGGAAAGCCAGACCGAGACCGGCACGCCCTACATGCTGTTCAAGGACGCCGCCAACAGCAAGAGCAACCAGAAAAACCTCGGTACCATCAAGAGCTCCAACCTCTGCACCGAGATTATGGAGTACACCGACGAGAACGAAATTGCCGTGTGCAACCTCGCCTCGCTGGCCCTCCCCCGCTACGTGCGCCCCGACGAAGCCGGCAACCTCATCTTCGACCACAAGAAGCTCTACGAGGTAACCTACCACGCCACGCTGAACCTGAACAAGGTTATCGACATCAATTACTACCCCGTAATTGAGGCCGAGCGCAGCAACCGCCGCCACCGCCCCATCGGGCTGGGCGTGCAGGGGCTGGCCGATACGTTCATTGCCCTGCGCATGCCCTTCGAGAGCGACGAAGCCAGCGGCCTGAACAAGGACATCTTCGAGACCATCTACTTCGCGGCCATGACGGCCTCCAAGGACCTGGCCATGCGCGACGGCCACTACGAAACTTTCCCCGGCTCGCCCCTGAGCCAGGGCCAGTTCCAGTTCGACCTCTGGAACGTGCAGCCCGACTCTGGCCGCTGGGATTGGGACACGCTGCGCGGCCAGGTGATGGAGCACGGCGTGCGCAACTCCCTGCTGGTAGCGCCCATGCCGACCGCCTCCACGGCGCAGATTCTGGGCAATAACGAGTCGTTTGAGCCCTATACCTCCAACATTTATGTGCGCCGCGTGCTGAGCGGCGAGTTCATGGTGGTGAACAAGCACCTGCTGAAAGACCTGGTGAAGCTGGGCCTGTGGAACGAGCAGATGAAGAACGCCATCATTGCGGCCAACGGCTCGGTGCAGGATATCCCCAGCATCCCGCAGAACATTAAGGACCTGTACAAAACGGTGTGGGAGATTTCGCAGCGCCGCATCATTGATATGTCGGCCGACCGGGGCGCGTACATCTGCCAGAGCCAGAGCCTGAACCTGCACGTGCTGAACGTGAACTTCGGCAAGCTCACCAGCATGCACTTCCACTCGTGGAAGAAGGGCCTGAAAACCGGCATGTACTACCTGCGCACCAAAGCCGCCGCCGACGCCATCAAGTTCACGGTGCAGAAGCAAGCCGCCGAGACCCTGGAGCCGCTGAACGTATCGGCCCAGAACGCCTCCGACATGGCCTGCTCCCTTGATAACCCCGACGCCTGCGAGGCTTGCGGGTCGTAGAATTTTCGAAAAGTGGGCAGGGTAGTTTCCCTGCCCACTTTTCATAAACCTCCAACCCTCCTTGAATGGCAACATAGCTTTCCAGAGTCATAGCCAAAGTGGCGTCCTATGACTTAGAAGCGACCAAACAAAAAAAGAGGCACCGCGCCAACGGTAACCTCTTCTTTTTGGGAGGAGCGAGACGCCCCCGATTTTCCAAACCTCAAACCTGTATCCCATGAGCCTTCGAAAGCGTGGTAACAGTCCGAAGTCTGGTAAGAACTATTCCTTTCGCCGTATCTGCACCAACTTGACGTTAGGAGCAGGAGCTATAACGGCTCTAGGGAAAGCATATGTGACATTAGAGCCATTGCTAGCTCCTCATGCTCACGTGCTTCTTACCATGTTTAACAGCTGGTTTATGTAGATAGTTATCTTGCCAGCGTGAAGGAGTCAGAGCACATATGTTCTGGCTCCTTCTTCTTTTAAATTAACTCCCAAACCTAGATTCAGAGCAAGCTTTTACGCTCCTAAATTTTACGAATGCCCCTAACGTTATTGTAGTGCAGAAATGTTAGCGACGATTGACACAGAATGTAATGCCAAAATCGTGTTTTTTATTTCGAAGCTATTACTCCCGCACTCGCTCGGCTATGCCGAGTGAGCCCTACGCCTGGGGGCTGTGCCCCTGTCCGCGCCATTAGCCCAGTTACAGCGGACGCACGCAGCATAGCTGCTGAAGCGTAGTAGGTCACTCGGCACAGCCGAGCGACTGCCCCCGGCAGCGGCTGGTCTGTTTTCAGAGTATTTTTTCACTTTCTAAAATCTGCATCTCGTGAAATACCTGATACTCGGCATTTGCTTCATTTCTATACTTGCAAGCAACGATAGTTTAGCTCTCATGCGCCCCCCCAAGGTTGTTCGAGTAAGCTTCCAGTATTTGGAAGCTTGTGAAGCAGGGCCGGAATGCAAACCGATTAGCATAAGCCGAAAAGTTGGTGAAAAAGTAGAATTAGCGTTACCCAACCTATCCCGGACATCCGTCAGCATATGGGACGAAGAGAACTACAAGAAGCTGATGGAACGTACTGGCACTTACAAGCCTATATACAGAACCGGAAGCAGCGAGGCAGGCAAAAGACGCGAAATCGTTTTGCCCCTGAGCAAATTGAAAGACGGTAATTATCGTGTTTGGATAGTAGGTGATTCGGTGGGAGGCATGCTTGAACTCTACTTAAAAACGGAATAGCTTCTTTAATTCCCCTCGAACTCGCTCGGCTGTGCCGAGTGAGCCCTACGCCTGAGGGGCTGTGCCCCGAATCCGGCCGCGCCACTAGCTCTATTCCGGCGGACGCATGCAGCACAGCTGCTGGGGCATAGTGGTCACTCGGCGCAGCCGGGCGACTGCCGGGGGCGGCATGATAATGACTTACATTATATGGCAAGCCACCACCGCGCCGACTGAAGAAATCCGGTCGGCGTTTTTCGTTCAGACCAGGCGCGTAAGACCTCAAGCAAACGATGCTTGGCACAGTTTTCTATATAGCGTTTCTACACGCCCTTATCCCCTATCGTATGCATTACAACGCTACTCTCTCGTTCCTGCTGGGTCTGACGCTGGCTTTCACGGCAGGCTGCTCGAAAGACGACCAAGAACTGCCTGAACCCACGCCGGAGCCCACCATGAGCTATAGCCGCTCCGTCGTGTATCAGGATAACGGCCAGCACCGGGATACCACGTTTCAGGCTGCGCAGCTGAAAGCGTTTGTTACCCAAACGGCCCAGAGCCTGGCCGTGGGCGTAGAACCCACTACTACCACCGAGGGCATCAGCTTCGAGGTGGACCGCACGAAGCTGCCCGCCGCGCTTACCGGCACCTACACCCTGCAAACCCTGCGCGACAAGACGCTCGACGCGGAAACGCGCTTTTACTACGACCTGCCCGAAAGCCTGGGCGGCGGCACCGTCATCTACCCCAGCAGTATGCAGCACGTCACGGGCAGCTTCGTTATCAGCAGCTACGATGCGAAGCGGCAGCTGCTGAGCGGCACCTACACCGCCACCCTCACGGGAGCCAGTGACCCCACCGTGGCATACAGCACGTTCCCCAAGCGGAAGTGCGACATCACCGTATCGGGCACCTTCGCCAACATCCCCGTGCGGGCGGTGCAGTAAGCAGGGCACATTGGTTGGTTTATCAACAGCAACGGCTTCCTCGGTTGAGGAAGCCGTTGTGGTTTTTTTGGTGGATGCAGGAATGGGTATTACACTCAACTGAGCGTCATGCAGAGCGTGAATTAGCGTTCAACGTCAGCACGCGAGATGCTTCGGCTGCGCCTCTGCATGACGTTCTTTTTTCATCCTTGTACCCAACTACTCAGCCAGCGGGGGCAGGCGGATCCGGGCGCGGAACCAGCCGTCGGTTTCCTGGAGCTGCAGGGGGGCACCGTGCAGCTCGGCCAACTGGTTGCTGAGCCAGAGGCCCAGGCCCGCGCCGTTGCTGAGTACATCGGCCTGGTAGTAGGCGGTGGTGAGGCGGCTCAGGTCGCCGAGGGAGTGACGGATGGGGTTGGCTACTTCCACGAAGAGCCAGCCGGTGGCGGCTTCTTGGTCTACCGATACGCGCACCTCCCCGCCGGGCAGGGCGTGGCGCAGGGCGTTTTCGAGGAGGTTGCCCAGCACGGTGGTCAGCTTATCCACATCGGCCTGCACAGTATAGGCGGGTACGTCCTCAGCCACGGCCAGATGCAGGGGCCGGCCGGCGCTGCGGAACTGGGGTAGCAGCCTATCCACGGTGGCCACGGTCAGCTCATCGAGGGGCACCGGCTCCAGGTGCAGCGGCAGGGCTCCGGCCCGTAGGCGGCTGCTGAGCAATAAGTCATCGACGAGGCGACTGAGGCGGCGCACCTCGTCCTGCTGGGCGGCCAGCTGCTGCTGGGTGGCGGCGGGCAGCGCGGGGGTATGCTGCACGGTGTGCAAGCCGGCGTGCAACGTTGCCAGCGGGGTGCGCAGCTCGTGGGCGGCGGCGGCCAAGAAGTTGTCCTGCAGCTGGGCACTCTCGTGAAGGCGGCGCAGCATCTGGTTGAGGGTGCGGGCCAGGTCTTGCACTTCGTCGCCGGTGGCGGGCTCGGGCAACTGCTGCAGGCCCGGGGCCTCGTGGATGCGACGGGCGTGGCGGGCCATGCGGCGCAACGGGCGCAGCGCCCGGTGGCCCAGCAGTGCCGCCAGCGCCGCGGCCAAAGCCAGGCTACCCAGCAACGCCCACGCCAGCCGCTGCCGCAGCTGCTGCACCGCTACTAAAAGCGGCTCACCGGAGTGGGCCAACCACAGCGTGAAGTAACGGTCCTGGTCGTCGGGGGTGGTTTGGAGGCGTACCACGCGCTGGCCCTGCCAGGTGGCGGGCTCGCCCAGCGCCAGCTGCGGCGGCAGGGGTGCGGGAAACTCCGGGGAGCGGAACAGCTCTTGGTCGGGCTGGCCGGCGGCGTGGGCCACCACGCGCAGCTGCTCGCCCAGGCCGGGCAAGGGTACGGTAGGCAGGGGCTCGAAGGAAGTGCGAGCCAGGAGCTGCCGGGCCTGGCGCAGCAGGAGCTGGTCGTCGGTTTGGCGCAGGGTGTGGGTCAGTTGGCGGTACTGGTAGCCACTGGCCAGCAGCGTAACGCCCCCAAACACCAGGGCAAAAAGCAGCAGCAACTGCCCCCGCAGGCCCGCCAGCAGCCTCATGCGGCGGCCCCGTCGGCCACGAGGCGGTAGCCGTGCCCCACCACGGTTTCCAGCAGCGGGGGCAGGTGGGGAAAGGCCCGGTCCAGCTTACGGCGCAACTGGGAAAGGTGCACTTCGATGACGTTGGAGCCCATATCGTAGTCTACATCCCATACCTTTTCGGCCATGCGGATTTTGGTGACCACGCGGCCGGCGTTGCGCAGCAGCAGCTCCAGGAGGGCAAATTCCCGGTTGGTCAGCGTCAGGACCTGCCCCGCCCGCGTCACCCGGCGCTGCACGGGGTCCAGCTCCAGGTCGGCGAGGCGCAGGGTGGTAGCCTCGGAGCCGGCCGTTTTGCGCTGCACAATGCGCAGGCGGGCCAGCAGCTCGTCAAACTCGAAGGGCTTGCGCAGGTAGTCTACTGCCCCCGCATCGAGCCCCCGGATAACGTGGGCTGTGTCGCTGAGGGCGCTCAGGATGATGACCGGCGTGCTGAGGCCGAACTCGCGCAGGTTGCGGAGCACATCGAAGCCATTCTGGCCGGGCAGCATTAAATCCAGCAGAATCACGTCGTAGGGCGTGGTGGCGGCCAGCTCCAGGCCGACCGCGCCGTTGTCGGCCACGTCGGCCACATGGCCGGCCTGGCGCAGGCCCTGCTGCACAAAGGCCGCCAGCCGGGCTTCGTCTTCAATCAGGAGGATTCGCATACGGGAGGTTGAGGGGAAGGAGGCAGAGGCGACAAAGGCCCGGCCAACCTGCACAGTACGCGCGGGTGGGCCGGGCCGGATGCTTATCGAGGGCAGTTATCGGAGCAGAAACCGCACACCATCCAGCGTGAGGGTTTCGGCCCGCAGACTACGCACGGGGCGCAGGGCAACTTCACCAGTACGGGGCGTGTGCAGGTAGCCGGTGGCTTCTATGGTGGCACCGGTGCGCAGCTTGGCACTCAACTGCTCCGCCGCGTGCGGTGGTACGCGCACAATGGTCTGGTCGTTCAGTATCAGGCCGTTCACGCGGCCTTCCCGGTCTTTGCGCAGGCTGCTCACGGTACCTTTCACGGTGGTGGAGGCTTCGGTGGGCGGGGTGGCGGATGGCGTAGGCGGCGTGGGCTTGATGGTCTGCCCCCCGGCCGTGAGGGACACCATGTGCAGGGCGGCGCGGCCATCGGGACCGGTGTGGCGGTACCCATTTACGGTTACCCGGCTGCCGGCTTTGGCGGCGGCCATCAGCTGCTGGGCCGCGTGGCGGGGCAGGCGCACGGTATCGGTGGCGGAGCCGGTATTCAGCACGAACCCGTCCACTATCTGCTCATCGTTGGTAGCCACGTACTGGGTGAGCGTACCACTGAAGTCGGACAGCTCCTGCACCGCGGGGGGGGCTGGGCGGCCGGGTTTATGACCGGGGCCGCCGGGAGGAGGCGGGGGCAGCTGCGGCGCGCCAGCCGGGCCACCTGCTACGGACGGGGCGGGCACAGCGGCCGTAGTGGAGCCAGCGGCACGGGCGGCTTTGCGGGCGGAGCGGGTTTGCTGGGCGTGAGCATCAGAAGCGGCCGTGGCAGCCAGCAACAGGAGCAGAAGGGGGAGTTTAGGCAGGGAATGTGACATGGTAGCAATTGGTTAGGGCAACCGGTTTGTTCCGATTACTGATCCAAAGGTGCCAGCGCCACCTGAGGCCGGGCTGAAGCTGAAATTAATTTTTCTTCAGGTGGAATAAGGGCTGTAGAGCGGTCCTCTTCAGAACGTCATTCCGAGCGAAGTCGAGGAATCTCGCGTGCTGACGTTGTAGTGCTATGCAATGAAGCAGTAGAGATGCTTCGACAAGCTCAGCATGACGCATAGTTTGGCAACGTCAGCACGCGAGATTCCTCAGCTTCGCTCGGAATGACGTGCCATTATATCAACTACTCACCCCGTAGCCGCCGCATCGGCAGACTTGCTCGCAGCTGGCTCATCGGAAGCCAGGGCGGGGTTGGTTTCGGGGACGAAGAGCCAAAAGAACACCAGGGCCACGGCTGCCACGGCGGCCAGACTCAGGAAGGCGGCCCGGTAGCCGAACTGCTGCACCACGTACCCGGCCACGGCCGTACTAAGCGCCGCGCCAATGCCCAAGGCTGTGGTTACGGCGCCCTGCACGAAGTTGAAGCGGCCGGAGCCCCGGGTTAGGTCGGCAATCATAATCACGCTGATTACTCCGAAAATGCCCCCGGCCAATCCATCCAGCACCTGCACACCTACCAGATAATACGCGTTGCCGCTGAGGGTGTAGAGTACGCCCCGGATAGGCAGCGCCGCAAACGCCAATAGAAATATGGGCTTGCGGCCGGCCTCGGTGGGCCGCTTGCTCACCCAGGCCGCCACCGGAATCATCACCAGCTGGGCCACAATAATGCAGGCCGACATGAACAAAGCCGAGGCTTTGGGGTGGCCCAGGGCCAGTAGCTGGCCCACTAGCGGCAGCATGGCCGCGTTGGCAAAGTGAAACAGCACCACCGCCCCCGCAAACCGCAGCAGCCGGGGATTAGCCAGCACCTCCCGAAACCCTGCCGCGGCTCCCGCTGATTCGGCCGGGGCATCGGCATCTTCGGCGGGCTCGTCGTCGGGGCCACAGCCCCGGGCCAGGTCGTGGTTGATGGCTTGGGGTGCAATGCGCAGGGCCGACCAGCTACCCAGCACGCACATCAGGCCACCAGGTAAAAGATGCCCTCGTAGCGCCAGTAGTAGCCGATAAGGCCGGCCAGTGCCGCGGCCAGCACATTACCGGCGTGGTTGAAGGCCTCGTTGCGGCCGGTTTGGTGGGCGAAACGGCGGTGGCCCACCAGCCCAAGCGTAATGGCCGCCACCACCGGCGCGTACACGGTGGTAGCCGCCCCGGTAAGCGCCTGGGTGAGGTAGATAACCGGCCGGATGGTGAACGTAACGGCCGCCACGCAGCTTAGGGCCACCACCACTGAGGCCAGTACCAGCAGTTCCCGCTTGCGCTTAGTAGTATCTACCAAGGTCCCGGCGGGCGTTTGGAGTAGCACGGCCACCAGCCCCGGCAGGGCCATAGCAATGCCAATAGGGCCGGGCGCCCAGTGCCGCACCGTGAGCAGGTAAATGGCCAGGTACGGCCCCACGCCGTCGCGCACGTCGGCCAGAAACAGGTTCAGTGGGGCCAGGGCCCGCACGCTGCGCCGCTTAACGGCGGCCGAGTCAGAGGCCGGCATAAACAGCAGGAAAGGCCGTAGGCGCTTGCGCGGAGCGGGCTACCACTTCTTAAAGATGAAAAACACCGCCAGCACAATCAGCCCGAAGCCCACCAGGTGGTTCCAGGCCAGCTTCTCGGTTTTGAAAACGTACACGGTGATGAGCGTAAACACAATCAGCGACACGGCTTCCTGAATGGTTTTCAACTCAAATAGGGAGAAAGGGCCGCCATCTTCCTTGTAGCCGATGCGGTTGGCGGGCACCTGAAAAATGTACTCGAAAAAGGCCAGCCCCCAGCTGATCATAATCACCCCAAACAGGGTGATGTTACGGAAGGCCGGCATGGTTTTGAACTGCAAATGCCCGTACCAGGCCAGCGTCATGAATATGTTGGAAAGAATCAGCAGGCCAATGGTGTAAAGGGTTTTCATGAGGGGAGAAAGAGTGAAATGAGGAGCGTGAAGTACTGCCAAGCGCATTAAGAACAGCTGAAGCCCGCCTGAAGAAATCTTCAGGCAGGCCGTGCAGCCAGCTATGCGCTTCCGGGTACATACGGTAACGCGCAAGCTGGGCCGTAGCGGTTAGCAGGGTTCTGGCAAAATATTTTGGCCTTGTACGGCACATACACCCGTCTCAATACGCTTAGATGCTATTTCCTGTAAAAACAGCAAGGGCTTCTGCGGTGCGCAGAAGCCCTTGTTGATATGCTGTACCACCTACTAATGGCGGCCGTGGCCGTGACCATGCCCCCGGCCGTGCCCGTGGCCGCGTGGCGCATAGTACACCGGCTGAGCAGGCACTAGCATCACCGGGCGGGGTTGGTAATAATACCGTTTGGGCGCTTTCCACTTGCGGGGATGATGATGCTCCCGCACCACCACAACCGGCGGCGGAGGCGCCGGACGGCCAACATTAATAATTACCTGCGCCCGAGCCGGGGCAGCAAAGGCCAGGGCCGCTGCCGTGAGCAAAACGGCTGGAAGAAAGAAATTAGACATACTCGTTGGGGTGAAGGAGTAAAGAAGCGAGAAACCCGACAGGCAGGGCAGCAGTCAGCTCAAAAAACACGCCAGCTTCATCTGCGTCCGGTAGTTTACGGTCCAGCTTAACCTCATGGCCGCGCGGCCGCGTACAAAAGCTTAGCCGTTTCATTTCACCGTTTCACCTCACCGCTTTACCCCATACAAGTATGCCACGCACCATTCTCCTGGGCTTGCTGCTGACTGCTGCCGCTACTACGGCCCTGGCCCAAACTACCCCCACCCGCAAACCAGCCCCGGCCCGTACTGCGGCCCCGGCTCCGCGCCCACAGCCAACTCCTGCCAAACCCGCTTCGGATGGGCAGGGCGAATACGTAGCCCCCGACATGACCGGCGCCCCCAACGACCGGGTAACCACTGACTACTCCAACCGCCCCTTCAGGAAGCCAGCCAAAGGCACCTCTACTCTTTCCTCGCAGCCGAAGAGCGCCCCAGTAAAAAAGCCGCAATAACTCTACGGGCAGTAGTAATACCGGGGTACTAATATCCGCCCTGGCCCGCTGCTCTGTGGCTCTGTTTCCTTGAGCAAAAACAACCACAATGAAGCCGAAACCACAGGGCAGCGGGCAAGGACGGGTAGTATAGTTAATCGGGCAGTTGGCTGATGCTACGGGGCTCCAGGCGGGGCTGAGCGTTCATGCGGTGGCGGTAGGCCGTGGAGGTTTCGTAGGCCTTGATACGGGCCCGGTTGATAGACCCCAGCGGCAGGTGCTCGGGCAGGCAGTGGAACGGATTGAACGACAGCACGTCATCAGCAAAGGCCCGGCGGGCAGGGCTGAAAGCATCCTGAGCCTGAATAACGATTTTGCCCAGGCCCTGATAAGGACTCTGGTCTTGGGGCCAGTCCACTGAGCCATCCTCTACGGGCATGGTCTTGAGGTCGGTGCAGAGCTGGGCGCGCAGCTCGTATTCCGCGCCTTGGGTACGAAAGAAATCCACTACCAGGTCGCGCCAGCCGGCGGGCTCCGTAATTTTCACCTGCTCGCCGGTCAGCAGCTGCACATTCGCCGACAGCGGCGCCACGCTGATTTTGGACACGTAGTCGCCGAAACGGATGGCGCCGAGCGTGGTAAAGGTTTCGCCCAGAATGTGGTTGTTAGGGTGGGGCGGCACTACCAGCGGGATTTCCTTTTTGAGGCCCACGGCATCCAGCGCCTGGTTTACCAGCGTACCCGCCTCCGTCATGAGCTTGGTGACTACCTCTGGGGCATTAGTTATTATCTTTTCCTGGCGCAGCTGCATATCGTGGTAGCTCTTGATGTCGCCAGTGGGAATGATGGTGTCATTCACCAGCAGGAAATCCTGAGTTACCTCATCGGCTTGATCGGGCAGAAATTTCTTGCCTTCTACCCCAATGATTTTCACGGCCAACCCCTTCACCGCCGACTGGGTATCGGGGTCGATGGACCCGGGAGCCGACGACAGCCGGATGATAACCGGGTAGATTTTCGGTTCCCGGAACATCCCCTGGGCCAAGTGCTCGGGCAGATTGGGATACACGTGTAGCTCTCCGCGCAAGATGCCGTGGCTTTTGGCGTGAGCGTCGCGGATGGCGTGGCGGTGCTTCTCAAACATGAAGCGGTTCACCCGGGCCATTGACTCCACGGTTTCGTTAATGAGCTCCTGCTCGTTGGGCTGAATTTCTTCTACGCCGGAATCGAAGCGGACGTAGGGTGGAACAATTTCGGACATAGGCATGAATTGATAGCCCGCGGAACTGCGGAGGCCATTCTTCCGGTACGGTCGACCTTGTCGGGAGTTGTGGTTGAACTCTACAACGAGCCTCCTCTGCCATGCACCTGCTGAAAGTTGGCTTTACGGCCGCTTACGGCGGGCGGGAGTACTCCGCCGGGGCTGCGGCGTTACCTGTACCGAATCAACGGTTACTTCGCCGGTAGGCAGCTTAGGCTGGGCCAGGGAGCCGTTGGGATTTACATCGGTAGGAATGGGCAGCGGCTCCGCTTTGCCCTGGCCTACTCCGGATGGCAGTGTTACGCCCGGCACCGGGCTAATACGCTCCGTGGGGTGGTGGCGGGTAGGCATAACGGGGGCGCGGTTTTGGGCCCAGGCGGCGGTAGTGCCCAAACTGAGCAGACCGGCAACGGCAAGAAAACGAGACAGGAGCATAGCAAAATAGCGCAGAAGGTGGCAGAGACAAAGCCGGTGACGGCAGCGCCCCGGGTGGTCTTCTGCCCTACGGCCCACCTGCGCGAAGGTTCCTGCCCGGGGCCGGCTAAACGGAGAAGGGCCCGCCGCCGTAGGCAGGAGAAAACCGCCACCCTCCTTCCTTATCCACTGCTATGCCTCGCCTCCTGCTTGTATTTCTGTTTTTCCTGGGGGTAGGCAGTATGCCAGCCACCCTGGCCCAGTCGGGTGCCGGCATACCGCCCCGCCCCACGCCCTTCCAGTTCGTGAACGACCAGGCCCAGCTGCTGAGCCCCACCGATGCGAAAACCCTGGAAAGCGGCCTGCGCCGCTACGCCGACAACAACGGCATCCAGATAGTAGTAGTAACGGTGCCTACGCTGGGCGGGCAGTCGGCCGCCGACTACGGCCGGGCGCTGGGCACGGCCTGGGGCCTAGGCCAGCGCGACAAAAACAACGGCGTGGTGCTGCTGCTGAGCAAGCAGGAGCGCGCCGTAACTATTCAGGCGGGCTCGGGGCTGCGCAGCCGCATTACGCCCGAGGTAACCAGCCGGGTAATTGGGCAGATGACGCCCCGGTTTAAGCAAGGCAACTACTTTGCGGGCCTACGCACGGGCCTAAACTCCCTGATGTACGCCGCCGACCCCAGCTCCGCCCCCCAGCCCGCCGGTACTGCTGCCTCCGCTCCTAATAGTTCCCCCCAAGCTTCAGACCAAGTTGCCACCTCCCCCGATGAGCTGGCAACAGCCGCGCCTGAACCGGCCGCCGCATTGCCCTCCGCCCCGGTTGCCCCGGCCGAGCCAGAGTCGTCGGGGTTTGGGATTGGCACATTGGTGTTGGCCGTAGTGGTCATTGGCGGCGGCCTGTGGCTGGTGTCGAAGCTGTTTCGGCGGCGAAGCGCGCCGGCAACGGGCAGCACCCCCGACTTCCTGCCCCAGCAGCCAAATCAGCCAAACGGCCCGGCCGGCAACTACGGCCACAACGGCTACGGCAACCAGCAGGGCGGTAATCAACAGGGCCCCGATTTTCTCTCGAACCGGGGTAGTGGCGTAGGAGGCATGGGCGGCGGTTCGGGCATGGGCTCTGGCATGGGCGGCGTGCTACTAACGGGAGCCGCCGCTGCGGCCGGGGCCTACATGGGTAACCGCATGGCTAACCGCAACGACGATAACACGCCCCACCTCTCCCCCGATGCGCCCGCCCAGCCCCTGGACAATCCCGCCCACTCCAACCCGGATGCTGCCGGTGGCAGCGGGGCCTTTCCCTTTCTGGGCGGGGCAGCCTCAGAAGCCGATAGCGCCCCCGATTACTTCGCCCCGGACAGTGGCAGCGCGGAGCCCGACTACTTTTCCGGCGACGGCTCCTCCTACGACGACTCATCCTCGGATGACACCGGCGGGGGTGGCTTTGATGACACCAATGACAACAGTGGCTCCTGGTAAGCTACTGTAGCAGTGCACGTAACCGGCGGCGAGTAGCGAGGCTTTGGCTCTGCTACTCGCCGCTCCCTTTTTCGGGAGGGCTGCCTGAATAGCTCAGCGCTGATTTTCGATGCTTTCGATGGGGGCGGGCAGCTATACGTTGCTGGTTTTCGGGAACCCCAGAAAGCGGCTGACACGGGGCGCTTCGGAGCCGGTATGGTACTGTAGCACTTGGGCTTCGGTGGCCTGATCCTCACGGGTGAAGCGGTGGTGCTGGCGCTCATACTCGCCCCAGGTAGCCACGTAGTAAAACTCCGTCAGGCGGGTAGGCTCCAGGATATCCGTGTACACGCCGGCGCGCAGTGCACCGTTGCGCAGGCGCAGGCGGGTGAGGCGGGCCACGGCCTCGCGGAAAGCTAGCTGGCTGCTGAGCGGCACCTGGTAGTCTACCATTACCACTACGGGCCCATCATCGGCCTCCAGGGCGCCGGGCACATGGGGAGGTGGCCCCAGTTCGGCGGGGTCGAGGTTGAGGCCATCGGCGGAGCGCATGGGAAATGGCAGCGCCAGCGCCAAACTGATCAGCATCCAGGCGGCGGCGGCCAGCAGGGCTGCGTGCAGGGAGGCGCGGTCGGCCAGTTCGCCCCACGCCACGCTGCCCAGCGCCAACCCGGCCTGAAACACCAGCATGTACACGCTCACCACCCGGGCCTGCACCCAACGAGGCACGTGCAGTTGTACGGTAGTGCTAAAGCTGGTCATTACCATCAGCCAGCCTACCCCCGAAAGAAACATCACCGGGTACAGCCCTATTTCGGAGGGAATGAAAGCCAGCCCCAGGTTGGTGCCTACAAACACTCCTGAGCCCAGCAACACCCGCTGGTTATAGGTGAGCCGCCGGCCGGCCCGGCCCATCAAAAATGCCCCGGTAATGGCCCCCGCTCCCAGCCACGACAACAGCACCCCATAGGAACCCGAGCTCAGGTGTAGCCGCCGCGCCGCCACCACCGACAGCAGCGCCCACATGGCACTGGCCCCGAAAGCAAAGGCAAACGTGCGCACCAGCACCGCATAAATAGCCGGTGAGTACTGCACGTACCGCAGCCCAGTGCGTAGCGCCCCGGCAAATCCTTCGGCCGGGCCCGGACTGGCATCCGGGGGGCGCTGCCAGCTACGCACCACCCACCAGGTACCCACAAACGAGAGGCCGTTGAGCAGAAACACGTACCCCGCCGAGTAGTGCGCTATAATCAGTCCGCCCAGCGCCGGCCCAATGGCCCGGGCAATGTTGTTGCTGACGCCGTTGAGCGTAATGGCAAACGGCAGCGCCGGCCGGGGCACCAGCTCCACCGTTACCGTTTGCCAGATGGGCATGTTGATGGCCGCCCCAATTCCCAGCAGAAACGTGAGTCCCAGCACACTGGCAGCCGATATGTACCCGGCCAGCGTGAGGCTACCGAGCACCAGCGCCACCACGGCCATAAATGCCTGCGTGAACAGCAACAGCCGGCGCCGGTCTACCAGGTCGCCGAGGGCACCGGCGGGCAGGCTCAGCAAGAAGGCCGGCAGGCTGGTGGCGGTTTGCATAAGGGCCACCAGCAGGGCCGAAGTGGTTAGGGTAGTCACGAGCCACACTCCGGCCACGTTCTGCATCCAGGTACCCACGTTTGATACCACGGAAGCCAGCCAGACGGCCCGAAACACCGGGTACAGGAAGGGCGTGCGCAGGGAAGGCGCTTTCATAAGGAAACAGAAGCCGTAAAGTGGCGGCCGCACCGCAAATAACCCCCGGAGTCCGCCCAGGGTTGCGCCCCCGCTAATTACCCGGCCTACTTTCTCTCGAGCAACTCCACACGCAAACAGCCGCTTCCCAAGCTGGAAAGCGGCTGTTGCTCTACTATTTAGCGGCTCGTGGCCGAGGCAGCTATTTTTTCAGCGTCCGAACGGGGGCGCCTACTTTCACGCTGGGCTGGAGGCCACGGCTGCGCTTCTTCTTCTTCTGCGCTTTCACGCGCAGACGCCACCGTTTGTACACGCCCAGTTTTTTCATTTTGTGGCGGCTGTTACCACGGTACGGCTTGTAGTTGGGCCGGCCACGCTTGGTAGCCTTGCGGAACAGAGAAATGCTGCTCGCCATTTCGGTGCTGGCGGGGTCAGCTACTCCGGCGGTGCGGGCCAGAACCACCTCTGGTTCCAACAGCATAACGAAGGCCAAAAGCAACAAGAGTAGTGTTTTGAACATAAGAGAGGAAAAGAGGTGGTGAAAAGAAAGCAAGCCTTCTGTGCCAAACGAAATTCAGTACAGCCATCTTGCTAACAGTGAAGGTATAATAAACTCATTCACTAAAAAAATTCATATTTTCATGAATATTTTGCACATCTAATGTTACAAACAAATTATTGTATTTTTTCTACACACACTCATGTAGCAACCTTTAAAAGTAGGTGGGCAGGAATACGTCCGGCTACTTTCAGCACTAGGTCAAAGTCTATTGCTCACAAAAGTTTGTTGCTCACACATGAAAAAACCCACTACCGGTAACGGCAATGGGTTTTGGCGGCTAAAAAAGGCCTGTGGTTTTGGCTTTATACTCTGGAACACAGCCAGCGTACTGCCTCGCCCTCGTCCGTAAACTGGTTTAGGGAGCAATAGTCGCCGTGGGTATGGGGCAGCTGCGGGAGGCTTTCATCCTGCACATCATCGGCCTGGTAGGGCGCAATCAGGAAAGCCAGGTACACATGGCCGCCCAAGTACTGACGCAGCAGCGGATAGAAGTCCTCGGTGAGCCAGTGCACATCCCGGGCATCTACCTGGGTCCGGCGGCGGGAGTCAATCAGCCAGCGGCGGCACGACTCGCAGGAGGTAGCGTAGCGCATGAGTTCCTGGTAACCGGCCCGTAGCTCGGGCGAGGTAGTTGGGCGCGTCCAGCGGGCAGTTACAATACCCAGGTCGGAGCGGTGGGTTAGCTGAAGGAAATCGGCAAGGGAGGTAGTGGTCATGCAGACAACGCGACGTGGCACATAGGGAAAGGAGTACCCCGATACGGGCCCGCAGGCAGTTACGTTGGTACGGCTGAGCTTACTGGCGGCTACGGCTGCTGCGGCTTGGCTGGTGGCACCGGCGTTTCCGTGGGCCGGATATCGTAACGGCGGTTGAACTCTGCCACGGCCCCGGAGCCCACGTTGCGCTTGGTCACCACTATCATTACGCCGTCGGCCGCCTCCGCCCCAAAAATGCGGGTAGCGTCGGGGCCCTTCACTATGTTCACGCTGGCAATGGTGCGGCGGTTAAGCTGGTTGATGACCTCCTGGGTGGAAGGTTGCCCATCCAGAAAATATAGGCTGGGGCCGCTGGCCTGAGCGGGCGCGGCCGGAGTAGCCTGGGCCCGCGCGGCCGGAGCCGTAATGCCCAGCAGCAACAAAAGGCTGGTGCCGAAAGCAGTAGAACGAAGAGTGGTAAGGATACGCATAGGCCCAGGCAGCTCACAAAGTTTGTGCCGCAAGCACGAGCCGCTACCTGTTGCCCCATTTTAGGCAGGGCAGCGGCTCATACTTGGTTTTGTGCTACTCTACGTACTTACGCTTATTTGGTGGTAATCAGAACAGCGCCTTGCCGGCCTTTTTCACCGTACTTCTTAACTGCCTGTTCTGCATCGAGTACATACACGCTCTTCATACTTCCGGCGGGTACGGAGAAATTATCCAACGGCATTTCTACCCCATCCACGACTAGAAGCCGCCCCTGCAGCTCAGCCGCCGAAACTTTCTTGCCCGCAACCAGTGCCTCCGTTATGGTCTTGTCTTGCGGGCTCTGCCCTTGGAACGTGATGTTGTACTTGGTATGGAAAGCGCGCAACGCATCAGAATTTTCTCCCTCCTTGGTAACAAGCAATATCACACCCTTATCACCCATTTCGCCAAAATCCTGACGAAATGCGGCTTCGTTGAAGCCCGGCATGAATTTGCGGCCTTTCAGCACATGCATGCTTTTCAGAGCGGCCGGGTCTAATTGCCGGGCTGCTGCCTGGGTGGAAGGAAGACCATCAACAAAGTAGAACGCTTGGTCAGCCATAGTTTGGGCCTGCTGCTCTACAGAACTTACGGGTTTGGGTAACTCAGCCTGTTTTGGCGTAGCGCAGCCCACGGCCAAGCCAGTGAGCAAGGTAAAGCCAGCGGCGTAGCGCAACAGCTGCCGCCGGCCGGAAGGAAGGGAGTTCATCATACGAATACGGTTTTTGAGGGTGATAAAGGAGAAAGGCGTGACCAATGCCGGCCCCGCGGCCAGCGTACTCAGCCGCACCAGACTGTATTGGTATTGCTTCGGGGCCAGCTGGCTCTCATGCAGCACGGCGGCATCGGCAATGAACTCCAGGTTTTCCTGGGCGGCCCGCAGCCACAGCCAGGCGGCGGGGCTGGCCCAGGCCAGCATGCGGTGCAGGTGGCCCAGCAGCACATCCAGGGTGTGGGCCTGGCGCACGTGCACCCGCTCATGCAGCAGAATGGTAGGCAACTCAGCCGGGGCGTGGTGGGCGGGGTTGAGGTAGATGGCGCGCCCAAACGAGAACGGGCTCACCTCCCCTGCCACCGCCCGAAACTGCAGTCCAGCAAGTTGTGCCGGCCGGGAAGCCCGATGCAGCCGCCACAACGATGCGCCCTGCACCAGCAGCAGTACCAGCAGCACAGCCACGCCCAGCCCATAAGCCATCAGCAGCCAGGTTTCGGAGGTAGGCCCGGTAGCAACTACAGGTAGCGCACCCGGGGCGGCTGGCCAAGTAGGCAGCACTACAGCCAGCGGCACGGATGGCGCTACCGCTGGGCGCAGGCTACTCAAATCGAGCACCGGGTACAGGGCCGCCAACCCCAGGGCGGCCAGCAGATACGCCCGGTTGAGCTGATGAAACGTGAGCCGGCGCAGCAGCCCATAGTACACCCCCAGCAGCAGCAGCAATGCTACTTGGGTTTTAAGCAGATACAGCAGCAGGGGCGGTATCATGGCCGGGACTTACGGTTTTCAATCATGTCAATAATATCCTGCAGCTCCTCGGGCGTAATTTTCTGCTCCTGGGCAAAAAATGACACCAGCTCTTTATAGGAGTTGCGGAAGTAGTTGCCCACAAAGGAGCCCAGGAAACGCCGCCGGTACTCCTCGGCCGTCACGCTAGGCACAAACCGAAACGTGTTGCCCAATTTGCGGCTGCTCAGGTAGCCCTTGCGCTCCAGGTTGCGCACCGTGGAGGCCAGGGTGGTGTAGGGAGGCCGGGGCTCGGGCAGCAGTTCCAGCACATCTTTGATGAAGCCGCCGCCCAACTGCCAGAAGCCCCGCATAGCCTCTTCCTCGGGTTGAGTTAATCGTTCCATTGGGTTACATCTTTTTATACGAATCTTTCGTAATTCTACGAATAATTCATACTTGCTGGTTATCAACGATAAATATTTTTTCTATCAAAAAAGAAAGAGGCCACTTGCATGATGCAGGTGGCCTCTTTGGTCTTGGTGCTTTTGTGACAGCAGGGCACTAGCTCAGCGGCTGCTGAACGGTGTAGAGACGCGAAGTGTCGCGTCTCGTCGTTGCTGAGGTTGTTTACCGGGTGTGGTTCCAGTCGTTCAACAATGAGACGCGAAGTGTCGCGTCTCTACACCCTTCTTAGAATCACCCTTCACTAAACAGCATCAGCACGCTCAGAACGGCCCGGCGGCTAAAAAAGCCGCCGGACCGGGACGCTCTGGGCTACCAGATGTTGGCGCGCACGTTCTGGGCGCGCACCATTTTGGCGTCTTCCTTGCAGCCAAAGGCTTCGTAGAACTCGGGCATGTTCATGAGGGGGCCGTTGGTACGGTACTGAGCTGGGGAGTGAGAGTCAGTAAGCACCTGCTGGCGTAGGTACTCGGGGCGGGCGTTGGTACGCCACACCTGCGCCCAACCCAGGAAGAAACGCTGCTCGGGCGTGAAGCCGTCGTAGCGGGGGCGGGGGTTGCTGCCGTACTTCTGTTGTAGTTCTTTTTGCAGGGCCGAGTAAGCCAGGGCCAGGCCGCCGAAGTCGGCCAGGTTTTCACCCATCGTCAGCTTGCCGTTCACAAACACCGAATCCAGGGGCTGGAAGGCCGAATACTGGGCGCCCACCATGTCGGCGCGCTTCGTGAATTCGGCGGCGTCCTCCTTGGTCCACCAGTCGCGCAGGTTGCCCTGGGCGTCCGACTGCCGGCCCCGGTCGTCGAAGCCGTGGGTGATTTCGTGGCCGATTACCGCGCCCATACCACCGTAGTTTACCGCGTCGTCGGCCTTGGGGTCGAAGAACGGGGGCTGCATGATGCCAGCCGGAAACACGATTTCGTTGAGCGAGGAGTTGTAGTAGGCATTCACCGTGGGCGGGGTCATGCCCCACACCGAGCGGTCAATGGGCTTACCGTAGCGGCTCAGGTTGTCCTTTGATTCCCACTCGCGGGCGGCCAGCACGTTTTTCAGGTACGATTCGCGGCTCATCGAGAGGGCCGAGTAGTCCTTCCACTTGTCGGGGTAGCCGATTTTGACGGTGAAGGCGTTGAGCTTCTTGAGGGCCTCCTCCTTGGTGGCGGCACTCATCCACTCCAGCCCACGGATATGCTCGCCCATGGCTTCCTTGATGTTGGCCACCATCTGCTGGGCCTTCACCTTGGTTTCGGGCGCGAAGGCCTTGTCCACGTACAGCTGGCCGAAGGCTTCGCCCAGCGCGCCATCGGTGGCGCGGAGCATGCGCTTCCAGCGGGGCTGCTGCTGCTTGGCCCCACTCAGCACCTGCTGAAACCGGAACGATTCATCCCCAAACGACTGCGGCAGCGCCGACATCAGCGAGGACGTGAGGTGCCAGCGCAGGTAGGTTTTCCAGTCCTGGAGCGGCTCCTGCTTGAGGGCGGTGCTGGCTTCCTGCAGGAACTCGGGCTGGCCCACAATCACCTCTTTGGCCGAGCTGAGGCCCAGGGCGGGCAGCATCACGGGCAGCCCCAGGTTGGGGTATTTCTGGGCGGCCTCGGCCACCGTCATCTTGTTGTAGTTGGCGTACGGGTCGCGCAGGGCTACGCGGTCCTTGCTGGCTTTGGCGAGCCGGGTTTCGAGGCGCAGCACCGTGGCGGCGCTTTTGGCAGCTACAGCCGGGCTTTCACCCAGCATCTTGAACGTGTTGGTGAGGTAGGTAGTGTAGGCTGTGCGGATGGCTTTCGAGCGGGCGTCGTCCTTGAGGTAGTAGTCCCGGTCGGGTAGGCTGAGGCCGCCCTGGCTGAGGTAGAGGGCGTACTCGTCGCTCTTTTTACGGTCCTGGCTCACGCCCAGCCCGAATACCGAGCGGGTTTGCAGGCGCTGGGCGCGCACCAGCTCGGTTTGCAGCCCTTTGAGGTCCTTCACGGCGTTGATGCGGCTGAGCTCTGGCTGCAGGTACTTCAGGCCGGCTTTATCAATAGCCACCGAGTCCATGGCCGTGGCATAGTAGTCGCCTACTTTCTGCAGGTTGGAGCCCTTGGCGGCGGTTTTATTGGCGGCCGAGGTTTCCAGGATCTGGCGCATCACGGCCTCGTTCTGGTTGATGAGCCCATTCCAAGAACTCCAGCGCGACTCGGCGGCCGGAATAGGATTGTTCTTCAGCCAAGTGCCCGAAGCGTACTGAAAGAAGTCGTCGCAGGGGTTTACTGACTTATCAATATTGGCTGGATCAATCCCGACACCGGGCAGCACGGGGCCAAGCTGGGCCGTAGCCGAAGCATCGGCCGTAGCCGGAGCAGCGGCGGGCGGTGTGGTGGCGGTGGTAGCGGGCGTGCTGGCGGCGCAGCCGGCCAGTGCCATACCGGCTGCCGTGCCCAGGGAGAGCAGGAAGGTGCGTTGTGGGGTCATTGGTGGAAGATTGGAGGTTGTGGAAGAAGTTGAAGACGTTACAAACTAGAGCTAGTTCCCCTCCTTAGAAAGGAGGGGCTAGGGGTGGTTGATGGCCGGTAGAACGGGTTTTAGAACTAGCTCTAGATGATGTTCAACGGGTATCAACCACCCCTAGCCCCTCCTTTCCAAGGAGGGGAACTAGTTTTTAGCTTTGGCTACCAAATCACCGCCCGCTCGGCGGCGGGGCGGACCATTTTCTGGCCCGGCGTGCAGCCAAAGGCCTGGTAGAACTCGGGCATGTTCATGAGGGGGCCGATGGTGCGGTACTGGCCGGGCGAGTGGGGGTCGGTGAGGATTTGCTGGCGCAGGGCTTCGGGGCGGATGTTCTGACGGCGCAGCTGGGCCCAGCTTAGGAAGAAGCGCTGCTCGGGCGTAAAGCCGTCGATGAGGGGGCGGTTGCCTTTGCCGTACTGCTTGTCGAGCTGCTTCTGGAGGGCGGCGTACACGATGGTGAGGCCGGCGAAATCGGCCAGGTTTTCGCCCATGGTCAGCTTGCCGTTCACGTACACTGAATCCAGGGGCGAGAAAGCCGAGTACTGGGTGCCCACCACGGCGGCGCGCTTCGTGAATTCGGCCGCATCGGCGGGCGTCCACCAGTCGCGCAGGTTGCCTTCCGAGTCGTACTGCCGGCCGGAATCGTCGAAGCCGTGGGTCATTTCGTGGCCCATCACGCCGCCGATGGCGCCGTAGTTCACCGCGTCGTCGGCTTCGGGGTCGAAAAACGGGGGTTGCAGATAGCCAGCCGGAAACACGATTTCGTTCATCGGCGGGCTGTAGTAGGCGTTGATGGTGGGCGGCGTCATGCTCCACTCGGTACGGTCAATGGGCCCGCCAAACTTCTTCACGTTCTGCTGGTATCCCCACTGACGGGCCGCCAGCACGTTTTTCAGGTAGGAGTCCCGCGAAATAGTCAGTTGGGAGTAGTCTTTCCACTGGTCGGGGTAGCCGATTTTCACGCGCAGGGCGCTGAGTTTTTTGAGGGCTTCCTGCTTGGTCGATTCGCTCATCCAGGTGTTGGTCCGGATGTGGTCGGCCATGGATTCGCGGATGTTGGCCAGCATATCCAGGGCCTTCTGCTTGGCGGCGGGCGAAAACGCCTGATCCACGTACAGCTGCCCAAAGGCTTCGCCCAGGGTGCCATCGGTAGCGGCCAGCATGCGTTTCCAGCGGGTGGGCTGCTGCCGGGCCCCGCTTTGCACCTGCGCAAACCGGAAAGCTTCGTCGCTAAAAGCCTTCGGCAAAGCTGAAGGCACTGACGACACCAGCTGCCAGCTCAGGTAGGTTTTGAGGTCCTGCAGCGGCTCCTGTTTCAGTACGTCGCTCACTTCCTTGAAGAACTCGGGCTGGCCCACAATCACCTCCTGGGCCGCACCCAACCCGTTGCGCTTGAGCAAGGCCGAAGGTTGCAGGTTCGGGAACTGCCGGTCGGCCTCGGCCACCGTCATCTTGTTGTAGCTGGAATATGGGTCGCGGAGCGAAACCCGGTCTTTGCTGGCTTTGGCGAGCCGGGTTTCCACGCGCAGCACCGTAGCGGCTTTAGTGGCGGCTATTGGCTCAGCATCGCCAAGCAGCCTGAAGGTGTTGGTGAGGTAGGTGGTATAGGCCGCACGGATGGTTTTGGAGCGGACATCGTCCTTGAGGTAGTAGTCCCGGTCGGGCATACCCAGGCCGCCCTGGCTCATGCTTACGGCGTACACCGAGCTGTTTTTGCGGTCGGGGCTAACGCCAGCCCGGAAAAAGGCGCCGGTACCCAGCGTCTGCTGGCGGGCCATTTCTACCCGAAAAGCGGGCAGATCTTTAATGGCGGCAATGCGCTGCAGCTCCGGTTTCAGGTACGTGAGGCCCGCCTTTTCCAGTCCCACTGAGTCCATACCAGAGGCATAGAAGTCGCCTACTTTCTGCAAGTTAGATCCTGCGGTGGCCGAGCGGTTGGCCGCGGCATCTTCCAGAATCCGGCGCAGCGTGGCCTGGGTACGGTCGCCGAGCAGGTTGCGCGGGCCCCAGCTGGAGGCGTAGCCCGGCACCGGGTTGTTGCGCAGCCAGTTGCCACCCGAAAATTGGTAGAAATCCTCGCAGGGCGACACGGCGCGGTCCACATCCTGGGGGTTGATGCTACGGCCGGGTACAGTGGCGGCAGCGGTAACGGCCGGCGTGGTGGTGCTAGGCGTGGTAGTGCTACTGGTAGTGGCTGGCTGGGTGGTGGCGCAACCGGCCATGGCCAGCAGCAGAGCCGCCGCGCCGGCTCGGTTTGGTGCAGAAAGGTTTTTCATTCGGCGAAATACAGAGTAGGCTTCGCCTAAGGTCGCGCTGAATAGGGAAAGGTTGCGGCAGCCGGGCAGCTCGCTAAAGCGTAGCGGCCGGCAACCCACTGGGCTACCGGCCGCTACGCCCGCGCAAAACGCGGGTTTGGCACCTTACTGGGACTGATTCTGCTGGGCCTGCAACCAGGCAATGGCCTGGCCCTCGTCGGTGAACTGGGCCGACATGGGGTGGCCGGTAACGGGATGAAACAAAGCCGGGAAGGAAGGCGAATCGGTGGATGCCAACAGTTGACCGGGAGCCAGCAGGAAGGCAATGCGGATTTCCCCGTCCAGCTTTTCCAGGGCTATGCCAGGCACCTGGGAATTTACCCAGGTGGTAATTTCCACCACTGTGCGGAAACGTCGGCGGGCATCCAGCAGCCAGAAACGGCAACTATCAACTTCCGCCGCCGCCCGGAACAGCTGAATATAATTCTCTTTCACCTGCTCGGCCCTGGTTATTTCCACCATCCACCGCCCCACCAGAATGTGCAGGTCGGGGCGGTAGACGATGGGGAAATCGGGGGTGGAGTAGTCGGACATGCGCAGGAAACCAGCCGTAGGGTGCACCGGGCACCTGCAGGCTGACCTTGAGCACATACGTAAGCTAGCTGGGCAGTTGTTACTTGCTTTGGCTTTTTAGTGGCGCGGCTTGGCCCGCTCGTACTGCACCGGCCAGGCTACTTCGGCTCCTAGCTCCCGGGCGGCGCGCAGGGGGAAATAGGCATCCCGCAACGACTCCCGGGCCAGCAGAATAACATCAGCCTGCCCGGCCGCCAGAATTTGCTCAGCCTGCTGCCCTTCAGTAATCAGGCCAACGGCACCGGTAGGCAGGCCCGTTTCGCGGCGCACCTGCTCGGCAAACTGCACCTGGTAGCCGGGGCCCACCGGAATATCGGCCTTGGGTACATTGCCACCGGTTGAGCAGTCGAGCAGGTCCACGCCGTTTTCTTTCAGGATGGCCGCCAGCCGCACCGTATCCTCGGCAGTCCAACCGCCCTCCATCCAGTCGGTAGCCGAGACGCGCACCCATAGCGGCAGGTGCTCAGGCATTTCGGCGCGGGTGGCGGCCACTACGTCCAGCAGCAGCCGAATCCGGTTTTCAAAGGAGCCACCGTAGGCATCAGTGCGCTGGTTGCTGAGCGGCGACATAAACTGGTGGAGCAGGTAGCCGTGGGCCGCGTGCACTTCCAGCACCTCAAATCCCACCTCCACGGCCCGGCGCGCACCCAGGCGGAATGCCTCTATTACTTGCTGAATACCGGCTTCATCCAAGGCCTGAGGGGCGGTTTCTTCGGGAGTGAAGGCTAGGGCCGAGGGGGCTACCGTGAGCCATCCACCGGCCCCGGGGCCAAGCTGCTGGCCGCCTTTCCAGGGGCTGGCGTGGCTGGCTTTGCGGCCGGCGTGGGCCAGCTGAATACCGGGTACGCAGTCCTCCTGCTTCAGAAACTCCACAATGCGCCGGAGGCCGGGCAGGTGGTCATCGTGCCAGATGCCTAAGTCGTCGGGGGTAATGCGGCCCTCGGGCACCACAGCCGTGGCTTCCAGCAAAATAAGGGCAGCCCCACCCACGGCCCGGGAGCCCAGGTGCACCAGGTGCCAGTCGTTGCTGAAGCCATCCTGGGCGCTGTACTGGCACATGGGCGAGATGACAATGCGGTTTTTGAGCGTAATGCCGCGCTGCTGCAGCGGCGTGAAAAGCTGGGCCATTGTAGTAAGAAGGGTGACGTCAACGTAGGGGGAAAGATTCCTAAACCATCAGTTCCTGCTTAGGGTTATCAGTGGCCGGAGCAACTACCTGGGTTGGTGACTTCAGGCGGCGTATTGCTGGCAGAGAATAAAGTATTTCCGCTTCTTGTTCGTCAGCCGGAGTGGAACCAGCTATTTGGCCAGTTTCACTACCGCATGGCAGCAACTGTACATATTTATTTCGGGCAACAGATTGCGTACAACCAATTGGTGTCGTACATTTGTAACCAAATTTGTTACTTACTCTCGCATGAACACCCGTTTCGCCGTGGCAACGCACATTCTGGCCTATCTGGCGCACGCCGGCAGCCAGCCAGTGTCGTCGGAGGTGTTGGCCAGCAGCGCGGGCACGCATCCGGTGGTGGTGCGCCGCCTGGTGGGCACCCTGCGCGAGGCGGGCTTGGTGCAGAGCCAACGCGGCGCGGGTGGCGGCACCCTACTGGCCCGCCCGGCCACCGACATTTCCCTGCTGGATGTGTTCCGGGCCGTGCAGGAGTCGGAGCCCGATTTGTTTCAGGTGAACAGTACCAACCCCAGCTCCCACTGCGACCTGGGCCGGGTAATGCAGGAAACCCTGGACGGCCTGTTTGGCCCCGCTATTGAAGCCATGCGCGCCGCCCTGGCGGCCGTGTCGGTAGCGCAGGTGAAGGAGGAGCTTGGCAAGCACTTACCCCAGGGCTGTCCCGGGGCTTCTGGTTGAGGCTTTTTTATTTCCCCGGAAATGTAACCACATCGGTTACTATCTGTTTTTCACGCACTTCCGTCGCCCGCAGTGCAGGCGGCATGTTTCCACCACCTGGCCGCCCACGGGCGCCGCTGGTGCAGGCCGGTAAGCCCGGCACCCCGTTTCCATGAAAAAACTTGTTGGCCTGGGGCTGATTCTGACGGTTGCGGCCGGTAGCGCTATGCTGCCGCTGTGGCTGCCTACCACCGATGCCCAGGCAAGCTCCTTCTCAAGTACGCCTGCCCAGTTTCAGCTGGTGGCGCGCACCCTCCCCGATTCGGCCACGGCGGTAACCGGGCAACCTGTTCTGGCTGGCCAGGCTGGCCGCGTACACGAGGTGTACATTCAGGAGGGGCAGCGGGTGAAGCAGGGCCAGCTGCTGCTAAAGCTGCTGGAGCGCCTGCCCAGCGTGCAGCAGCAGCAGCTTCAGGCCCGGCTGCACCGCCAGCAGCGCACCCTCGCGGCCCTGCAGCAACAGCCCGCCGCCGCCGCCGAGCTGGCTACTGCCTGGCAGCAGCTGGAGGATACCCGCACCCGGCTGGCTCAGTGCGTGCCCATGCTCAGCTTTGTGTACGTGACGGCCCCGGCCGCTGGCATCATCCGGCAGCCTAGTGCCACCCTGGGCGACCAGCTAACGGCTTATTCGGTGGTGGCTTTGCTGGCGCCTGAACTCCCCGCCGATACCACACTCCTACTTACCAGCGTTGAGTAGCCTCCCGCCGGAGGCGTAATCCGCATTTTCTTGTTTTTGCCTCGTTTCTTATGGAACAGCTCATTCACTACCAAGTGGAGCGCATGCTCCGCCGCAAGCGCCGTAATCCGGCGCTCACGCTCACCTCTTCTTCCCGTCTTCAGGAGGATATCGGCCTCGATTCCATTGATTTAGTGGAGCTGGCCATTAACCTGGAGCACCGTTTTCACATCGAAATCAAGGACGCGGAAATGGAGCAGCTGCGCACTGTGCAGGACGTGCTCAACTGTGTAGACCACCACCTCAGCGGCCTGCTGATTGATTAGCCCCGTGGGCCTTTGCCGAGCGTAAGGGCCCGCAACTATTTCCGCCAGCACCCAGCTGGGGCAGACCAGATTAGGTTATTTTTCCACTGGCTCCTGGTGAGCGGCCTGCAACCAGGCTATGGCCTCCCGCTCATCAATGAACCGCTCCCCCACAAAGGGCTTGTCGGCAAAGAAGCTGGCGGGTGGGAAGGCGGCGTCGGCCTCCACGTCGCGCATGATAATGGGCACCAGCAGGTACGCCAGGTAGGTACGGCCGCCCAGACGGGTGTGCAAACCAGGCAGGAAGGTATTTATCATCCAGCCGGCCCCTTCCCGGTCGGTGTTGGAGCGGCGGCGGGCATCCAGCAGCCAGTAGCGGCAGGTATGCACCTCGGCCTTCTCCAGCAGGTACCGGTAGCCCTGCTGCATTTCATCCAGCGTTACGCGGCGCATCCAGCGGGCCAGCAGCACATCCAGGTCGGCGCGGTAGGCAACATCCAGGTAATCAGGAATGGGTAGCGGCATCGGGACAAAGAAGAAGTGCTCAAAGGTAGGTGTTGAAGTAGGCATTCAAACAGCCACCTCGGCCTGCTTTGGCAGAAACTCGACTAAATTCGTATAGTTGCCCATGATTCCACTGATTGCCTATACCCAACGCCTCACGCTGCTGGCTGCCAGCCGCGCTTTGCTGACGGCTGAACTTCAGAAACCCCGGTATTTCCCTGTTTTGCTGGGCGCCGAAATGCCTCAGCACTGGCCACCCGGCGAGTACGATGCGGATGCCCAGCAATTCTTTCTGGACCAGCTCACGGCCGGGGGACGAGACGCGGCCGGCTGGTACGGCTGGTACGCCCTGTTGCGGGCCGGGGCGGAGGCCCCCAAAAATACGTTGGTCGGGGCCGGCGGCTTCCACGGTCCGCCCATTGATGCCACGGTTGAAATCGGGTTTTCGGTGGCTGAGGATTGGCAAGGCCGGGGCATTGGCTCCGAGCTAGTAGCCGGGCTGCTGCGTCATGCCGCCGATACCACTATGGTGCGCTACATCACCGCCCGCACCACGCCCACCAACGAGGCGGCCCGCCGCACCCTAGAGGCCAACGGCTTCAAGCGCATTTCCGATGCCCTCGACGCGGAAGGCCGGCAGCTCTATGGCCGCGACATAACGGAGGCCGACAAAACCCCACCCAAGGCCTGATTTGCTGGTTGTTAGTTGGTGGTTGTCAGAACGGAATTCTTCCTGACAACCACCAACTAATACCTTATTTTTCCGGGTACTGCGGATCAAGCTTTACCAAGGCGTCGCGGAGGGTGCGGGCTACCACGTAGGCTTTGTACCAGTTCTGGTCGGCGGGCACGATGTGCCAGGGGCAGGCGGCGGGGTTGCAGTGCGCAAATACGTCTTCGTACACTTCTTTGTAGGCCGGCCATTGGCTGGCTTTGTGGTCGTCGGCGGCCTCGTACTTCCACTGCTTGGCGGGGTCGGTGCGGCGCTCCTCCAACCGCTCCCGCTGCTCCTCCTCCGATACGTGCAGGTAGAATTTAAGCACCGTGGTACCGGCCTGCTGCAACAGCTTTTCAAACGCGTTGATGGCCGTGAACCGTCGGCGGGCCTCTTCGGTGGTAATCAGCCCGTTTACCCGCGTAATGAGCACATCCTCGTAGTGGGAGCGGTTAAACACCTGTACCATGCCCCGGGCCGGTACCTGCTGATGCACCCGCCAGAGGAAGTCGTGGGCCAGTTCCAGCTCGGTGGGCTCCTTAAAAGAGTGTACCTGCACGCCCTGGGGGTTGATGCCACTGAACACCCGCCGAATCAGCCCATCCTTGCCGCTGGCATCCATGCCCTGCAAAATCACTAGCACACTGTGCTTGTTCTCGGCGTACAGGCGGTCTTGCAGGTCAATCAGTTCCTGGCGCAGCTTTTTCAGCTCCCGGAGCGTAGTGTTTTTGTGGTGGTTTTCCGGGGCCCGTGTGGGTAGTTTTTTGAGGTAGAGGGCAGGCATAGCGGTAGAAAACAGGGGCTGAATGTTGCTAAAAAAGGGGACCGTTTTACGCGGATACTCCAGTACTACTCATCTGCTTCCCTGCCCTATGCTGCAAGGACTGCGCACCATAGTATACCCCGTAGGCAACTTGGCGGAGGCCAAAGCCTGGTATAGCCAAGTGCTGGAACAGGGGCCGTACTTTGATGAGCCGTTCTACGTGGGCTTCAATGTGGGCGGCTATGAGCCGGGCCTCGACCCCAACGGCCCCGTAGCCGGGCAGTGCGGCCCCGAAACGTACTGGGGCGTTTCCGATGCAGATGCGGCCTTTGCGCGCCTGGTAGCGCACGGCGCGCACCCTCACCAGCCCGTGCATATGCTAGCACTGCTGAGAGCCACCTCCTGGCGCTTTATTGAAGGCCTGCTGGACCAACTGAAACGGCACCTGCGCTACGCCTAACCAGGCAAAAGCAGACAAAACGCCATTGTAAATCCTGCTTGTCGGGTATTCATCAGACTTTTTGTCTAGCTAATAAGTGTAACTGGAGCAGTTGCAGTTTGGTACGGGATTTGAAATACTCCTGCTACAACTAGAAAGGACCTTTCGTATGAACCTGATCAGCAAAGATTTCATCCGTACTA
The DNA here is from genome assembly GCF_032464715.1 of Hymenobacter endophyticus. Classification (NCBI taxonomy): domain Bacteria; kingdom Pseudomonadati; phylum Bacteroidota; class Cytophagia; order Cytophagales; family Hymenobacteraceae; genus Hymenobacter; species Hymenobacter endophyticus. Next base: position 34,640 of record NZ_JAWDJT010000005.1, on the reverse strand, counting down.
TCATGCCTCACCTCGACCTGATGAACACTTTGGGTGGCGGTATTGCGCAGGCTAGCCTGCGGGTTGATAAGCGCGAGAAGGGTGTGGTGGTGCGCATTGCGGCACCATCCGTCAGCCCCAACAACTTTCATGTAGTCCTCAACGAAAACACCCTGACGGTATTTGCTGAGTTCCGGCACTCACCCGAAGACCAGCTGGCGGCTCCGTTGTTCAGCCGCGTGCTGGAGCTGCCCGCCGGCCTCGATGCTGCCCGTATTGATGCTGTGTTCGAGGGCCAGGAGCTGCACGTCCGGATTCCGTATCAGGACAACGCCGAGCCCCGCGAAATCACCATCAAGCAGCGCTAACCCGCCCGACTTTCCTTACCTGCCCATAACGCCGGGACCGACCGGCCGCTTGTTTCACCCGCCACTGCTACCCGCAGTGGCTTTTTTATTGCCCGTTAGGGGTTGAACAGCGGCCAGAGCAGCACGAAGGCCAGGGCCAGCGCCACGTAAAACCAGCCCATAATCTGGCCCCGGTAGCGCCGGGGCAGGCGGTTGCTTAGCACCAGCACGGCCACTACCAGCACCGCCAGATACAGCAGCAGAAACACCACCGCCTTCACCCAGTTGCTCACAATGGTGTTTTCGGGCTGCATCTGGTCGGGCATGCCCATGCCGGAGGTAACCAGCTTGAGGGTGTAGTACGTCACCACCTCAAACGCCACAAACAAACCCGCCCCCGCCCAAAAAGCCAGGGGGCCGTTTTTCTGTTGCACATCAGCCATAGTAGTGGTGAAGTTGTGAAGGGTGAAATTGTGAGTTGTTCGCCCTGTTGGCGCGGATGATGCCGGGTGAAACCGGAGCGGTAAAGAAGTACAAGGGTGCGGCGCGGGCAGCTGCTCCACCATTGCACAACTTCACCCTTCACAATTTCACCACCCTACCGCCGGCCCAGCACCTGAGCCGTGCGGGTGCGGATGTACAGCTCCTCAACCTTGGCGCGGGCCCAGGGCGTACGGCGCAGAAACGTGAGGCTGGATTTGATGCTGGGGTCCACGGCAAAGCAGTTGATGCGGATGCGGCGGTCCAGCTCCGGCCAGCCGTAAGCGGCCACCAAGTACTCCAGAATTTGGGCCAGGGATACGCCGTGCAGCTCCCGAATCAGGTGGCCGGATTCGTCGCGCACATCCTGGGGCAGGTTTGATAAATCAGCCATACGTTCGAGCAGATAAGATACAAAAGTGCAAAAACGCCCAGGCATTTAGCTATTCGCCGCCAGCTTTTCGAGGGTTTTGGGCACCAGAAACGTACGTGGGCACGTTACCTTTGGCAGTAATCGGTCTGTTTGTATGCGCGCAACCCGCTCTTCTCCTCGCTCCGTAGCTGCCCCTGCCCGGTGGCGGCGGCCGTTGCTGCTGGCCGTGCTGGCGGGGCTGCTGCTGGGTGCCGTATGGTACGCGCGCCATCAGCGCCAGGTACACCGCTACGCCCGCCGCGTATACGCTTCCCTTACCAGCGGCTCGCTCACGGGCCGCGAGAAAACCCCTTTGCTGGAAGGCTATTCGGTTCACGGTATTGATGTATCCTCCTACCAGGGACGCATCAACTGGCCGCTGGTGGCCGACCACCGGGTGCGGTTTGCCTTCATTAAGGCCACGGAAGGCGTCACGCTGCGCGACAGTCGGTTTCAGGGCAACTGGCGCGGGGCGCGGGCGGCGGGCATCTACCGCGGGGCCTACCACTACTTCCAGCCCAACTACGACGCTACCAAGCAAGCCAACCTCTTCACCCGTACCGTGCCCCTGGCCCCCGGCGACTTGCCCCCCGTACTGGACGTAGAGCACGCCGAGTTTCACGATGTAGCCCAGATGCGCCGGGGGGTAGCTACCTGGCTGCGGCTGGTGGAGCGCCACTACGGCGTGCGGCCCATCCTGTACTCCAACTATAGCTTCTACAAGCGCCACCTGGCCGGTCACTTCGATACGTATCCGCTGTGGCTGGCGCATTATGAAGTAGCCCAACCCGCACTGCCCCGCGAAAAATGGATTATCTGGCAGCATTCCGATGAGGCCTACATTCCCGGCATTCGGGGCACAGTTGATTTCAACGTGTTTCAGGGCAACTTTCAGCGGCTGCTGGCCCTGCGGATTCCGGCCCGGGGCCAAACGGGCACCTCCAACTAACTCCGATTGTATTTATGCGCATTTCCTGGCGGCTTACTACTTCCTCGGCTTTACTTGCTGGCCTGCTGCTTGCGGGCTGCGCGGGTGGCTCCGGTGCCTTTACCCAAAGCGGCAAAGCCTCTTTCTACGCCGATAAGTTTGACGGCCGCAAAACGGCCAGCGGCACCGTGTACCGTTCTGAAAAGCGTACCGCCGCCCACAATACCCTGCCGTTTGGCACGGTGGTGCGCGTGACTAACCCGCGCAACCACCGCTCCGTGAAAGTAACCGTCACTGACCGGGGGCCCCACGCCAAAGGCCGGGTTATCGACCTCTCCAAGAAAGCGGCCCGGAAAATTGGCATTATTGAGGCCGGCGTGGCACCCGTAGAGCTGAAAGTGGTGCGTAAAGCCCGCTAGTTTTCCCCGGTTTTCTTTACCCTTATTGCCCAATGCGAATTCGTAAGAAAGTACAATGGACGCAACCGGCCGAGGCTGACCGGTTTACTCAACTCGGCATTTTTGTAAAAGCCGCTGAAGCCCAGGGCTGGAGTGAGGCTGAAATTCAGTTTGTGATGGACGAGGTAGTGGAAGCCCGCGACGAGGCTGAGGTGGCTCTCATCTTCCAGGATTACACCCAAACGGCCCGCCGCTAAACCAACACCGGCTGCCCCGGCCCAAAAGCCCGAGCAGCCGGTGGCTGGCCTGCGCATAGTGGTGTGCGGGAGGCTATTTTTTCTTCATTTTGACTTTACCCTTGCCGTTTTTGGCCAGCTGCATCAGGCTGTCCTGCTCGGCCTTCATAGCCATAGTAGTCAGACGGCCTGTCAACGACATATAGTCGCCTTCTTTCAGTACGGCCGTAGTGCCGTCGGGCATGGTTACGGTGCCCGTGGGGTTGATTTTGGTGCCATTCACCACGCTGGTTTCAGCACCCAAGGCCTCGGTGTGCGCGTCGCGGGTTACCATTACTTTGCCCTCTTTCATCATGAAGCCATCCTTCATGGTCACACCTACGGGCGCGGCAGCCTTGGGCCGGGGCTGAACCGGGCGGCGAGGGGGCAGTTTGGTCTGGGCTTCAGCCGTGAGAGTGGTCAGGCTCACAAATAGCAGAGCCCCGGTGAGAGTAGGATACCATTTCATACAGAAGAGAGGGAGTTGGTGGAAAATAGTTGATGAGAGAATGGACTTGCAGCTGAGCGGAGCAGAGTTACCAAATTACGGAACTGCCGCCGATTCAGCCACGCATGAGCCGGTAACCCCACACCGAATGGTTTCGTTTCAAAATAGTCGGGTCGCATTTTTTCGAGGTTGTGGTCCGGCCTATTCCCCTCTCATTCCGCCCTCTCCTGCACAGCCGTGGACTACAAAGACTACTACAAAACCTTAGGTGTTGAGAAAACCGCCACCAAGGACCAGATCAAAAAAGCGTACCGCAAGCTGGCCCGCCAGTACCACCCCGATGTGAACCCCAACGACGCCGAAGCGGAGCGCAAATTCAAGGAAGCCAACGAGGCCAACGAGGTACTCAGCGACGACGAGAAACGCCAGAAATACGACCAGTTAGGGGCCGACTGGCAGCGCTACCAGCAGGCCGGCGCGGGCCGTGGCAACCAAGGCGGCGGCTTCGACTGGGGCCAGTATGGCCAAGGTGGGGGGTACGGAGGCGAAGACCCATTCGGCGGCGCTGATTTTTCCGACTTTTTCAGTTCTATGTTTGGGGGTATGGGTGGTGGTAGCGGCGGGGGCAGCACCCGGCCCCGTGCCGGCCAGGACTACCAGGCCGAGCTGGAGCTGAGCCTGGAAGACGCCTACCACGGCGGCCCCCGTACCCTCACTGTAAACGGCAAAAGCCTGCGCATCACCATTCAGCCGGGCGTGGAGGACGGGCAGGTCATTCGCCTGCGCGACCAGGGCGGCCCCGGCCGTAGTGGCGGCCCGGCTGGCTCCCTCTACATCACCCTGCGCATCCGGCCCGATGCCCGCTACTCCCGCGCCGGCAACGACCTGACGATGGACGTACCCGTGAGCGTATACACGGCCTTGCTTGGAGGCGAGCAAACAGTTGACACCCTGTCGGGCCCGGTAAAAATCACCCTCAAGCCTGAAACCCAGAACGGTACTCGCCTGCGGCTGCGGGGTAAAGGCTTTCCGGTGCATCGTCAGCCTGGGCAGTTCGGCGACTTGTACTTACGCTTGAGTCTGACGCTGCCCCAGAACCTGACCGAGCAGGAAAAAACCTTGTTCCGCCAACTGGCCGACCTCCGCAACTAAGCCTTCCCCACTCTCTTCCATCGACGCCTGACCTATGGAAACTCATATCATCACCATCACTTACCACGACTGTGCAACCTGGTACGGGCTCAGCGAAGCCGACGTGCGCGAGTTTGTGGACCTTGGCCTGCTACAGCCGGCCCCCGATGTGCCCAATGCCCTCCGGGAGGAACCCATTCATGTAGCCCGCTTGGCTCGCCTGCACCACGATTTGGGCTTGAACAAAGACAGCCTGGAGGTGATTTTAGCTATGCGCCAGCGCCTGGAGCAGATGCAGCAGGAACTGCATCAACAGCGCGCCCGGGTTCACCAGTTGGAGGTATTTCTGCGTGGATCAGGCCCTCTGCTAGACGTAAACTTTCGGTAAGCAGTGCGCCAGAAATGGAAGACCCGTTCCGAAATGTTGCATTATGTAAAGGTAAAGCTCAACTATGGGCACAACCTTTCTTGGTAGTTGGGGTATAAAAGGCCAATCTGGAAAGCAGATAGTTCCTCATCAGCCACCTTTTTTTTTCGAATATGCCTCCACGCATTCCCCTCCCGAAGGTGCTGGCGCTGGGCCTCGTTGCCTGTGCTGCCACCCCTCATTTCTCGCACGCCCAAACGGCCGACCGCAAAACTGCCATCGGCATTAATGTGAGTGCCATGCAGTACAAGGGCAACTACGGCTCTGACTACTGGGACTGGAGCGAAAACAAGTATGCCCCCGGCATCACCTTCAGCCGCTACATTTCCAAAGGCCTAGATGTGCAGCTGAGCGGCAACTACGTGGAGCTCAAAAAAGACACTCCGGCTGGTGCTCCCTTCTTCGGTAGCAACTTCGCTACCAACGTGGTGAACGTTAACCTGGGCCTGAAATTCAAGCTGTTTGGCGAGGATTCTCCCGTGCGGCCCTACTTGCTGGCTGCTCCCGGCCTCACCTACACCAGCCGCGAGGGTACGTTCAACCGCAATGGCGTAAGCACCAACATTGCTAACGACAAGAACCACTTCGACCTGTTCGGTGCCGCTGGTATCGACTTCCACTTGGGCGATGCCGTAACGCTGTTTGTGCAGACCGGCCAGCACGTGCCGCTGAATGCCAACATCGATGGTGTTGAGCCCCGCGACGACAACAAGTTCGACGACCGGTTCCTGCAGCACACTGTGGGCCTGAACGTGAACCTCGGCAAAATGAAAGACGAGGATAACGATGGTGTATCGGACAAGAAAGACAAATGCCCCGGCACTCCCGCTGGTGTAGCAGTTGACCTGAACGGTTGCCCCCTCGACGGCGACGGTGACGGTGTGCCGGATTACCAAGACAAATGCCCCACCGAGAAAGGCCTGGCGGCGCTGGAAGGCTGCCCCGACCGTGACGGTGATGGTGTGCGCGACGGCGACGACAAGTGCCCCGACACCCCCGGCAAAGCCGAGCTGCAAGGTTGCCCCGACTCGGATAACGACGGTGTAATCGACCAGAACGATAAGTGCCCCAACACTCCCGGCGGCGTAGCCGTGGATGCCAACGGTTGCCCCTTGGACAAAGACGGTGACGGTGTTCCTGACTACCAAGACCGTTGCCCCAACCGTCCCGGTCCGGCCTCGAACAAAGGCTGCCCTGAGATGAAGGTGGAAGAGAAGAAGCGTCTGCAGGAAGCTACCAAGTACATCCAGTTTGAGTTCGACAAGGCTACCCTGAAGCCCGTTTCGTTCCCAACCCTGGACGGCCTAGTGAAAATCCTGAACGACTACCCCGACTATTTCCTCGGCATTTCGGCCCACGCCGACAACAAGGGTGATGACGCCTACAACCTGCGTTTGTCGGATGAGCGTGCTGCTTCGGCCCGCGCCTACATGCTCCGCAAAGGCATCCCCGAGGACCGTATCGTGTCGCATGGCTACGGCGAAACCAAGCCAATTGCGCCGAACACTACGGAAGCCGGCCGCGCCATGAACCGCCGCGTAGAGTTTGACGTGTACCTGCCCGGTGACCCGAACCCTGCCGAAACCAAGTACGGTGCAGCCCCCGAAATTCCGGCCGCTCCAGTAAAAGCAGCGCCCGTTAAAAAGGCTCCTGCCAAAAAAGCCCCGGTACGCCGCAAATAAGTTGCGCACTAGCTAAAAGTAAAAGAGGCCCGCTCAGTTGAGCGGGCCTCTTTTTTTGTTGCCTCCTGCGTACATTTCCGTTGCCACCAGATGAGTTGCGTTTCGGAAGCGGCAAGCCGACGAGTTGGTTTCAATTCGCTGAACGTCATGCTTGGGCGTTTTCAGACACAGTCTAATATGCGGCCGTCCCAACGTCAGCATAGGCCGTTTGTGGTTGAGGTAGCAGTGTGAGTTAAGCTGCAACAATCGTCACGGTGCCAGCAGCCGGCACCGTATGGCACCGAAATGCCGCTTACTTCCTACACCAGATCTACGGCCAGGGCCAGTAGCAAACCAGCCAGAGTAGCCAGCAGCTTACGCACGTTTAGGCTATGGTCGGGGCTGGTTTCAAAAAGGATGGTGGTGGATACGTGCAGGAAATTGCCAGCCACCAAACCCAGCAGGCCCGCGTATAGCCCGCCCGTCAGCAACTGCTCCAACACCACGTAATTGCTCACCACAATACCCACTGGCCCGGCCACTGCAAACAGCAGCAGATACGGTACCGCCCGTTTAAAGGAGCCCAGGCGCAGCAGTAACGCCGCCATCAGGGCAAATGCCGCCGGAATGTGGTGCAGCGCTACCCCCGCCAGAATAGCGTAGAAATTCTGGCTGACGTCGCCAGCCTCCGGGGTTTTCACTAAAATACTGCCTTCCAGAAAGGAGTGCAGCACCAGAGAGAATAGCAGCAGAAATGGCACCCGGCCGGCGTGCTCGGTGTGGTGGTGTACGTGGCCGTGCTCCACGCCCTGCGAAAACACTTCCAGCACCATCTGACCGAAAAAACCCGCCAACACGAAGTAGCCCACCCGATGCCCCGGCAGCATTTGCAGGGCCTCAGGCAGCAAGTGCGTAACCGTGAGAGTGAACAGATAAGCCCCGCTAAAAGCCAGCAGCGGCTTCATCCAGGTGGTGCGCGCAGTGGGCAGCAGGCGGGTAAGCCAGCCAGCTCCCAGCACGGTCAGGAACAGCGCAGCAACAGCAAACCACATAAGCAAGGCAAAATTGGGCTACCCGGCACGCATCGATCCAAAGCCGATGCCCGCGGCGCGGCATGAAACTACTTTTTAAGCACAAAAATCATCCGGGGGCTGGTAGCCGGGTCAAACGGCCGTAACTGGTAGTCGCCCAGCACCTCGGCCAGGCGCAGCCCCGCCATCCGGAAGTATTCCTCAAACCGCTCCTGCGTGAGGGCGCGCACCCGCTCCTCAAAGCACTGCTCCTGTCCCTCATCGTCCCGGAAACGGATTTCCTTCACAATGAAGTCGTTGTTGAAATGCCGGTACAGGTAAAAATCGGTACCATCCACCGTTTTGGTTTCGTGGGCTACCAGGGTCCGAACAGCTTGCTCTGTGTTCAGAAAGTCAATAACCAGCTTGCCCCCAGGCCGCACTACTGCTGCGGCGTTGCGCAGGGCTACCACGTTTTCGGCCTCCTGCTGAAAGTAGCCAAAGCTGGTAAACAGATTCAGCACCAAATCAAACGGGCCGTAGGGCAGCGGGTCGCGCATATCGTGTACCTGAAAGTGCAGTAGTTCGTGGGCAAACTGCCGGGCTGCCCCAATGCTCTGGGGCGACAGATCCACGCCCGTTACTTCAAAACCCTGTTCGCTGAGGTAGCGAGCGTGCCGGCCTTTACCGCAGGCCAAGTCTAGCAGGCGAGCACCGGACTTAGGGTGCAAATGTGCCAGCAACCGGCCCAGAAACTCCTGGGCTTCCGCGTAGTCGCGGCTTTGGTACAGGCGATGGTAATACGGCGAGTCAAACCAGGTACTAAACCATTCGGCGGGTTCTGGGAGCATAGCGAGAAGCAATCAAAAACAGAAAAAGGGCGTTTACACGCCCTTTTTCTGTTTTTCAGTAACAAATACGGGGCTCCATATTTGCAATAATGTTGCAAATATGGAGCCCCGCTCGTTTAAATCAAAGCTGAGCAGCAGGCTTGGCAGCTGGGTTGGGCTCCAGGTCCATCTGGCACACCGGGCATTTACCGGGCTTGTCGCTGGCGCTACCCTCGCACCCCATTGGGCAGATGTAGGCCGCTGTAACCGCCGGCATGGCAGCCGAATCAGCGGGAGCCGTGGTATTCGCTGCTGAGGACGTAGCAGTTTGCTCAGTGGCCGTTTTGGCTTCGCAGCCGGCTAATAGCACCACTGCCAGCAGCCCACTAAGGCATCCTACCTGTTTCAGAAAGTGTTGTTTCATTGAAGCGGCTTACTTCTTAACGTCCGTCGTGTTGTTGGAAGTTGCCCCTTGGTTGGTAGCCCCCGTGGTGCTGGAGTTGTTCTCATCCTGCTTGGGGTTGGTGCGTACACTCTGGCGAGCTTCGGGGCTATTGGTTTCAGCGGCGTCCATTGCATCGGCGCTACGGGCACCCTCGGCGGTAGTGCGCTTGGCCTGGTTAGGCTCGTCCAGGGTTACTTCCGAGCTAATTGGCTCCTCAATGGCGCCGCCTTTGTGCTGGCTGGGGGCCTCGGCGGTGTGCTGGTCAAAGTTATCGGACGAGCGGGTACCGGGCTCAATCATATCCGTCGATACCTTTTTGTCGGGGCGCCAGTCAGATGGTTCGCTGCTGCAGGCGTTCAGGGCCAGCGTGGCTACGGCCAGGGCGGAAAGGGCGAGTTGCTTGGTCATGAGGAGGGTTCAGTTATCTAGTATCGTGAGTTCAGAAACAGAGAAGAAGTGCTTACCCGCCGGGCAGCAGGTTTTTGCGCCGCAACATAGCATCAAACAGCTTTTGGTCGTTGGCGGAATTGAAAATCCGGTCGGGCACCTGCACGAAGATGGGGGTGTCAAAGGTTTTGGCCACCCATAGGCGCCAGCCTTTCAACTCTTGGGGCATTTCCGGGGCCTTCAACGACAGCAGATATCCATCGGCCTCCCGCTGTACGTGCCCGATCATGTCCCAGGTTAGGCGCATGCCTTCTTTCTCATTACGGCGTAGCACAATCTGTTTGTTGTCAAACTCATACGCTAATTTTTCGAATAGCGGCTTGGTCTGCTCCACCTGGGTTACGCCCGTTACCTGGGCCGAGCGGAACAGTACGTAGGCCAGCGTGAGCAGCAATGCTACCGCCACCCACCACCAGGAAGGCCAAATCAGGGCGGGTATCAACCCCACTGCCAGCGGAATAAGGGCGTACCACCACTCCTTGCGCCACACCCGGCCCATGGCTATTTTGGTGTAGGTGTCGGTGTCGAGCTGGTGTTTTTTGGTCCGGATGGCCAGCGGTGAAGCGGCCTGTTGCTGCTGTTGTTGCCGGTAGCCGCCGCGTTGGTTAGGAAGTTGCATTGTATGTTAGTTGTCAGTTGTTAGTTGCTGGTTGTTAGTTGTTAGAACTACACTAACAACCAGCAACCAGCAACTAACAACTTATTAAAATGCTTTCAGGCTCATGTCCAGGCTGCGGATAGAGTGCGTGAGGGCACCCACTGAAATGTAGTCGACGCCGGTAGCGGCTACATCCGCTATGGTTTCCTCCGTAATACCGCCGCTGGCTTCCAGGGGGAAGCGGCCCGCTACCAGGGCCACGGCCTCACGTAGCTGGGCTGGGCTCATATTGTCGAGCATAATCCGGTCGATGCCGCCGGCCTCCATAGCCTGCTGTACTTCGTTCAGGGTGCGCGTCTCTACCTCTATGGGCAGCTGGCGGCCGGTGCGGGCTAAGTAAGCCTGCGAGGCTTCAATGGCCTGGCGGATGCCGCCGGCGTAATCCACATGGTTATCCTTGAGAATAATCATGTCGAAGAGGCCATAGCGGTGGTTTACCCCTCCCCCGATCAGCACGGCCCATTTTTCGCAGAGGCGGAAGTTGGGGGTGGTTTTGCGCGTGTCCAGTAGCCGGGCCTTGGTGCCAGCCAGCAGGCTGGTAAGGTGGGCTGTGCGGGTGGCAATACCGCTCATGCGCTGCATGCAGTTGAGCACCAGCCGCTCAGCAGTCAAAATACTCTGGGCCCGGCCCTCCACAATAAATGCCACGTCCCCGTATTTCACGCGGGCTCCATCGGCCAGGTGCTGCTCCACGCGCAGGTCAGCGTCCACGGTCCGGAAGATGTGGTGGGCCAGCTCTACCCCGGCCAGCACGCCCTCGTCCTTGATCAGCAGGTGGGCACGGTTGCGAGCCTCGGCCGGAATAGCCGACAGCGCCGAGTGGTCACCGTCGCCAATGTCCTCGGCCAAGGCAGTACGAATGAAGGTGTCGAGAGCTTCGGAGGTGAGATACGAGGGGGTTTGCACGGTGCAAAAATAGCAAAAAGGGGCCGTTCCATTGCCCTCGGCTCCCAAACCAGATTTGGGTAATTACCAAGCACAAAAAAAGCGCCGTGGAAGGTTTCCACGGCGCTTTTGCTCACCGGCAGCTCCCGCTGCGGGGTTAGTTATTCCTTAGTAAAGTCGATGGTAGCAATTTTGAGGCTGCCACCTGCCTGTTTCATTTTCACAAACATGCGGTACGCCCCATCTTTCCCGGTGTATTTGCCCACGGCGTAGGGCGTGCCTTCGTTGCTGCCGCCGTAGTGAATGAAGTCAAAGGAGGCCGGGGAGTGCTTGGCGAAGAAGTCCCGCATCACAAATTCGGCCTGCGTGGCGCTGTAGCTCTGCTTGTCGCCATCAAAGCCCAGCTCCACGGTGGGCGCAAAGTACTGCGCCAAATCACGGGAAGAGGAACTGCGGATAGCGGTGCGCACGGGCCCAAAAGCCTCGCCCTGGGCCATGGCCCCGGCGGTTAGCAGCAGGCTGCACACCAACGCAAGGGCCAAAAAGAATGTACGTTTCATGCTAACAGTATAGGTTCGTCATGCAGGGTGCTAAAATGGTGCCAAGCTGGCGGATTGCCCGGTGGCTGGGCCGGACGGGTATTTCTCTGCCACCAAGTTAGGCAAAACGTGGGCGTTTCGCCGCATCTGGCCTATCTTTGCCGGCATGAACAAACAGGTATTGCTGGTTATTCTGGACGGCTGGGGGCTGGCGCAGAACAAGGAGGTTTCGGCTATTGATCAGGCACGTACGCCTTTCGTCGATTCTCTGTTTCAGCGCTTCCCGCACAGCAAGCTGCAAGCTTCCGGCGAGGCCGTAGGCTTGCCCGACGGGCAGATGGGTAATTCTGAGGTAGGCCACATGAATATTGGGGCCGGCCGCGTGGTGTACCAGGATCTGGTGCGCATCAACAAAGCCATTCGGGAGCGGAAGCTGGCTGCCATGCCCGCCTTGCTGAAAGCTTTCGAATACGCCCGCCTCAACAACAAGCCCGTGCACCTGATGGGCCTGCTCTCCGATGGGGGCGTGCATTCCCACATCGAGCACCTGAAAGCGCTGTGTACCATTGCCCACGACCAGGACGTGCACAATGTGTTCATCCACGCCTTCACCGATGGCCGCGACACCGACCCCAAGGGTGGGGTGAGCTACGTGAACGACCTGGAACAGCACTTGCAGCGCGGAGCCAGTGGCCGCATTGCCTCCATTGTGGGCCGCTATTACGCCATGGACCGGGACAACCGCTGGGAGCGGGTAAAACTAGCCTACGACCTGCTGGTGAATGGTAAGGGCACACCCTCCCAGAACCTGATCCAGAGCATGCTGGACTCCTATAAAGAAGGCGTGACGGATGAGTTTTTGAAGCCCATTGTGAAAACCGGGGCCGATGGGCAGCCGCTGGCGACCATTCAGGAAGGTGACGTGGTGCTGTGCTTCAACTTCCGCACCGACCGGGGCCGGGAGATTACGCAGGCCCTCACGCAGCAGGATTTCCATGCGTTTCAGATGCACCGCCTTAACCTGCACTACCTCACCATGACCAACTACGACGCCACCTTTACCGGCGTCACCCCCATCTTCGAGAAGGACAACCTGGAGCAGACTTTGGGGGAGGTGCTGGCGGCCCACGGCAAAACCCAGATCCGCATGGCCGAAACCGAGAAGTACCCGCACGTGACGTTCTTTTTCTCGGGAGGCCGGGAGGTGGAGTTTGCCGGGGAGAAACGCATTATGCGCAACTCGCCCAAGGTAGCCACCTACGACCTGCAGCCCGAAATGAGTGCCTATGAACTGCGCGACGCCCTGGTGCCGGAGCTGCAGGCCAAAACCACCGACTTTGTAGTGCTCAATTTCGCCAACACCGACATGGTGGGCCACACCGGCGTATTTGAAGCTGCTGTGAAGGCCGCCGAAGCCGTGGACGAATGTGCCAAAGGCGTAATTGAAGCGGCCTTGGCCTCCGATTATGCCTGCATCATCATTGCTGACCACGGCAACGCCGACATGATGATTAACCCCGACGGCTCACCCAACACGGCCCATACCACCAACCTAGTGCCCTGCATCTTGGCTAGCAACGACTACCGGGGCGCCGTAGCCGACGGCAAGTTGGGTGATATTGCTCCCACGGTATTGCAGCTGATGGGCCTTTCCCAGCCCGAGGCCATGAGCGGCCAAAGCCTGCTCCGCCCGGAATCCGCCCCGAATGCGTAAGTACGCCGCCGCGCTCCTGGGCGGGTTGCTGGGGCTGGCAAGCTGTGGCCCCGGCGACACGGCCACCGTGCGCCCCAACCCAGCCAACCGCAAGCCGGCGTACTTCAACCTGCTCGGCTTTCTGGAGCAACAAAGTACCCTGCTGGGCCAGCGCCGGCCAGCCGTGGAAAAGCAAGTGCTGCTGCGCGACGGCCAGCAGGAAGTAACCCGGGTGCAGCCTACCGAATGGGCCAAGGAGCTACAGATTTTTCAGCAGGCAGACATCAACAAACCGGCCCTGCGCGGCCTCTACGTCGTCGATTCAGCCGCTTTGTCCTCAGGCTTGGTGCAGCACACCTACCGCCGCCTGCCCGGCACCGACCACCCTGTGGAACAGCTTACCGTAGTGAGCCGGGACAGTGTGGTGCAGGATATTACCGCCTCAATAGATCAGGACAACCCGCTGGTATATTCTGCCAAAACCGTGGAACTGCACTGCCAAAATGGCCAGCTTACCAGTTACCGCGTGAACGGCGTGCAGAAGCTGATTCTGTTCGACTCGGTGCGCTACGCGGTGCGGGGCCGGGTGCTATAGCCTATTCCAGGTAGGGCTCCACGTGTACCGTGCTGAGGCGGCCGCTTTGGTACACCATTGAAACGTAGTTCGTGCGCTCCGAGTCGCCAATACGCACTTTGTCGATGGTGCTGGCGGCGGGGCGGTGGGCTGAAGCCAGGCGGGTGCGCAGGCGGCGGCCATAGGCGGGCTCGAAGTTCACGACTACGGCGTCGCGTAGCAGATCCTTTTCCGGGGCGCGATAAAACTGAAACACATTGCCTTGGTGGCGCACTAGCAGGATGGTATCTATCTGTCCGGCCTCGTAGAGGTTGCGGTGGGGTTTGCGTGCTGCTATGTGGCCACCATTCCGAAGTAGCTCCTTCACCGTGGGTTCTTCGCCAAAGGGCTGCCCGGCCAAGGAGTCGTTGGTGAGTCGGACCAGCCGGGTAGCCACGGGCGCAGAAGCAGGCTTGGTGGCGCGCGTAATCTGGGCCGAGGGTTTGCGGTTGGAAGCTTTACCCGTTGTTGGTCCCGTACCGGCAGTACCCCACCACAGGGCCACGTACAACGTGGCCGCAAGGGCAGCTTTTCCGGTGGCAACGAACAACAGGGCAGGCATGGGGCTTTTTTTCAGCCCTATACGCGAAAGTAAGGCCAGCGGCTTGCCGGGCTGCGAATATTTCGCTCAGTCAGTGTGCTTTACCCCACAAGCCCCGCTACTGCCCCATAAGCGTGGCCAGCACCCAGCGGCGGCCGCCGTGGGTGCGGTGCTCTCCCAAGTAAATGCCCTGCCACGTACCCAGGGCCAACTCTCCGCGCGTAATGGGCACTTGCACGGCATGGCCCAGCAGGCTGGCTTTGAGGTGAGCCGGCATATCATCGGGGCCTTCCAACGTGTGCTTGAAGTATGGGGCGTTTTCGGGGGCCAGGCGGTTAAAAAACTGCTCGAAATCGTGGCGCACAGTAGGGTCGGCGTTTTCGTTGATGCTCAGGCTTGCGGAAGTGTGCTGGATGAAGAACTGGGCGGTGCCCACCTGTATCTGCTCCAACTCGGGCAGCTCCGCTACCAGCAAATCGGTAATTAAGTGAAACCCTCGGCCTACTGCCGGCAGCCGCAACCGTTTCTGAATGAAGTACATGGGTTAGTTTAGTGACGAGTAGTGGGTAGTGAGACATTCGCCTGATAACCAAAGAAAAAGTCAGCCGCATGAGCCTCTCATTACTCCGTACTTTCTACTTACTACTCCCTCTACGGATTCACCCGCTCGTAGGCCCCAACGTCGGGAGTGGAGCTGTTGCGTGAGCGGTTAAGCAGGTCCCGGGTAAGGCCCGGCAGCGGCAGACCTTTGTTACTGGCCGGCGAAAGGGTATCCAACTGGAAATCCAGGGTTTTGCCCCGGAAGCGTATCGGCGTGCTTTTGAACAGGTAAGCGGGGCCTTCCGTGGGGTTGAGGATATTGCCGTTTTTGCGCTGGCCCAGCGGGTTAGTATTGTCGTACTCCTTGGTTTTCAATACACTGCTACTGATGCTGATAGTACTGGGGTACAGCTCCCCATTGGCAAATGCCAGCTCATTCCCGTCCTTGTTGGTGCCCCACACAATACTGTTGCGTATGGTCAGACGTGGGGCCACGGGTGGGGTGGGCATCTTGTTGATTTCGATGGAGGGAGCCAGCAGCACCGAGGGCTTGTCGTGCAGCAGGCGGGGGTAGTTGGCCACCGTCACGTAATCCAGCTGGTTCACGTTGCCAACCCCGAACAGGGCGTACTGCTCACAATTGGTGATGAGCGTGTTGCGCACCACGAAGTCCCCGTATATCCCCAATAAAGCGGCTCCATCAATCCCGAAGCCACTGCCGGCAGTGGAGATATTGCTGAACAAGGAATTCTCCACCAGCACGTTGGGGTGGGGCTGGTAATTGCGGCGGTTGAAGAAAAACAGACCGTAGTTGCTGTTCTTGATTTCCGTGAAGCGCACCACATTGTCGCGGCTCAGGGTGTCGAACTGAATACCGCCCCACTGCCCGGGCACTTCCCGGTATTGCTCCTCGCGCCGGTCGCCCTGGAAACGCACAAAGTTGCGGTCCTCGGGCTTCAGCTCCCCGGTAGGCTGGAAAGCAGGGTTACACAACAGCCGCCCCTGCACCACCAGAAACGAGCCGGCGTGGGAATAAATGCGCGCCCCGGCCTCAATAGTAAGCGTGGCGCCGCGCTCCACCAGCACCGAGTTGTAGATAACGTGCGGTTTATCGGAGCGCCAAGTAGTGCTGCGCCGGATGCGCTCTGCGTCGTGGAAATAGGCATTCTGGCCGTAGCTAAGCACCTTCACCAATTGCTCGTTACCGTTGGTGCGGAAGCGCAAATCATCCACCACCAGGAAGGGCTTGAGGTCGGAGGGTGTGGGGTCGATGGTGGCACGCACCAGCACCAGCAGGCTGTCTTTACCCCTGATTTCCACGTCGCGGGCTGTGGAGGTGGCGTCGCCGTTGATGAGCAGGCTGTAGTTCACGCCCGGACGGTTCTGCAGACTGATTTCGGCCACGCGCACGGCCCGGGCGTTGCGGTTGTACACCCACAGGCGCTTGCTTACGGTGCCCACTGAGGCGAATACCGTGTCAAACTTCACCGTATCCTCGGCAAACTCCAGCTTGGCGCTGCTATCCGTGGTAACTATATCCTCCTTCGGCTCACAACCGGGCAGCACTACTACCAACGACGAAAGCAACAGGAAAAACGGGAGTAGAAAGCGCATAGAGCAAGCCGGAGAAATCGTCTAAAACTACTCATCCTGAGCGCGGCGCAGAACCTTCTCACCGCAAAGTTGCTACCGAACGGTTTCGTTCTGGTGTGAGAGGGTCCTGCGCCGCGCTCAGGATGACAAACGCTTGGGCAGTTGGATAAATTACACCACGCCTTCCTGCAGACGCTCGGCGCTTTCGGCAATGCGCAGCTGCTCCACAAACTCGTCGATGTTGCCGTCCATTACCGACGACAGGTTATACACCGTGAGGCCGATGCGGTGGTCGGTTACGCGGCCCTGCGGGTAGTTGTAGGTGCGGATTTTATCCGACCGGTCGCCGCTGCCAATCATGCTCTTGCGAGTCGCGCCTTCGGCTTCGTTCTTTTTGGCCAGCTCGATTTCGTAGAGGCGGGAACGGAGTACCTGCAGGGCCTTATCGAAGTTTTTAAGCTGCGACTTCTGGTCCTGGCACTGGGCCACAATGCCGGTGGGCAAGTGGGTGAGGCGCACGGCCGAGTAGGTAGTGTTTACCGACTGCCCGCCGGGACCCGACGACATAAACAGGTCTTTGCGCACCTCGTTCATATCAATCTGCACATCCAGCTCCTCGGCCTCGGGCATCACCACAATGGAGGCTACCGAGGTGTGAATACGGCCCTGCGTTTCGGTGGCCGGCACGCGCTGTACGCGGTGCACCCCTGATTCAAACTTTAGCTTGCCGTACACGTCCTCGCCTTTCACGGCTAGGATAATTTCCTTGTAGCCGCCCGAGGTGCCCTCGGTGGCGTCTACCAGCTCCATTTTCCAGTTCTGCTTTTCAGCGAAGCGCATGTACATGCGCTGCAGGTCGCCGGCAAAAATGGCCGCCTCATCCCCCCCGGCCCCAGCCCGGATTTCCATGATAATGTCCTTGCTGTCGTTGGGGTCTTTGGGGATAAGTAGCTCCTTGATAACGGCTTCCAAACGCTCCTGCTCCGGGTAAAGCAGTTCCAGCTCGTCCTTGGCCATCTGGCGGAAGTCCTCGTCTTTCTCGGTGGAAATGACCTCCTTAGCGCCGTCGATGTTGGCCAGCACGTTCTGGTAGGCCTTGTACTCGGCCACGATTTTGCCGAGGTCCTTGTATTCCTTATTGAGGGCCTTGAAGCGTTTCATGTCGCTCATGGCTTCGGGCTGGGTGAGCTGCTCGCTCACGTCCTCAAAGCGCTGTTGGATGGCCTCCAGTTTATCTAGCATCTTGCCTTCAGAAAATGTATTGGGAGTGCAAAGGTAAGCAAACGCCGCCGAGGATATATACGGCTGATGCTCTTGACGAAGAACAGCCTTATCCTGCCCGTTACTAGCTCGCTCCCCGGCCTGCAGCACGCCCGTAGAAATCGTAAATATTTCTCTGTCTAACTGTTGGCCGTTTCAAATAATTCCTACTTTGTGGTCATCAAACCCGCGCTTATGGTCCGGCCCTGTGCTACCCATGCTCTGAACTGCGCACTGCCAATTGCTCCAATTGGTACCGGGACACCCGTGACTACAACCCGCTAAGCGGGCCGCGGAACTCCTTTTCACCCTATACTTCGCAGCCCGCTTCGCCGGTACGCTCCCCACGGGAGCCACCGGCCCGAAGCGGGCTTTTTCTTGTCCTTTATGCAGCTGAACGCTATGCAGGTGTTGAAATTCGGGGGCTCGTCGGTGGCGACGGCCGAAAACATGGGTAAAGTGCTGGTACTGGCCAAAGCCGCCGCCCGGCAACGCCCCACGGTGGTAGTAGTATCGGCGCTGGGCGGGGTGACGGATACGTTGATTGACGCCGGCCGCCGCGCCGCCGCCTCCAATGCCTCCTACCGGGACTTGTTGCGGGAGCTGGAGCAGCGCCACCTGGAAGCCGTGCGCGGCCTGCTGCCCATCACTGGCCAGAGCGGGGTACTCAGCCTGGTGAAAACGCACTGCAACGAGCTGGAAAGCCTTTGCGACGGAGTATTCGCGCTGGGCGAGCTATCGGCGCGGACGCTGGACCGGCTGGTGAGCTACGGAGAGTTGCTGTCGTCGCGGCTGCTGTCGGCAGCGCTGGCGGCCCGGGGCACGGCCCATCAGTGGCTGGACAGCCGGCAACTCATCTGCACCGATGCCCGCTATGGCCATGCCGCCGTGGATTTTGCCAGCACCAACCCGCTCATTCAGGCGGCTGTGACGGGCGAGGTGGCGCTGTATGTGGCCCCCGGCTTCGTAGCCAGCGCCCCCAACGGCAGCACCACCACCCTGGGCCGGGGCGGCTCCGATTACACTGCCGCCATTTTTGCCGGAGCCCTGGGTGCCGAGCGACTAGAAATCTGGACGGACGTAAGCGGCATGATGACGGCCGACCCGCGCCTGGTGCGGGCCGCCCGGCCCATTGCCCGCATCAGCTACCAGGAGGCCATGGAGTTGTCGCACTTCGGGGCCAAGGTGCTGTACCCGCCCACTATTCAGCCAGTGATGCGCGCCGGTATTCCCCTCTGGATCAAGAACACGTTTGCCCCCGATGACGCGGGCACGCTGGTGGAAGTGAGTCCGCCGGCCAACCATGCCTTTGTACGGGGAATTTCCAGCATTGGGCCAGTGGCGTTGCTGCGGCTGGAAGGGAGCGGCATGGTGGGCGTACCGGGCTTTTCGCGGCGGCTGTTTGCGGCCCTGGCCCGGGAGCAGGTCAACGTGATTCTCATCACCCAAAGCTCCTCGGAGCACTCCATTTGCGTGGCCGTGAGCACCCCCGACGCCGACCGGGCCCAGCAGGCCGCCAACCAGGAATTCATCCACGAAATCAGGGCGGGCCTGCTTGACCCACTGGACCGGGAGGACGAGCTGGCCATTGTGGCGCTGGTGGGTGAGCAGATGAAAAACCACCCCGGCATCAGTGGGCGGCTGTTTGGGGCGCTGGGGCAGAATGGGGTGAACATCCGGGCCATTGCTCAGGGCTCATCGGAGAAGAATATTTCGACGGTGATTCGGCAGCAGGACGTGCGCAAGGCCATCAATGTGCTGCACGAAACCTTCTTCGAGGCCACCACCCGGCAGGTGAACGTGGTGGTGGCGGGCGTGGGCAACGTGGGCCGCAAGCTGCTGGAGCAATTGCACCGCCAGCAACCCTGGCTGCGCGAGAAGCTGCACCTGAACCTGCGGGTAGTGGGCCTGGCCAACAGCCGGCAGTTTGTGCTGGCCGAAGAAGGCATTGACCTGGGGGACTGGGAAACGACCCTGGATACCGGGAAACCCTTGAACCTGGAGCAGCTCACGCAGGAAGTACTGGCCCTGAACCTGCGCAACACGGTGTTCGTGGATGTAACGGCCAGCGCCGAGGTGGCCCAGGTGTACGAGCAGCTGCTGGCCCGCTCGGTGGCTGTGGTGGCCTGCAACAAGGTGGCCGCTTCCGCGGAGTATCAGAGGTACGCCCGGCTGAAAAGTCTGGCCCAGGAGTTCAACACGCAGTTTCTCTTTGAAACCAACGTGGGCGCGGGCCTGCCCATCATCGGGACGCTGGGCGACCTGCTGCGTAGCGGCGACGAGGTGCAGCGCATGCAGGCCGTGCTGTCGGGTACGCTCAACTTCGTGTTCAATAACTACGACGGCACCCGGCCCTTTGCCGAAGTAGTGCGCCAGGCCCAGGCCGAAGGCTACACCGAGCCCGACCCCCGCCTCGACCTGACCGGTGTGGACGTAGCCCGTAAAATCCTGATTCTGGGCCGGGAGGCTGGCTATGCGCTGGAAATGGAAGAAGTACAGAACGAATCCTTCCTGCCCGCTGCTTGCCTGGAGGGTGACGTGTCGGCTTTCTACGAGCAGCTGGCTGCTCACGAAACCCACTTCCGCAGCCTCTATGATGCGGCCGCGGCTCAGGGCCAGAAGCTGCGCTTCGTGGCCAGTTTTGCCGAAGGACAAGCCCGCGTGGGGCTGGAAAGCGTGGCTCCCGGGCACGATTTATACAGCTTACAGGGCAAAGACAACGCCGTACTCTTCTACACCAACCGTTACGTGGAGCAGCCCTTGGTAATCAAAGGCGCCGGGGCCGGGGCCGAGGTTACAGCTTCCGGCGTATTTGCCGATGTACTGCGGGCGGCACAGGCGTAGCGTGTCTTACCCGAATTGAATTCTATCCAAAGCCTGTACAGCCTCTTACCCTTATACTTTTTCGATGCCTTTTTCCTCTGAGACTGTCCGGGTGCTCGCCCCGGCCACCGTGGCCAATGTGGTGTGCGGCTTTGATGTGCTGGGGTTTGCCCTGAGCGAGCCCAACGATGAAATGCACCTGCGCCTGACTGATGAGCCGGGAGTCCGTATTATTAACGAGGATAAGTTTGACCTGCCGACTGAGCCCACGCGCAACGTGGCCGGCGCGGCGTTGCTGGCCATGCTACGGGCCGCCCCGGAAGTAACGGGCGTGGAGGTGCGCATCCATAAAACCATCCGGCCGGGTAGCGGCATTGGCAGCAGCGCCGCCAGCGCGGCCGGGGCCGTGGTGGGCCTGAACCATCTGCTGGGTAACCAGTTCAGCAAGTCGGAGCTAGTAGAGTTTGCCATGTATGGGGAGGAAGTCGCCTCCTGGGTACGCCATGCTGATAACATTGCTCCGGCTATTTACGGGGGCGTCACGCTCATTCGGGCCACTACGCCCGCGCCCGATGTGGTACCCTTGGATGCCCCGCCTCTGTTCGTGACGGTAGTACACCCTCAGATTGAGGTGAAAACAGCCGACGCCCGCCGGATACTAAAGCAAGACGTACCGCTACGCGACGCTATCCGGCAGTGGGGCAACGTGGGCGCGCTGGTGGCCGGGCTGCTGAAGCATGACTACGCCCTCATTGGGCGGGCCCTGGAAGACGTAATTGTGGAGCCCGTGCGCAGCATCCTGATTCCGGGGTTTGAGCAAGTGAAAAGTGGCAGCCACGCCGTTGGGGCCTTGGGCGGGGGCATATCGGGCTCAGGCCCCTCCCTGTTCATGCTCAGCCAACACGAAGCCACCGCCCAGGCAGTAGCGGAAGTAATGCGCCGCACCTACGAGCAACTGGGCCTGGCGCATTTCGTGTACCAGACGACCATAAACACAACCGGCTGCCGGATTCTACCCGTCTGATGTAGAGACGTGACACTTCGCGTCTCGTCGTTGAACGACCTGGACTTGCGCCAACCAAACAACATCAGCAACGAAGAGACGCGAAGTGTCGCGTCTCTACATCGGCCTTCCCAACTCAACCGCCATGCACTACTATAGTCTCAACCGCCAGTCCGATTCCGTTGATTTCCGGACGGCTACCGTGGCGGGTCAGGCCCCGGATGGGGGTCTGTATTTCCCCGAAACCATTCCGCGCTTCCCGGCTGGGTTTCTGGAACAGCTACCCCAGCTGCCTGCGGCCGAAATTGCGCTGACTGTGCTTCGGCCCTACGTGGGCGACACCATACCAGAAACGGAGCTGGCCCGCATCTGCGCTGAAACCGTGAATTTTCCGCTGCCGGTTGTGCCCGTGACAGAGCGAATCAGTGCGCTGGAGCTGTTTCACGGGCCCACGCTGGCGTTCAAGGATGTGGGGGCGCGGTTCATGAGCCGCTGCTTGGGCTACTTCTCCCGCCACGAAACCCAACCTGTAACGGTACTCGTGGCTACCTCCGGCGACACCGGCGGGGCCGTGGCCAGTGGGTTTCTGGGTGTGCCGGGTGTGGAGGTGGTAATTCTGTACCCGCAGGGCCGGGTGAGTCCGGTACAGGAGCAGCAACTGACGGCCCTGGGTCAGAACATCCGGGCCCTGGAAGTGCGCGGCAACTTCGACGACTGCCAGCGGCTGGTAAAACAGGCCTTCCGCGACGAGGAGTTGCGGCAGCGGCGGCAACTCACTTCAGCCAATTCCATCAACGTGGCCCGCTGGCTGCCCCAGCAGATATACTATGTAGCGGCGCTGGGCCAGTGGCCCCGCGCGCAGCCGCCGGTGGTGGCCGTGCCCAGCGGCAACTTTGGCAACCTGTGCGCCGGGCTGCTGGCCTATGCCTCCGGGCTGCCGGTGGCCCACTTCGTGGCGGCCTGCAACCAGAACGACGCTGTGCCCCGCTACCTGCAGTCGGGCCAGTACGCCGCCCAAGCAGCCGTAGCCACGCTGTCCAACGCCATGGACGTAGGCGACCCGAGCAACTTCGGCCGGATTTTGGAGCTGTTCGGGCACCAGTACCCGGTATTGCGCGAGCTGCTGAGCGGTTACTCTGTATCGGATGCGGCTACTACGGCTACCATTACGCGGGTTTTTCAGGAAACCGGGTATGCGCTCGACCCGCACGGGGCCGTGGCCTACTACGCGCTGGAAGACTACCTGCGCCAGCATCCGGAGCAGCGCGGTATTTTTCTGGAAACCGCCCACCCCGTCAAGTTTCCGGCAGCTGTGGAAACTGCCACTGGCCAGCCAGTACCTATTCCAGCCGCGCTCCAGGAGTTGATACAACAACCCAAACAAAGCACCCTGCTGGAGCCGGAATACGAGGCCTTACGGGCATATTTGTGGGAGTAAATGCGTTGTTGCCGGTTGTATCATGTACATCCTGAGCCTGCGAAGGGCCTTGTTGCGTTGGCACGAGTTGCTGGACCCAGGATAAGACCCTTCGCTTCACTCAAAATGACAGCCCCTCACTCCTCCCGTCTGCCTCCCATGCGTCCGATTATTCGCCTTCTGCTCCTGCTGCCCTTCCTGCCTGCCTGCCGCCCCGACCAGGTGGAGCACCTTAGCAACACCAAAGAGCTGGCCGTGGAGTCGGCGAACTGGGAGGTGAAGCGCATTATGCCCGCCGACTTGCTACGAGCCACCCGCTGGGCCGGCGACTCTCTCACGCGCACGGCCGAGCGGGAGCTGCGCCGAGTACTAACGCAAAAACTGGCCGAAGGCGGCGTAACAGCGGCCCTGCCTTACTGCCGGCCCGAAACCCTACCGGCCCCTGATTCGCTGGCCAAGGTCTTGCAGGCTTCCTTGCGGCGCATCAGTGGCCGGCCCCGCAACTCGGCAAACAAAGCTCCCATTTCTGCGGCCGAGTTGAACCCCGCCGACACAACCCGCCGCGTAGCCCGGCTCAGTGCTGAAGTATTCACGTATCAACGCCCTTTAATGCTTAACGACCAACTCTGCCTGCGCTGCCACGGTACTATTGGGCAGGATGTTTCGGCCGCCGACTATGCCCTCATCCAGAAGCAATACCCCCAGGATCAGGCCACGGGCTACCAGCTGGGCCAAGCCATGGGCGTGTGGCGGGTGAGCCTGCAGCGCCCCGGCGTGGCCGAGTTCTGGACGATGAAGACGCGCAAGGTGATGAAGAAGCGCAAGCCGCTGTTCTAAGGACGGGACTAACCTTTGCGGTCGTTTTTCAGTTTGCGGTGGTATGAACACTGCCGATTCTACTCAACTTCCGGTTATCATTATTGGCGCGGGCATGGCCGGGTTATCCTGCGCCTGCTACCTGCACCGCGCCGGCCGGCCCGTACTGCTGCTTGAAGCCGCCGATGCCGTGGGCGGCCGCGTGCGTACCGATGTAACGCCCGACGGCTTTCGGCTTGATCGGGGCTTTCAGGTGCTACTCACGCGCTACCCCGAGGTAGAGCGCCTCATCGACTACGGTGCCCTGAACCTGCAAGCCTTTCGCTCCGGAGCCGTTATCCGCCTGCCCGATGGCCAGGAAACTACTCTGCAAAATCCCTTGCAGCAACCCACGGCCGCGTTTTCGGCGCTTACCTCCCGCATTGGTACCCTGCCGGATAAGCTGCGTATTGTGAGTATGGTACAGCATGTGCGCCGCTTCACCAGTGAGCAGCTGTTGAGCCGTAATTCCAGCAACCAGTTGTCTACCGTGGATTTCCTGCGGCAATACGGCTGGAGCGAGCAAATCATTCAGAACTTCTTCCGCCCGTTTTTCGGGGGCGTGTTTCTGGACCGGAGCCTGAGCACGGCAGCCAACTTCTTTGAGTTCGTGTTCAAGCAGTTTGTGGAAGGTGAAGCGGCCATTCCGGCCCTGGGTATGCAGCAGATTCCGGAGCAGCTGGCCGCCCGCCTGCCCACCGGTAGCCTCCGCCTGAATACACCCGTCCGCTCCGTTGAGGGCACCACCGTGCACCTTGAAAGCGGCGAAACCCTGCAGGGCGCGGCAGTAGTAGTGGCCGTTGATGGGGAAGCGGCGGCCCAGTTGCTACCGGCCGCTGCGCCTACGCCCGTACAGTGGCGGCGCACCACCTGTACCTACTTTGCGGGCCCCGCCTCCCCAGCTCGTGCCGATAAGCTGTTGCGCCTGAATTCCTCCCCAACCGCGCTGGTCCACAACGTAGCATTTCCGTCGGAGGTGGCGCCGGCCTATGCTCCGGCCGGGCAGCGGCTGATATCCGTCAGCACCCACGGGGAGCATGGTCTGTCTGAGGCCGACCTAACGGCCAGGCTGCGGCAGGAGTTGACTGAGTGGTTCGGGGCGGCGGCAGCCCGGTGGCAGCATTTGCGCACCTACGCTATTCCGTACGCGCTGCCTGTTTATCCCGCCGGGCAGGCAGCGCGCCAAACGCTCAAACTCTCAAATGGCCAGTACCGCTGCGGCGACTACGCGGCTTATCCTTCGCTCAACGCCGCCCTGGCCTCGGGCCGGGAGGTAGCCGACATGATTCTGAGCGCGTAGCTTCTTCCTCATGTAACACCGCAACGGGCGGCCCGCACTACTGCCGGGCCGCCCGTTGCGGTGTTATGCGTTGAAGTCCAACTCGACCTGCACGGGGCAGTGGTCGGAGTGTACCACGTCGTGCAGCATATCGGCGTGGCGGATATGCGGGGCCAGGGCATTGTCAACCAGCAGGTGGTCGATGCGCCAGCCCACGTTGCGGGCCCGGGCTCCGGCCCGGTAGGTCCACCAGGAGTACCGGTCGGGCACGGGGCCGTGGTGGTGACGGAAGGAATCGGTGAAACCATCGGCCAGAAAATCCCGGAACCACTGCCGCTCCTCGGGCGTGAAACCGGGGCTGTTCTGGTTGGTTTTGGGGTTACGCAGGTCTAGCTCGGTTTGGCAGCAGTTATAGTCGCCGGCAATAACCAGCGGGGCTACTCCGGCGGCTTGCAACTCCCGCACGTAGCGCCGGAAAAAGTGAAGCCACTCCACTTTGAATGCCTGCCGCTCCGGCCCGCTGGTACCCGAGGGCATATAGGTATTCAGCACCGAGCAGTGGGCAAAATCCAGCCGGAGCACCCTCCCTTCATCGTCGTAGCAGCTCTGCCCGCAGCCCTCCACCACGGCCAGCGGCTTTTCCAGACTGAAGGTGGCTACGCCGCTGTACCCGGGTTTCTGGGCCGTGTGCAGATAAGCGTGGTAGCCCAAGTCCGTCAGCGCCGACACATCCAGCGGCTCCCGCCCGGCCTTGATTTCCTGCACGCACAGCACATCGGGCCGCACCTGGGCTACCCAGTCGGCCAAACCCTTGCTGAGGGCTGAACGGAGGCCATTGAGGTTATAGGAGATGATGTTCACTTAGTCTTCCTGCGAATCGAAATACTCCAAAATGTGCCACTTGAGCATGCGCTCCTGCTCTTTGAGGTTGGCAAAGGGCAACGGCTGCAACAGGCGGTAGTGGGGCCAGCCTTCCTCGTCTACCCGCTCCAGCTCGTAAAAGCCCGAGAAGCTGAACAGTCGGCAGGTAGCAATGTGCATCAGGTCCTGCTTCTGCTCCTTGGTAAACGGGCCGGCGCCCTGCCCCAGTTCCTGCACGCCAATCAGCAGCAGCAGAGCGTTCATATCGGGCTTTTTGCCGAAGCGGGCGCGCATCTCGTTCATCAGCTCCCACCAGCGCTGCTCAAACTGGGCCTCGGTTTCCTGCGGGTCCAGCATGGCTAGGCGTTGTGCAGATGCTCGGGCGCGGGCGTGGCGGCTTCTTCCTTCAGCGCTTCCCAGTACTCCACGGCCCGGCGGAAGTGCGGAATCACAATGCTGCCCCCAATCAGGTTGGCAATGGCAAATACCTCGTATACTTCCTCGTCGGTGAGCTTTTCCTCGAAGCACTTGCCCAGGTGGTACTTGATGCAGTCGTCGCAACGCAGCACCATGGAGCAGGCCAGGCCCACAATTTCCTTGGTTTTGACGTTGAGCGCCCCTTCCTGGTAGGTGTTGGTATCGAGGTTGAAAAACCGCTTGATGACTTTATTATCGGCCGCCAGGATTTTTTCATTCATCCGCTGGCGGTAGTCGTTGAATTCTGAAACGAGGCTCATAGGGCAGGTAGGTAACCGTGAAAACAACTTCCAGAGCTATTCCGGAAGTCGGGTTTAAACCTTAAAATTAGGGAGAAGTTTGCCGCCTTTCAGGCGCGTGCCGCTATTCTGTGACTTTATCCATTATCAACTATGCCCTTGCCCGCCATTCTCTCCGATTTTGTGAGCCTGCTGTTTCCCCAAGTGTGCCTGGCCTGTGAGGATGTGCTAGCCCGGGGTGAGGAACATATGTGCACCACTTGCCGGGCCCAACTTCCCTACACCGATTATCACCGCCTGCCCCTGGAGCAAAACCCTTTGGCCCGCCGATTCTGGGGCCGGGTGCCGGTGCAGCACACGCTCAGCTACCTGCGGTTCCAGAAGCACGGCCGGGTACAGCACTTGCTCCACCAGCTCAAGTACCGCGGCCAGCAGGAGGTGGGCCGCGTGCTGGGCCGCTGGTACGGGCAGGAACTCCGGGAAGCCCGCCTCCACCCTGCCCCCGATCTGGTAGTGCCCGTGCCACTCCACGCCCGCAAACTGGCCCAGCGCGGCTACAACCAAGCCGACAGCTTTGCCGAGGGCCTGGCCACCGGCCTCCAAATTCCGTGGGCGGCCGAAGCCCTCCGCCGCACTACCTATACCAACTCCCAAACTCAAAAAAACCGCATTCAACGCTGGCAGAACGTAGAAACCGTGTTTGCCGTGGCCCAGCCGGAGTTCATCCAGCAGAAACACGTGCTGTTGGTCGATGACGTCCTTACTACCGGCGCCACCCTCGAAGCTTGCGCCGCCGCGCTTTTGGCCGCCGGCGCTGCCCAGGTCAGTATAGCCACCATAGCCACCGCCGACCGGTAGTTGCGTAGATGGTACTCGGCGTATCGTGCGGTGCCTAAAAAGCAAAAAGGCCACCTCAAACGAGGTGGCCTTTTCGATTGCAGCCTGAATCCGGGGTTAGCGGTTCGAGCCGGCGTTGATCATGGCGCAACGGAAACCGATGGTTGCCGTGGCCGAGTCCTCGGCCATGAAGCGCCGGGTACCGGGCGAGAGCCAGTAGGCTACATCGCGCCAAGAGCCGCCTTTATACACACGTACGTGGTCGTCGATGAGCGACTGATAACCCTTTTTGTCATACTTCTCCGTGGGGTCCAGGAAGCCGTTCCGACGGAAGGGGTTCAGATCTTCCACGTCTTCGTAGGAAAGCGGACGGTAGATATCCTGCACCCACTCGTTCACGTTACCCGACATGTTGTACAGGCCGTAGTCGTTGGGTGGGTAGTTGTAGATATATTCCGTAATCATGGCGCCGTCGTTCAGCGAGCCGGCAATACCAGCGTAGTCACCACGGCCGCGCTTGAAGTTGGCCAGGAACTGACCCATGCCTTTACCATAAGGGTTCCGCACTTGGCGACCATCCCAGGGATAAATACGCTTGTTCTCCTGATTCTCGTTGCCGGTTTCCTGAGTACCGATGAGCGCCTGAGCAGCGTATTCCCATTCAGCCTCTGTGGGCAGACGGTAGTTGGGCAGAGTGTTGCCATTCTCGATGGCAATCTTGGTGCCGCCGCCGTCTTCAGAAGTGCCCTCAGCCGCGTCGCCGCTGTCGCCTTTCTTCTTCTTTTTCTTGCCAAACAGACCACCACCGCTGCTGCTGCCGCTGTCACCATCTTCACCAGCCAGACGCTCATTTACTTTCGAGGTCCGCCAAGTGCAGTAGTCGTTAGCCTGCAGCCAGCTTACACCCACTACGGGGAAGTAACGGAAACCGGGGTAACGCAGGTAATAGTCTACGTAAGGGTCGTTGAACGACAATTCGCGGGCCCACACCGTGGTATCGGGCAGCGCCGACTGGTAAAACTCCTCGGAGGAGTCTTTCCGCACGTAGTGCAGGTATTCCAGCCAGTGGATGTTGGCCACTTCGGCCTCATCCATGTAGAAGGAGGCCAGCGTTACGGTACGCTCCAGGTTATCGTGGGTCATGGCAATGTCCTCTTCAGCGGAGCCCAGCACGGTGCGGCCACCTTCGATAAACACCAGACCGGGACCATCCGGGATACCCTGGTAATCAGACACCTTCATGCCTTCCTCGGTATTGTACTCAATGCCCGTGGTGGAGCTGTACTTACCGGGTTTGGTAGCCGTGGGCGGTCCGCCCTTACAAGCGGCCAGTGCGCAGGCTCCCACTACAGCAAAGCGCAGGTACTTGGAAAAATTCATGATCAAGTTGAAACTACCTGTGAGAAAAGCGTTTAGACAAGGCAAGTCGGCTGCAATAATACAAAATTTTAGAAGGCGGGGCAAGGAATTGTCGGGTAATTCCGCCGTTTTAGCCGGCGCCAGGCCACTTCCAGCGAATCGAACTCCCGCAGGGCCAGCGAAATTTCGTGCGCTCCACCTAAATCGGCGCTGAACTGACTGAGGCTCATATCGTAGCTATACCCCAACCGAAAGCTGCCTACGCTAACCCCGGCAATGGCCGCCAGCACCTGCTGGGGCCGCTCGGCACCAGGCAGCGGAACACCCCGGTATACAGCTCCCACCGTGAGGGGCGTAGCTGTAAAGTACAAACCAGCTTCCGCGCGCTGGGAGCCCCCTTGCCGGGTATAGCTCACGGTGGGGGTCAGGCTGATTTCCTTAGGCTGCTGCTTCACAGTTGTTCGCACAAAGTATACCTTATAGCCTCCTTGCAGATTAAGCCGCAGAGGGAGTGTGGCTTGCGTAACGAAACCAAGGGTCGGCTGGTTCACATGGTGGGCGGCAGCGCCTACCCAAAACTGCTCCGTGTAGAGCAGCCCGCCCACCCCAGCCGTTACGTAGTGCACCGGCTTATAGTCGGCTACCTCCAGGCTAAGGTTTCTCACTACACCATCATCGGAAAGCTGGTCACCAAACACCAGATTCCCGTAGCTGACGCGCTGTAGCCCGTAGCTGACCGAGGCTCCGCCACTCAGATTGAGCTGCTCGTTGAGCCGCAGGTGGTAGGCGTACACTCCGCCAGCCTGGAAACGGGTATAGCCCACGCTGCCGGTTCGGTCATGGTTAACAAGCAGGCCGGCCGCACTGTGCTGGTTCCGGAACCGATAGTCGGCGGCCAGCTGGCTGGTTTGGAACGTGCCGGCCAGGGTAGGAAACTGGTTGCGGTAGCTCAGCGTGATGCTATAATCATCGAGCAAGCCGGCATAAGCCGGGTTTAACTGCATGCGGTTGGCGTAGGGCTGCGCGAAATAAAGGTCCTGGGCCTGCGCGCTGCCTGAGGCCGCCGCTACCCATAGGGCTAGGAGCAGCCAATGCTTTCGGGAGCAGAGCCATTGAGGGCAAAGACGATATCTGGCGCGAGAAACCCACATAAACTGCCTGACTAACGGCGGCCGCCCGTATTTTGGTACGTGCCCCCCTCATCTGGGCCTAAAATGGCATTTTCTTTCCTGATTCTCGGCACTATCCGCCGCATTGGCCGCGTTCAAGCAACTTTGGGCACGCTTTTTTACTCTGGATGCCAAAGGTCCGTGGGGGTTTCTCCTACTTTTACCTTAGCTGCTTGATGTGCTGGCAGCTCTGCTCCGGCACCAGCCCACTGGTTTTTGCTCCTCCTTTTTCTCCTTACTCTTATGCGTAAATTCTTTGTCGGACTGCTGATTTTCCTGGTTGTTCTGGTGGCGGGGCTAGCCTTGGCACCGGTACTGTTCAAGGACAAGCTCAAAGCAGCTTTTGATAAGCAACTGGCCCAGCGCGTACGGGCCACCGTGGAGTACGACCCTGCCAATGTGGACGTAACGCTGCTCAGCTCCTTTCCGGATCTGGCGCTTCGGCTCAACCAGCTGCGCGTAATTGGGCAGGATTCTTTTGCCCGCGACACGCTGGCTTACCTGCCTGAAGTGCGGGTGGGGCTGGATGTAATGAGTGTACTCAGCGGCAACCAGATCAAAATCAAGAACGTGGTGCTGGAGCAGCCCGATATTCATGTGCGGGTATTGAAAAGCGGCCGGGCCAACTGGGACGTGTATGTATCCGACTCGGCGGCGGCGGCCAAGGGCCAGGATACTACGGCGGTTAACCTGGCCATCCAGGGCTGGAAAATCAACAACGGCCGCCTGCGCTACGACGACCAGAGCATCCCGTTCGGGATGCAGCTGCGCGGCATAAACCACTCCGGCTCCGGCGACTTCGCCCGCAACATCTTCGATATGGTAAGCCAGACCACCGCCGAAAGCTTTTCCATGCAGTACGACGGCACGGAATACGTGACCAACAAGAAGCTCGACGCCGACGTGACCATGGCCATGAACCTGGAGCAAATGCTCTTCACCTTCAAGGACAACCAGGTGAAGCTGAACGATTTTCCGGCGTCCTTCCAAGGCTCCATTGGCTTGCCCAATGCCACCGACATCACCTACGACCTCACGTTCAAAGCCCTCGAAACCGACTTCAAGAACATCCTGAGCCTGGTGCCGGGTGCGTATACCAGCCAGTTCAAGGATATCAACGCGGCTGGCAAGGTGGCGTTTGATGGCTACTTCAAGGGCGTGCAGAACGCCGTAAAAATGCCCGGCTATGGTGTAAATCTGCAAGTGAAGGATGCCAGCTTTAAGTACCCGCAGCTGCCCCAGCAGGCCCGCAACATCAACGTGGACATGGTGGTGGACAACCCCTCGGGCTTTACCAACAACATTAAAGTAAATGTGAAGCAGTTTCACCTCGACTTGGGCACCAACCCTATTGATGGCAACGTGGCCATTGATGGCTTGGAGCCGATGAAGGTGGATGGCCGGGTGAAAGCCAACGTGGACCTGGCGGAAATGATGAAAGTATACCCCGTGCAGGATTTGCTGCTGCGCGGCAAGCTGTTCGTGGATGGTACGGCCAAAGGCGTTTACTCGAAAACCCAGATGCCCGTGGTGCAGGCCAAAATGAACCTGACCAACGGCTACGTCAAGAGCAAGCAATTCCCGGCTCCCATTGAAAACCTCACGCTTAACGGCACCGTCACCAACCCCACCGGCCAGCTCAACGATACCCGCGTCAGTATTCCCCAGTTCCGGATGCTGCTGGACGGGGAGCCCCTGGAAGGTCGCGTGGCTACCCAGGGCGTGGACAAGATGGCCTTCGACGCCGACGTGAAAGGCACCGTTGACCTGACCAAGCTCACCCGCATTTTCCCCCTGCAGGGCATGACGGTTACGGGCCGCCTCAACGGCAACGTGGCCGCCAAAGGCAATATGGCCGACATTGAAGCCGGCCGCTACCAAACCGTAGTTGCCTCGGGCACGGTCAATGCCCAGAACATAACCTACAAGAGCACCGACCTGCCCCAGGGTATGAAAGTAACCCGGGCTACGGCCACGTTCAACAACAACCAGATTGCCCTGCAGAACATGGCCGGCTCCGTCGGCTCCTCCGATGTTGCGGCTTCCGGCACGCTATCTAACTATATGGGCTACCTGTTCACGCCGGGCCAGCCGCTGCGGGGCAACCTCTCGGTGAACAGTTCCCGCTTCAACGTGAATGAGTGGATGGTAGACGAAGTAAGTGGGCAAACCACTGCCACCGGGGGTAGCGCGCCTACCACGGCCCAGGGCGTGCTGCAAATTCCCCAGTTTCTTGATCTGACGCTGAACTCCACTGTTGGGCAAGTGGTGTATGACAATCTAAAGCTGGATAACGTGAAGGGCACCGTAGTAGTGCGTGATGAGGCGGCTACCCTGTCTAACCTCACCTTCAACACCCTGGGGGGCTCTTTCGCCACCAACGGCAGCTACAGCAGCAAAAACTTAGCACACCCCAAGTTCAACTTCGGCCTCAACATCAAGAATCTGAATTTTCAGAACGCCTTTAAGGCATTCAGCTCAGTTAAGGCCCTTATTCCGCTGGCTTCGCAGGTAGAAGGTGTTTTCTCCACCAATTTCAACGTAAGCGGCGAAATGGGCCCTGATATGATGCCGGTGTACAGTACCCTTACCGGTAAGGGGCTGTTTGAGATTGTGCGGGCCGCTGTAGGCAATTCTACTGCCCTCACCCAAATTAGCAACCTAACCCAACTACAGGAACTCAAGCGCTTGGTGGTGGAGAATAAGGACGTAGCGGCCGAAATGCTCAACGGCAACTTTATCGTCAAGCCCTTCGATTTCACAGTAGGCCAAATCAAAATGACGGTCGGTGGCTCCAGCAACGTTAGCGGAAACTTGGAGTATGTAACGGCGCTCAACGTGCCCACTGGCCAGATAGGCAACCAACTCAACTCGAAGCTGACGCAATTAACCGGTGTGCAAAACTTGAAAGGTACTGACCGGGTAACGCTGGGCCTCAACATTGGCGGTACTATGAAGAACCCTGTTGTCAAGCTCACTACTGGCAGCGTGAAAGCGCAGGCCAAGGATTTGGTGCAAAACATCGTGCAAGCCAAGGTAGATGATGCCAAACTGAAGCTACAAGCCCAAGCCAAAGTCGCCCAAGACAGCCTCCAGCGAGACTTGCAGCGCAAACAGCAAGAGCTAACGCTGAAGGCTCAGCAAGAAATAGAAAAGAAGCGCTTGGAGGCTCAAGCCAAATTGCAGGATAAAGCCAAACAAGGGCTCAATAACCTCATCTTCGGCAAACCCAAGACCCAACCGGCCAAGCCCGCTGAGCAACCCAAAGCGCCAGCGGAAGAGCCAAAACCTGCCCCCAAGGCAGATACCACCAGTTCAGGACAATAGAACTGTAAAAAGCCAGTTACACCGGCAAATTGGCCGGCTTCTTGCCCCACCAAAGCAGCTGGTTGTGTATGTAGCGCGCCAGCTGCTTTTTTTCCACTCTTACACCATATTATGTTGCGCCGCCCTTTTCTCTACACAGCCCTCCTAGCTGCTCCATTGTACTTTGCTAGCTGCAGCAAAGACAATGACTCATCGGATAGTTCTAAGCTGGAGGTTCGCCTTATAGATGCCCCTGGCGACTTCCGCGCCGTTGTGCTCGATGTACGACAGATCGAGGTGCACACTAAAGAAGCCAGTTCTACCGAAGGTTGGTACACTCTCCCTTTCCAAACCCAAGCCATTAACGTGATGGAGTATGTGAATGGGAAGTCAGCCTTGCTTACAAACACAGATTTTTCGCCCGGCACCCTCACGGAGGTTCGCCTCTTGCTTGGCCCCGACAACTACGTTATCGGCCGCGACGGACAGCGCTATGATCTAAAAACTCCAAGTGGGCAAAGCTCCGGAGTTAAACTTAAACTCGATAACGTGACCTTGCGTGACCGGGAAACGTATCAACTCCTCCTCGATTTCGACGTAGCCAAATCCATTGTAGAGCGAGGCAACTGGAAGCCCAATAACGATAAGAAGGAGCGTTATCTGCTTAAACCGGTCATTCGGGTAGTTGCCCAGGACATCAGAGGTGGCTTACGGGGCACCGTAACTCCTACTGCCGCGCTGCCTCAAATCTTGGCAATTCGCTCCTCTATAACAGTGGCAGATACCTTTAGCACATCGGCCGATGCGGCCGGCAGTTTTCAATTGGGAGGTTTGCCCTCCGGCACATACCGAGTTGAGTTTTATCCTAGTACTAACGCTCCATCGGGTCAAGCTGCCTACAAGAATATTATCCGTAACAATATTACCGTCGTAAATGATCAGACAACTGATATCGGCCAGACTGCCCTAAACTAAAACGTCCTCGTAATAAAGCAGAAGCCCTACTTAAGTATTTAAGTAGGGCTTCTGCTTTATTACGAGGACATAAGCAAAGTTCTAAAGCCGAACAATGGTTTACTGCCGTCTTTTCTCTGAATTATTAGTCTACAGTAGAAAGCCAGTTTTGATACAGCATAACAACTATGCCTTTTCTATCAGCACTTAAAGCCATACAGCCAGAAGCTGTACTGTAGCATTGCCCCGAGAGTAGGTAGCAGTCCAACACAATCACCCACCCAGCCTGCGTACTGGCGGAGCCCAGCCAGCGAAGAAGCGCTTCCACTACTCCCATCAGAAGCACACAGCCCCACGGGCACGCAGCCACTCCCTGCCCTGCCCGGCAGCCCGGCAATCGGCAGCCCATGGCCCCGCCCCACCCCCAGCGGGGAGGAGCCACAGCACAGACGCAAGGCGGAACCCGGGAGCAGCAATCAGCGGCGGGCACTGGAAAGAGTCGGCCCGGGGCGTGGCCCGGC
>NZ_JAWDJT010000004.1:0-281268 GCF_032464715.1 Hymenobacter endophyticus | reverse complement strand
CACCACGGCGTCCTTGCTCACGCGGCCCGAAAGGATGTCCTTCGACAGCTCGTTGAGTACCAGGCGCTGCAGTACGCGCTTCAGTGGCCGGGCCCCGAAGGTGGGGTCGAAGCCCTGCTCGCCGAGGAAGTCGAGCACCTCGTCGGTGGCCTCCAGGCGGATGCCGGCTTCTTCCAGCCGCTGCTGAATCTGCCGGAATTGGATGTCGACGATTTTGCGGATTTCCTTGCGCTTGAGCGGCTGGAACATCACAATTTCGTCGATGCGGTTCAGGAACTCGGGGCGCATGTGCTGCTTGAGGCGGTCCACCACTTCCTCGCGGGTGCGGTCTACCACTTCGTCGTGGTTGTACTCATTCAGCTCCTTGAAATTCTTCTGAATGATGTCCGCGCCCGTGTTGGAGGTCATGATGATGATGGTGTTCTTGAAGTTCGCCACCCGGCCTTTGTTGTCGGTAAGGCGGCCATCATCCAGCACTTGTAGTAGGATGTTGAACACGTCGGGGTGGGCCTTCTCAATTTCGTCGAGCAGCACCACCGAGTAGGGCTTGCGGCGCACGGCCTCGGTCAGCTGGCCACCTTCGTCGTAGCCCACGTAGCCGGGAGGTGCCCCAATCAGGCGCGATACGGCGTGGCGCTCCTGAAACTCGCTCATATCGATGCGCACCATGGCGTTTTCATCGTTGAACAGGTGCTCGGCCAGGGCCTTGGCCAGCTCTGTTTTACCCACGCCGGTAGTACCCAGGAAGATGAACGAGCCGATGGGCCGCTTGGGGTCCTGCAAACCCGCCCGGGAGCGGCGCACCGCGTCGGAAATAGCCGCAATGGCCTCCGATTGACCCGCCACGCGCCGGCCCAACTCATTTTCCAGGTTCAGCAGCTTGTCCCGGTCCGACTGCAGCATCTTGCTCACCGGAATACCGGTCCACTTGGCTACCACCTCAGCAATGTCCTCGGAGGTTACCACTTCCTGCAGCATCGAGCCGCCGTCTTTCTGGGCTTCGGCTTGAGCCTGTAGCTCCTTCAGCTTGTTTTCTGCTTCCTGAATTTTGCCGTAGCGCAGCTCGGCCACGCGGCCGTAGTCGCCCTGGCGTTCGGCCTGCTCGGCTTCCAGCTTGTAGCGCTCAATGTTTTCCTTCTCGGTTTGCACGCTGGTCAGAGCCGATTTTTCGTTTTCCCACTGCGCTTTCAGCGTGTCGCGCTGAGCCGAGAGGTCGGCAAT
The DNA here is from genome assembly GCF_032464715.1 of Hymenobacter endophyticus. NCBI lineage: Bacteria > Pseudomonadati > Bacteroidota > Cytophagia > Cytophagales > Hymenobacteraceae > Hymenobacter > Hymenobacter endophyticus. Next base: position 280,047 of record NZ_JAWDJT010000004.1, on the reverse strand, counting down.
TTCCTTGTTGAGCACATTTTCCCGGTCGTGGTTTTCCTCGCGGCGGATGGCTTCGCGCTCAATTTCCAGCTGCATAATGCGGCGCTGCACCTCGTCCAGCTCCACGGGCATGGAGTTCAGCTCGATGCGCAGCTTGGCGGCGGCCTCGTCCATCAGGTCAATGGCCTTATCGGGCAGAAACCGGTCGGTGATGTAGCGGCTGCTCAGCTCCACGGCGGCAATTACGGCGTCGTCGGTGATGCGCACGCCGTGGTGCAGCTCGTACTTTTCCTTGATGCCGCGCATGATGCTGATGGCGTCCGGAATGCTGGGCTCATCCACGATGACAGCCTGGAAACGACGCTCTAGGGCCTTGTCCTTCTCAATGTACTTCTGGTACTCCTTGAGTGTGGTAGCCCCGATGGCGTGCAGCTCGCCCCGCGCCAGGGCAGGCTTGAGCAGGTTGGCCGCGTCCATGGCGCCTTCGCCACCGCCGCCGGCTCCAATCAGGGTGTGAATCTCATCGATGAAGAGCACAATCTGCCCATCCGAGTCGGTTACTTCCTTGATAACGGCCTTGAGACGCTCCTCAAACTCGCCCTTGTACTTGGCCCCGGCCACCAGCAGGCCCAGGTCCAGGCTCATCAGGGTTTTGTCTTTGAGATTTTCGGGCACGTCGCCGGCCACAATACGCTGGGCCAGGCCCTCGGCAATGGCGGTTTTACCCACGCCCGGTTCGCCCAGCAGTACTGGGTTGTTCTTGGTGCGCCGACTCAGAATCTGCAGCACCCGCCGGATTTCCTCGTCGCGGCCGATAACCGGGTCCATTTTGCCGGTGCGTACCCGCTCGTTCAGGTTAATGGCGTAGCGGTTCAGGCTCTGGTACTGGTCCTCGGCGGTCTGGCTGTTCACCTTGCGGCCCCCGCGCAGCTCCTTGATGGCGGCTTTGAGGTCCTTTTCGTTGAAGCCGGCATCCTTCATCAGGATAGCCACGGCGTCCTTGCCGCCCAGCAGCCCCAACAGCAGGTGCTCCACCGACACGTATTCGTCGTCGAATTCCTTCAGGAAGCCCGTGGCGCGCTGCAAGGCGGCGGCAGCTTCGTTGGCGAGGTAGGGCGAACCCCCGCTTACTTTGGGGTAAGCCGCCACGATGTCGTCGAGGCGGGGCGTGAGGATGTTCAGGTTTACGCCCAGCTTCTTGGCCAGAAACGACAGCACATTCTCGTCGCTCTGGAAGAGGCCTTTCAGCAAGTGGCCGGTTTCGATGGCCTGCTGCTGATTACCCCCGGCAATTTCAGTGGCCTTCTGCACGGCCTCCTGTGCCTTAATGGTATAGTTATTAAAGTTCATGGGTTGCTTTCGTCGTGGGTGAGAACTTCGAACAGGAAGATTCTACGGACGACTTAGCAAACGGGGTGCAAAAGTAGTTTTGCTGACTTTTTGGCTTTATTTACAGATTTTTTAGCATGATAATAAGTCATATTGTCTTATTAGTGCTTATTTGCAAACGATAAAACAGCCAAAATGCCATATGGAAAACAACTTAAGTAAATCGATTCTTGCCGCCACAGCCTCTAGTTTAACTGATATATCTAAAGACGTACTTGAAGCGACTTTTGATTCTGTACTTGACGAAGGGTTAATTAAAGATATTCCCGTTTTGAATACTGTTCATTCTTTATTTAAAATAGGTTCAAGTATAAAGGAAAAGATATTTATCAATATGCTTTTGAAATTTCTTTTTGAGCTAAAAGATATAGCAATAGATAAGAGAATAGATTTTGTTAATAAACTACAAGATGGTGAGTATAGAGACAAAGCAGGTGAAAAGATTATAGTAATATTAGATAAGTTAGATGACTCAGATAAGGCATCAATGGTAGGTGTAATTTTTCGCGCTTGTGTACAGGGTAAGTTAAAGTTTGTGGATTTTTTAAGGTTGTCTCATATAATAAATGTTGCCTTTTTAGACGATTTATATCTTTTAAAAAATGGCTTTTATGCCGACGGTCATTCTGCGACATATCATCTGCAAGATACGGATCTAAGCAAGCTATATAGGATTGGACTGGCCTCCGCTTCAATCATGCCGGATAAACTTTCTATTGCTATTAGAGAAAGGTATCGTGGAGTAGATAAACTAATTGATTATAAGACAGAATACAAGTTAAATAATGATGCGTATATTATAACGAGAGAAATATTCGATTATGCTTGGATAGAAAAAGTATACGGCATATATAAATGAATAAACAACGAAACCTGAGTGCAGCGAAGCGCAAGAGGTCCTTCGTTACGCTGCACTCAGGATGACAGGGGGAGTTACCCCAGCTTCTCCGGCGTCTCGCTGTTGCTGCCTGTGCGCTTGCCGGGGCGGTCGATGATGAGGCAGGCGGTTTGGATGCGCTGGTAGAACTTGGGGGCGGAGCGGGCTAAGCTTATAAAAATGTCTGAATATCAGCTAGTTGTTAAGCAGGTTTCTATGCTATTACACCACAAATAGTCCAACAGAAACGCCCCGAAGCTGCCTAGCTCCGGGGCGTTTCTATTATGCTCAATCGAACTTTTCTACTCCACCTGTCGGCCCAACCCATCACCAGCCAAACCCGCCCGCCGAAACAGCCACCCCGCCAGCACCCACAGCCCGGCGAAGAGGGTGTTCAGCACAATCACCCACAGTACGCCTATCGTGAGTGGGGGCTGCTTGATGAGCAACGCTACGAAGGGCACGGCAAACTGCGTAAGCGCCGCCGCGAACATGGCCCGAGCCATACCCAGCGGCTGCAGCCGGGCCACTGCGGCCCCCACAAAGCCCACCACCAGCACCGCCCCGAACAGCAGGTTAACGGGGTTGTCTTCGCTGCCGATAAAGCCTACGGCCAGGTTGCCCCATACCAGCAATAGGGAGGCGGCGGTAGCCACGCCGGCGGCCACCTTGTAAGAGCCACTCCGGCCCCGGCTGGCCACCAGCATCGTCAAAAGGCCCGCAACCAGCAGAAAGAGGCCAGCCATAACAAAAGGTGCTACGTTCATATCAGTGAGAAGTGAAGGGTTTGGTGGTGTGCAGTTGGCTAGTGGTACTTTATTGGGCTACTTGTGGGCCCGACACAGGCTCAGCGGCCCGGCGAAACAGCAGGCCCGCCAGCGCCCAAACACCCGCAAACACCACATTGGCCACCAGCACGTTCAGGAAAGGGGCAGAAGGCTCGGCGGCATTACCCGTGGGCTTCCACACGAATAGGGCAATGCCCGTAACTACCAGGTAGGTGAGGGCGGCGGCAAACATAGCGTTGGAAGTGCCCAGCGGCCGGAAACGGGCTGCAATGGCGCCCCCCAGGGCCACAAACAGCACCGCGGCGTACAGCATGTTGGCCGGGTTGTGTGAACTACCTACTAGGCCTACAGCGGCATTGGCCCACACCAGCAGCAACCCGGCTAGTACACCTATGGCTGCCGCCAGCCGGTACGTACCGTTGTTGCCCATTCGGGCAATGAACACGAACGTGGCCCCGGCCCCAAACAGCACAACAGCCGCAAACACAAAGTCGGAGAAAGTCCAGTTAACCTCAGCGGTGTATTGCATGGCTATCAGCGGAATCAGTAGCAGAAGCCCGGTAACCGCAGCAACGAGCAGAAGGCTTTTGGGGAGTGTCATAGTGGGGATGCGTTGAGGTGGGATGATGAGAAAAATCAGGAAGAAGCGGCCTAAGTCAGGGCTAATAGCAGCAACTATACAAAGGATGTTAAAGAACTTTGTATTTCAAAGTTGACAAAGAAAAATTTTCTTCATCAACCTATAACTAACTTACAGGAAGTGGCTTTGCGCGCTTTAATTGGCATTGTAACGATGAATTACCAACGAGTGAACGAAGTGTTCGTGCTATAAAACGAAGGTTGTTCCGGGCCCACTGCTACCTGAGGCCAGGCAGAAATCCATTGGCTGACAACCCGCCCTGCTGTAACCTCGGCGTTTACTTGGAGAGAAGGCGTTGCGCTCTACAGGTATGGTCACTTCACCGGCAGATTTTCCACTGAAAGTACTTCTGAGCTTGGTAGGTTGGGCTTATGGCTAAGCCCGCAGGTAGCATGGGCTTGCCGGATATGCCGGCCTCGGGTGCAAGCCACCATTCACGGCCCCGACTATGCCATGACCCTGGCCGTGCTGCTGTTGCCGTTGGGCCTGCTACTGCTGCTGGGCCAGGAGCCGAGTATGCTCGGTCGGTGTAAGACAAAGTCGTTCTGGCTACCGTGTAGAAAACACAAAACGGGCCTGCCCCAAGGAGCAGACCCGTTTTGTGTTGCTGAAAGCATCAGTGGCCTAGTTTAGCCGTGACGCTGCTTCCACTCGTCAGACAGGCCTAATTTCTTGGCAATATCCTTGAACATTTCGGGGTCGAAGTCGTCCTCGCCGGGTGAGTTGAGCTGGGGTTCTTCCTCCAGCACGGGGTAGGGCACGCCCTGAATGGCCCCTTGCACCACTTCCAGCTTGGAGCCGTCTTCGGGGTGCGTGCCGTTCCAGATAATGCCAGCCTCAGCGTAGGCGTTGGGCGAGAAGGTGTAGAGCTGCCGGTGCAGGCCGTGCTCCATGAACTTAACGGCTTCCGGAAATTTGGCGTTGGATAGGGGCGGCACGGGCATCAGCTTCTTCACGTCAACCCCCGTGATTACCTCCAGGGCTTTGGCGTAGGCATACACGTGCAGGCCGCCACGCACCAGCAGATAGCCTATCATGGTACGGGCGCAGGGGTCGGTTACCATTTCGTAGGCCCTGATTTTGTTGGCCCGGGCTCCGCACTCCAGAAAGAAGTTGTGCAGCAAATCGAGGCGTAGGTTGCCGGAGCTGTTCACGTACTGCCCGGTCCAGGGGTTACCCATCGAGTCGAAGGGCAGGGCCGCCTGGCCGCTGGCCAGAAAGTGGTAGGAGTTACGCGCATCCACGGCATCCGACAGGGGGCCGGGCTTGGGGTCAGTGCCCCGCTCGGTTACCCCGGTCAGCAGCAAATTGATGGCGTAGCTGACAGCCTCAATGTGCGAATACTCCTCCGCCGCAATGGCGGAGGTAAGCGCGTAGAAGGGCCGGAGCCGGTCGCGCCCCCGGAAGTTGAACGACTGGAACGTGTAGTTCATCAAGGTGCTCATCTCGCCGAACTTGCCCCCCAGGAGTTCCTGAATGGCAGCGGCATCATTGGCCGACGGATGTTTGGGTTTCGGCAGGTCAATTGCCAGTTCGTCGAGGCGCAGAATCATAGCTCACAGAGGTGAATGGTGAAAACAGAACAGCCGGCAGCCGGGACCGAAACCCCGTCTGAAACCGCAGAATATTCGTATGCCCGGGGGCCGACGTCAAGCTAACGTACGGTTATAAACCGGAGAAAGCATGTGCACAATTTGGCGGCTCATCTGTAGTAAGCTGCTGTGTAGCAGTACTATAGTTGAGCTTGCTTCGTGCGCAGCTTCCTAGTGCCCACCTGGATATTATCCTACCTATGCCCGCGTACTATATCGGCTGTTCCGGCTTCTCTTACCGCGACTGGAAGGGCGTGCTGTACCCGGAAGGGCTGCCGCCGCGCAAGTGGTTTGCCTACTACTGCACCCAGTTCAACACCCTGGAAGTAAACGTGACCTTCTACCGCCTGCCGGCCCTGAAAGTGTTCGAGGAGTGGTACGCGCAAAGCCCACCCGACTTCCGGTTTGCCGTAAAAGCGCCCCGGCAGGTAACGCACTACAAGAAGTTCAACACCGAGGCAGCGCCTATTCTGGCCAGTTTTTACGCTACTGTGCAGGAGGGCTTGCGGGAGAAGCTAGGGCCCGTGCTGTTCCAGCTGCCACCCAAGGCCGCGTACACGGAGGAGCTGCTGGGCCGAATTTTAGAGCAGCTCAATCCTGACTTCCATAACGTGCTGGAGTTTCGGCACCCTAGTTGGTGGGACGGGCAGGTATTCCGGATGCAGGCCCAGCACGGCATCAGCTTCTGCGGCCAAAGCTACCCCGGCGACCTGCCCGATGAGGTAGTGGCCACCATCGAAAAAGCCTACTACCGTTTTCATGGGGTGCCGGTGCTCTACACTTCGGCTTACAGCCCCGAATTTCTGGCAAAAATAACTCAGCAACTCCAGGCCAAACCCCATATCAAGGAGGTATACCTGTACTGTAACAACGGCATTGGCGGGGCCGGAGTACTGAATGCCCGGCAGCTGCAGGTGCTGCTGGGGGGCTAGGCCGGCACCGGACTAATGGTCGTGAATTTCGTGGCTATTCAGTACCTTGAATGAGCCCGCTACACGGCGGACCTCACGCTCCTTATTCTCCCGCATTATGGATACTGCCACTCTCTTAGGCCCGTTGAAGGACGCCACCCGCCGCGAAGTAGGCGGAGTGCAGGTTGATGTAGTACGCACCGGTAACTCCCGCGTGAAGCGGGTGGTGTACCCGGCTGGCTTTCGGTGGTCGAAGGATATGCGGCCCGTGGTGGGCGGCGAGTTGTGCCAGCACGCTCATGTGGGCTTTCTGGCTGCCGGCCAGCTGGGGATTCAGTACGCCGATGGCACCCAGGAGGAGTTTACGGCCCCGCAGGTAGTCGCCATTGCCCCCGGCCACGATGGGTGGGTGATGGGGGAGGAGCCAGCTATTCTGATTGAATTCGATTTTGAAGGCGAAACCGTGGAGCGGTTGGGCTTGAAACGAGCGTAGGTTTGGCCACGTAAAAAGCGCATCATTCCGGGCCCCGCGAAAAAGCTTGCAGGCTGACATTGGCGTAGCACACGCCACCAGTGCGCAAGATTCCTGGCGGGGCTCGGGATTACGCGTTGGTAGCGTCGGCCTTACGCCGCTCGGGCCGGCAGGGTCTGCAGCAGCCAGCTATAAAGCCGGTCCACATCGTCCTTGCGGAATAGCTCGGTGCCGGGATTCATGGTAGCGGCCGAGCCGCAGGCTACCCCTAACCGGGCTACTTCGGGCAGGCTCAAGCCAGTACTCAGGCCGTGCACGAGGCCGGCTACCATACTGTCGCCGGCGCCCACGGTGCTACGCTTCTTCACGGCGGGGGCGGGCACATGGTCAATGGAGTTTTGTGAAACCAGGCAAGCGCCCTGGGGGCCAAGCGACACAACCAGTATTTCGGCTTTGCCTTCCTGCACCAGCTGCTGCGCCGCTTGGGCCACGGCTTCGTTATCCAACTCATCCACGCCGGCCAGCTTGCTTAGTTCACCCACGTTGGGTTTGGCCAGATATACCCCTTCCTGCAACACCGCCTGCAACGCCGGGCCCGAGGTGTCGGCCACCACTTTCACGCCCATGCTTTTGGCGGCCCGCACCACGCGTACTAGCAGCTCCGGCTCCACGCCCGGCGGCAGGCTCCCACTGATAACCAGAAACTCGGTACCGGCAGCCAGCTCCCGCAATGCTTCCAGCACCCGCTGCTGCTCCTCGGGCCGCAGCTCGGTGCCGGGCATACCAAAGCGGTACTGCTGGCTGGTAGTGCTATCTACCACAATGAAATTCTCGCGGGTGTTGCCCTGGGTTTCCACGGCGCGGTATTGCAGCTGCTCCTGAGCCAGCAGCTGTTGTAGCATAGTGCCGCTGGGGCCGCCCGCCGGAAATACCGCCACCGACTCGGAGCCCAACCGCCGCAGCGCCCGACTCACGTTGATACCACCCCCGCCGGGCTCAAACTTGGGTGCGGCGCAGCGCAGCTTCTGGTCAGGCACGATGTGGTCGGCCGTGGTGCTTTTGTCCACGGTGGGGTTCAGGGTAAGCGTGATGATGCGCGGCATACGGAACGGGCTAAATAAGCAAGGCTAATCAGGCTACTGTACTGCCACCCGCCCGAAAAGTTGGGGGCTCCGGCGCCAGCTCTGTCAACAACCGGCCAATTTATCCGTTGCTTTGCTGTTCGTATCCTCCTTTGCTGCGGCCCATGCCCGTTCCTGAACTTGCCCTCCGAACCGTTGACGTAACGCGCTACGTAATTCCTCTGCGCGAAGGCGGCTCCCTACCTGCCCTGGTAGAAGCCGACGACGGGTTTATGTACGTAGTGAAGTTCCGGGGGGCGGGCCAGGGCCTGAAGGCATTGATTGCCGAGCTGATTGTGGGCGAAATTGCCCGCCGATTGGGTTTGCGCATGCCCGAGTTGGTGTTCATTAACCTGAGCGAAGCCTTTGGCCGCACCGAGCCCGATGAGGAAATCCAGGACCTGCTGCGCTTCAGCACGGGCCTGAACCTGGCTCTACACTTCCTGGCCGGTTCCGTTACCTTCGACCCCCTCATCAACGACGTGGAGCCCCGCCTGGCGTCCCTGGTTGTGTGGCTGGACTGCCTCACCCTGAACGTGGACCGCACTGCCCGTAATACCAATATGCTGATGTGGCACCGGGAGCTGTGGCTCATCGACCACGGCGCCGCCCTGTACGTGCACCACAGCGGCGCCGGTTGGGCCAGTAAAGCTACCCGCCCGTTTCCCCAGCTCAAAGACCATGTGCTGCTGCCCCGGGCCACTGAGCTGGAAGCCGCCGATGCCGAGGCCCACGCCCGCCTCTCGCCGGAGGTGCTGACGGCCATTGTAGCCCTGGTGCCCGATGAGTGGCTGCAGGAGCCCGACCTTAACCCCCAGGAGCAGCGCGCCCAGTACGTGGAGTTTCTGACTACCCGCCTGGCCGTTTCCCACACGTTTGTTCAGGAAGCTTTAACTGCCCGCAATGCACTTGTTTGAGTATGCCGTGCTGCGCGTGGTGCCCCGCGTGGAGCGCGAAGAGTTTTTAAACGTGGGCGTGATTTTGTACTGCTCCTCCCAGGGCTTTCTGCAAACCCGCTGCCACCTGCCCGAAGCTCGGCTACAGGCCCTGGCTGGCCCCGGCCTGGACCTCAATGACCTGCGGGCCCGCTTGCAGGCGTTTGAGCGTATTTGCCAGGGCTGCCAGCGCGGCGGGCCCATCGGGCAGTTGCCGGTTGCCTCCCGCTTCCGGTGGCTGACGGCCACGCGCAGTACCATCGTGCAGACCTCGCCCGTGCACCCCGGCCTCTGCGAAGATGCCGCCGCTATGCTGGATAGGTTGTATGAGCAGCTAGTGGCTTGATATTGAGTGAGATTTACGCAGGATTTTAGTATATTCCCTGAAGTATGTCTCACTAAATCAGCCTGATTATGGAAGTACGCAACAACTGGCCCGTTCAGCGCGGGCTTCACCTCAACAGGCTGCCGTGGTGGGCCTACGCTCTTTTCATTCCGGCCGTGTACCTGTTTGGCTGGTTGTTACACCTGCTAGGCGTAATTCCGGGCTAAAAGAAAAGATGGGCGTTTATGGCCCGGCCGCCCGGTGTAGGTATAGGCTGCGGGCGGCCGGGCCGTTACGATTTTCCGGGGCGTAATCTGGTGCACTACAACGCCACGCCCACCCGCAGCCCAACGGGAAGGTAGACTCCGGCGGAGCCATAGTCGCTCATGGAGGAGGCATATTGAGTAGTTGGCAAAGTGCCCCGGGAGTCGGCTTTGCGCAGCCCCAGCCCTAGGTATGCGTCCAGGAAAAACGACGTGTTCGGGAAAACCAGTTGCCGGCCTAGCACCACGGAGGCTCCGTATCGGTCAATGGTTTCTGTCTGGTTACGGAGGCGGTACTCGTAGTAGTACAGGTTGTCGGGGCCTGCTTCCGGTTGCCAGCTTTTGGCCTGGAATTGCAACCGAAAATGCTGATAGGATGCTCCGTAAGCCACGTAGTAGCCATCTGTGGGGCTCGGGGTTGCTCCAAGGTAGATGCGGTGGTGCACCTCCAGGCCGTAGCCGCGCACCCGGTCAGCACCGGTTTCGTGCAGCTCGGAGGTGAGGTCGTTCACTGGCCCCCGGTACCCCTGCGGCGTGAGAAGTATGCTGTGGCGGGAGCCCGGCCTCCAGGCTTTTTCCAAACTGACGTGGTACCCATTGGCCATCAGTGGCAGCAGGTTCCAGGAGATGCCCCAACGCCAGGGCCTGGGCGCAGGAGCAGCCGATGGAAGCGTTTGTGCTTCTGTCAACCCTGACATACACAAGCCCAGGACAAGCAGTAACGCGTTGCGCATTAGCGGGTGGGACTAATGGCCAGCTTGCTCAGAGCACTGAGCTTGCCGTTGCGGTAACGGTACTGGTACAACCCGCCCGGCCCAATAGCCAGCAGCAGCCCCCGGTGCGGAATTACGTCCGATACGGTAATGGGAAACGTTTGGGGGGCGGGCAACACCGGGCTCTGCTTAGTATCAAACACCTTGAGCTGGTCTTTGTCGCATACGAACAGTAGGGTACTGTCTACGCCCAGGCCCAGTGGGTGCTGCATGGGGTAGGTTTGAGCCAGGCGCGGGTTTCGCAAATTGGTCAGATCCACTACCTGCAACTGATTGGGGCCGCCCCCGCAAGTTCGGCCATCCCGCAGGGTCACGTAGGCGTACCGCTCATCCACTACTACTGGGTCGCAGCTCATTACGTGCTGAAAATAGGCAAGCTGTTGGGGCTGGTTGGGGGTAGAGGCATCAAAAATGAACATGCCCCGCTGCGTACCCAAAAACAGGTAGGGCGCGCGCGGGTAGATGGTTTCAATGCCGAAGCCCAGCGGTATTACAGTGTCTTTAGTGGGCGCCGTGGGGTTGGCCAGGCTGAAGGTGCGCAGGTTCTCGTTGTCCACCACGTACAGCGTATTTTCCAGCACGGTAAAGCGGGCCAGGGAGCCGCCTTTACCATTATCGGCGCTGCCGGGGCTCACGTCGTTGCTGTTGCTGCAGGAGCTGAGAGCGGAAAAGCCAAGCAGGGCGGCCAGGGCCCGGAGGGCAGGGTAGCGGTGTAGCATAGAAGGAGTAGTTATAGCTTTTGCCAGCCAATTACCACGGCATCGGCCGGGCGGTTCTGGGGTTGGTATTCGCTGGGCATGGTGCCGGTTTCGGGCATGGGCAGCTCCGGCACCGCTTCCCGCACCCGGTGGAGCAGCCGGGCCGCTTGCGCACTGCTCATATCAAAAGTCAGTAGGTCGGAGCCGCTGTCGGCGTAGAGCAAGGTGCCCTTCATGGCCACGTCCACGTTGCCCGGAATCCGCAGAAAGGCTACCGGCTGCGGGTGCTCGGGGTCTTGGTTGTTGATAATATGGATGCCCTCGTACTGCTCATTGATGAAGATGTACGGGTCGCGCAGGTATATTTTGCCGGTGTTGTGCAGTTCCCGGGGTGGCAACACGGCTACGGCCTGCTCCAGTTGCGTGCGCGCCATGAGCAGCGGCTTGTACTGCGGCAGCGGAATCCGGTCTACGGGATCAACCAAGCCCCAGCACGAGCTTAGGCCCAGCAGCAACCCACCGCCTGCTATAAGGGAGTACAGTTTATGCATGATAGAAATGGATAAGGTGATACGATAGGGGGAGCCGGTAGCCTCCCGGTTGGTTGCATAGGATGCTCAGTAAATTGGCGTATGGCACACGCAAACAGCAGCCAACACGGAGCGTGCAGGCTGCTGTTTGCATTTGTATGCTATGTGTCAGTAGGTGCTACTGGCTGCGGCGAGCTAGTAGCCCCGGTGTAGGGAAACCGGGTTTTCTATCGGCTCCTGGCGCAGTAGGTGCTGTAGGTTGCGCAAAAATAGGTCTACCTTGCCCTCGTCCTCGCCGGGACGGCCGCCCCCGCTGTGCTGGGTCAGGAGCACACGGGGCAAGTGCCAGAGCGGGCTGTCGGCGGGCAGCGGCTCCTGGGCGGTTACATCCAGCACGGCCCCACCTAAGCGGCCCGTTTGCAGAGCGGCTACCAGAGCGGGTTCATCGGTGGTGTTGCCCCGGCCCACACTGGCATAGAGGGCATGAGAGGGGAGGGCGGCAATCAACTCCTGGGAGAAGAAACCATCTGCACTGCCCGGCAAACAATTCACTACAATGTCGGTGGTGGATAGGGCAGCCAGCAGTTCCTCCCGGGTATGTAAGTGGGCAGCTGGATCGGTGCGGGCCAGAAACTGCACGGCACAATTGAAGCCCCGCAACTGCTGTGCAACTGCCTGTCCTATAGCCCCACTTCCCAGTATAATTACCCGCTGATGCTGAAGCAGCCCCAGCCGGGGCCGCACGGCCGCTCCTTCCCAGTGCCGTTGAGTCTGCCACACTGCTAACTCCGGAATGTAACGCAGCAGACCCAGCAAGCCAGCCACCATCGTTTCGGCGCAGGGCCAAGCGAAAAAGTCGCCCATATTGGCTACCGGAAACGTGGGGCTCAACTGCTGGTACCGGTCAATGCCCGCCGAGTCAATTTGCCAGAAACGTAAGCGGGATGGCAAGGCCGATTCCAACCACTGGGGCGGCGGGTTACCCAGCAGCAACTCCGACTCCGCCAGGGCGGCCTGCTGTTCCGCCTCACTTATATCGGTGCGGAAGGTAGGTTGAATATCAGCCGGGAGTTGTTGTAGCAGGGCGGCGCGGGCCTCACTACCAAGCGAGGAGTACACAAATAGATGCATAAAGCGCATACTGGAAAGGCATCGGCCGGGTTTGCCAACGGATGGGCCACAAACAGCAGAAAGCCCCGAACCAACCGGCTCGAGGCTTTCTGTAAGGCAAACTGCAAGCAAAAAACTAGTCTTTGCGCGAGTACTGCTCGTAACGTGCGGGGTCCTTTTTTCTGTCTTTTTTGCGGCCGATAATTCCACCAGCTGCAGCCCCGGCTACGGTACCAATTACGGCACCTTTGCCGCCGCCCACTACCGCGCCGGTTACGGCGCCAGCGCCACCACCAATGGCCGCGCCCTTCGCCTTCTTGCTCCAGCTTTTTCTGGTTCTGGTTTGGGCTGAAGCATCCGAAACTACTACTGTGCTATCCAGTACGAGCAGGGCTCCCAGCATAGCTGCATATATTTTGATGGTTTTCATGACGTTCAAGTTAGTTCAGGGAAAACCTCGAAGGAGGTAATGTCGAGTTTAACGAAGGCCTAAAAACCAGGTTTAGCAATGACAAAATATTATACATATAGTCCTTGTTTCATAATATAATTACTATATGTAGAAAGGCCGCCCGAACAAGCGTCCGGGCGGCCTTTCTACATAAGAAATCAGTTTGATTAAGCAGAAAGCTTAGCGGGCATCGGCTTTGGTAGTTTCCGCAGCCGGGGTGCCGGCTTTCTTCACGTAGGTATCCAGCCAGGAGTTCATTTCCCACAGCATGTGCATAATGGACTCGCGGGCAGCATAGCCGTGGGCTTCGGCGGGCAGCACCACGTAGCGCACAGTAGCACCGTTGCCCTTGAGTGCATTGTAAAACCGCTCACTCTGGATGGGGAAAGTGCCAGAGTTGTTATCGGCCTCGCCATGAATCAGCAGTAAAGGAGTCTTGATTTTGTTGGCGTAGTTGAAGGGCGACATGGTGCTGTACACTTCCGGCGCCTGCCAGTAGGTGCGCTCCTCTCCCTGAAAACCAAACGGCGTGAGGGTACGGTTGTAAGCGCCGCTGCGGGCAATACCAGCCTTGAACAGGTTGGTGTGGGCCAGCAAATTGGCGGTCATGAATGCGCCGTAACTGTGGCCCATAACTGCCACGCGGTTGGGATCTACCACGCCCAGGCGCTTGCCCTCGTCAATGGCGGCTTTGGCCGAAGCCGTGAGTTGCTCCACATAGGTGTCGTTGGGCTCCTTGGTGCCTTCGCCTACAATCGGAATACTGGTTCCTTGGAGCACGGCGTAGCCCTGCGTTACCCAGAACACGGGTGAGCCCCAGGTAAAGCGCGTGAACGTGTAAGGGGAGCCTTTCACCTGGCCGGCATCTTTCTTGTCCTTGAACTCTACCGGGTAAGCCTCCAGCAGCGTGGGCAGCGGGCCGTCCTCCTTCTTGTAGTTCGGGGGCAGGTAAAGGTTGGCCGTCAGATCAACTCCATCAGCCCGCTTATACTTGAGTACCTGCTTTTGCAGGTTACCCAAGGTGGCGTAGGGGTTCGGAAACTTGGTCAGTTGTGTGGCTTTGGGGTTGGGCGCATCGTGCAGGAAGTAATTGGGGGCTTCCTGCGCCGATTCGCGCCGCGTCACAAACCGGTGCTTGTTGGCATCCAGAATAGTTACCGGCACTTCATAGTAAGGCGCTTCTGAGCGCCACCACCGGGCGCTTTTCTTGGTGCGTACGTTCAGTTCATCCACAAACGGACGGTCACCTTCCGCCGAAGCACCCGTGCCCATCAGGTACACAACATCCGCGTTAGCATCGGTGGCTAGCACCCGGCGGCCCAGCTCGTTGCGCCGCTGAAACGGGGTGCCGGGGTCAGAGTAAGTGTCCTGCGAAGAGCGCTCAAACAGGGGCGTCAGGGAAGTTCTGGTTGCCAAATCCAGGCTCCAGAGTGTCTCTTTCCGGTCGGCCCAGCGGTAGCCTTCCACTAGGGCCAGCTTATCGGAGCCGCTCCAGTAGATGCGGCGGAAGCGCAGCGGCAAGGCCGCCAGCTCCTGGGGCTGCCCATCGAAGGGGGCACCCAGCGCGAACAGCTTGTCGCGCACCGGTGCTTCCGTTTTGGGGTTGCCCCCGTCCTGGGCTTCTACCCAAAACAAGGTGTTTGGAGCATCCTCCCGCCAGCTGATGTCGCGCGGGCCGGTGGGCACGGCGTCGAAGCTGGTGGGTACGTTATCGGCGAGGGGTAGATTGGCTATTTCTTTCACTACCAAGCCTTCCATGTTCAGCACATCAATGCGCTCCGGAAAGCTGTTGAGGGGCAGCGTGTAGGAGTACGGCCGGTGGCGGGTGCTGACCAGCACATATTTGCCGCTGGGGGAGGGCGAGGCCCGCTCAATGATGCCCGGCTGCCCCAGCGGAGCCATCCGACCATCCAGACCAACCTTTACTACCTGGGCAAGCGCATAATAATCGAACAGTCGCTCATCAACCGGATTCTTCAGCAAATCCTGGTAGGTGCGGGCGGCCGTGGTGCGGCCCACGTTCTGCTGAATGGTAGGACCAGTGGGTGCCGCTGTGGAACTAGGCGCTTCGCCACGGCCACCTACAATGGCCCGGGCAATAATGGTCTTGCTGTCGGAAGCCCACTCGTAGGGAGTTCCCAGCACGCCGTTCAGAAACAGGTTAGGCACCAGCTTAGCCGTAGCCGACGCCACATCTACCAGCCATAGCTCCACATGGTTGTTGGTGGTGTGGGTGAAAGCAATTCTGGTGTTATCCGGCGACCATTGCACGTCGCTGATGCGGGCGTTGGTGGGCAGGCCTTGTACTAGTAGCTCCTTGCCCTCGGGCAGACGGTGCAGGCGCAACGAAGCGGCGTAGCTCACGCGGCTGGCTCCGTTGGTGCGCGGGTTGATGCGCAAACCCGCTAACCGCATTTCCGGCTGGCTTACCTCGGCAATGGCAGGCATATCCCGCACATCCATCAACAGCATCCATTGGCCGCTGGAAGCAAAGCTGACCCGGGGCGTGAGTGGGGCGTCAACCAGGGCGGCAATGGCGCGCGGAGGCGTTTGGTACGGGAGGTCTTGCGCTGCAACCAGGCTGGTAGCACCCACCCAGAAGGCTAGCGTGAGTCGAGCTATTTTCATAAAATCAGGGTAATCAACTAAGTACTAGTTACAAAGGACGGTACAATCTGGCACATTCACTAACAGCTGTGGCAACATGTTCAGTATGTAGCACGTAGTAAGGGGCTTTTGCCAATCCAAAGCAACAGAAAAGCCCCGCTATACAAGCGGGGCTTTTCTGTTGCTCTAGAAAAAGGATAATTTTAATCTGCCTTAGTCCAAGGACAGAACAAGTCCCGAGCCGGTCGGAATTCACTGCTCAGGGCCAGCTACTCAGGCAGCTGCCGATGAAACGCAAGCTCCGTGAGGGCTTTGCGCTGGCGTGGGGCTTTCTCCCGGCTCAGAAAGGGCTCTTCCAACTGCTCAGCCTCACCTAAATAACCCAGTGCAAGCATCACAACGGGCTGCAGACCCTCGGGCAGCTGGAAAACCTCCTGGGCCTTGGCCCGATCAAAGCCACCCATGAAGTGACCATGCAGACCCAGTGCCGTAGCTTCCAGAATAAGGTTGGCATTTGCCATACCCAAGTCGTGGAGAGCGGCGGGGTTGGTTTGGCCATTGTCGTAGTGCGTTTTGGCCAGGGCCAGAATAAGCACCGGGGCGTTCTTGGCCCAGGGCTGATTACCGGGGAGCAAGCAGTCCACCATTTTCTGGAAATCCTCCTGGTCGGCATGGTGCGCGTAGATGTAACGCCAAGGCTGCTCATTCATGGCACTGGGTGCCCAGGATGCGGCCTCAAAGGCCTGGTGCAGCGCCTCAGAAGCAACGGGGTAGCTGGCAAAGGACCGGGGGCTCCAGCGCTTGCGAATCGTTTCCAGAACCGGAAACGTGGTGGGGGCATGTTTCATAAACGACGAATTTCAGCGAATAAACGCGGGTTTCACGGAAAGATAGCCTTACAGGCTCATGGGTACATCCATGAGTAGCAGGCGGGTAGCGGTAGTAGCCTGCACCTGCAGCGTGCCGGTTTCCCACACGCCCAAGCCGTCGCGGCGGCTGAGTGGCTGGCCAGCTACGGTCGCCTCACCTTCCAGCACAAACACGTACACCCCATTACCGGGCTGCTTCACCTGATACTCGGTGGCAAAGCCGGCATCGAAGTCGGCTAGATGAAACCAAGCATCCTGATGAATCCAGACCCCGGCATCCTCGGGGTTAGGCGACAAAACCTGCTGGAATTGGTTGTGCCGGTCTTCGGCCCGGAAGCTCTGCTGGTCGTAGCGGGGCGTTACGTTGCGCTGTTTCGGAAACACCCAAATCTGCAGAAACTGTACTGCCTCCGAGGAGCTGTGGTTTTTTTCGCTGTGGGCAATGCCGGTGCCAGCACTCATCACCTGCACGTCGCCGCTTTGGATGATGCCGTGGTTGCCGGCGCTGTCCTTGTGCTCCAGCGTGCCGCTGAGTGGAATGCTGATAATTTCCATGTTGTCGTGGGGGTGGGTGCCGAAGCCCATACCGCCCGCCACGGTGTCGTCGTTCAACACGCGTAGCACCCCGAAATGCACGCGCTCCGGGTTTTGATACCCGCCGAAGCTGAACGTGTGGAAAGAGTTAAGCCAACCATGGTTGGCGTGGCCTCGGGTGCCGGCTTTATGAAGGAGAGTCTGCATAGAGTAAGTAGGGAGTAGTTGATGGGTGCAAATATATGTACATACATCAATTAATTAGCAAAGATTCCAAAGAATAGGCAGACGGTTGCTTCTCGGGCTGCGTTGGAGCCATCAACTGCGCGGGTAGGAGCTAGCTGGTGGGGGGCAGAAACAACTAAGTGAGCCTAACTGCCACGCGTTATGAAGGGAGAACAGCACGGTATTGGTCACTGAGGAGTTGCTGCCGAAGGAAACTAGGGGTGCTGAGAAACCAAGCCAGGCATAGCGCCACGTAAGCCGGGCGAACTTTGATCCGCCGAAAATCAGTAGCCAAATTATCAGCGTCGACATGCAGAGTAACTGGTCTTCGTCTGCATCAAAAACACTAGCAGGCCCGGCTGCCGTAGCCCGCTAGTGCAAAGGCTAATAGCAGATTTAATCCTTTGATTACCGTAAACATCAGCAGGCAAAATGAGATGCGCGGGCGTCACTTCTTCAGGGTCCTTGTGCCAGCCTTAGTGCAGGTTATAGGGCATCATCACTGACTATTTTAGTAGGAGGGGCCCTGCCAAGGAGGCAATGTTGTAGCCGCCCGCGTACTTTCAGGACCTATTGTATGTGGCAGCTTTCTTCCATCCCCGTTGTTTCGCGCTTGGCGCCTACGCCCAGTGGCTTCCTGCACCTGGGTAATGCCGTCAACTTCACGCTTACCTGGCTGCTCACGCGCCAAGCGGGTGGCACTCTGCACTTGCGCATCGATGACCTTGACCGAGCCCGCTTCCGTCCCGCCTACCTGGAGAACATCTTCCGGACACTGGAATGGCTGGGTCTCGACTATGACTACGGCCCCACCGGCCCCGCCGACTTTGAGCGCAACTTTTCCCAGCAGCATCGGCTACCAGAATACGAGGCCACCCTGCAAGCTGCTCGCCTGGCGCACCCCCGGGTGTTTTACGCCTGCGGCTGCTCCCGTACCGAATTGGCCCGTCAAGGAGTACTTGCTGGGAGCTGCCCCGGCACTTGCCGGCACGCTGCACTAACGTTGTCTGCCCCCAAGGCAGCGTGGCGGGCTCATGTGCCCAGCGGCTCTATTGTCACCATCCAGGATATGGCGCAAGGGCTAGTACAGATAGATTTAACTGCCGAGCTGGGCAACTTTGTGGTGCGGAAAAAGGATGGAGTGGCTGCTTACCAGGTAGCTTCTGTGCTGGATGATGTGCGGCTGGGTGTTACCTGCGTAGTGCGCGGGCTGGATTTATTGCCCAGCACGGCAGCCCAACTGTGGCTGGCGTCCCAACTGCCGGGGCAGGAGGGTTTCCGGCAAGTGCAGTTCTATCACCACGCGCTGTTCACCACTAGTTCCGGCGAAAAGCTGTCTAAATCAACGCAGGCCAGCTCCCAACGCGGCATAGTGGAGGAAGCTGACTCCCCGCAGGTTGTGTACGAAGCAGTAGCTCACTTATTAGGGCTGCCGGAGCAAGCAGCTACTTCTCTTTCTGTGCTGAGAGAGAGGATAGCTCAACGGCACAATGGAGACACCTGGGCAAGCTCGGTATGAGGAAAGCCGGGCTAGCATAAAACCTCTACTGCTAGGCAAGATACATCCATAAAATACAAGGCCAGTTACTTGCTGGCACGGTACAGTTCCAGCCTTTCAAAAGGGCTCGGCTACGCGGTAATTTGTAGTGTGCTCACATACAAAAAAGGTCTCCTGCATAACGCAGGAGACCTTTTTGATGGCTATGTTCCCGTGAAACTAGTTGCGGGTCATTGCTCCGTTGGTCTGCAGCTCTGAGCTAGGAATAGGCCAGATATACAACGTAGAGGAGGGCTGCACAGCGCTAACCGTGCTCTTGCCTGCAATAGGACGCAACAGGCGCATATCATCACTGTTACGCAGACCTTCACCCAGGAACTCCAGCCGCCGCTCTAGCAAAATGGCATCGATAATGGAGAAGGTGCCAGTGAAGCTAGCTGCCGTGTAGGCATCCGACCCCGAACGAGTACGCACGGCGTTTAGCAACTCCAGAGCACGAGTGTTGGTAGCACCCTGGGTGCGCGCCAACGATTCCGAAAGGTTCAGCAGAACCTCTGCATACCGGATAACCGGGGCCGCATCCGTGTAAGGATTGGCTGAGAGGGCGCCGTTCGTGTATTTGCGCAGGTAGGGTACTGCGGTGGGAGTGCCTACCCGGGTTACCAGCGTAGCCAAACGGGCATCGGTGGCCTTGAAGTTTGTGTTGGCAATAACTCCGGCTGGGTTCAGGCTATACTCCTGACCGCCGCCTTGGGTGTTGGGCAGAAAGTAAAAGGCCAGCTGGTTCTGCGTGCCGGGCGGATCTTGGGTGGTAAAGGGAAAGGCCATGATCATTTCGGTACCGCCGGGGTTAGGAGCGAAAACGGCCGCGAGGCTCGGATTCAACTCGTGAGCCACGCCGGTAGGGGCCTTGAAGGGAGCCGCCGTTGGAACAATTTTATTGGCTTCAGTTACCACATCACCGTAGCGGCCCATGCTCAGCAGCACCCGGGTACGCAGGGCAATGGCGGCGTTCTTGTGCGCCCGAAATACGTTGCCGGCCGAGTTGCTAAGAGGCAGATTGGTTTCCGCAAACGTCAGGTCAGTCAGAATTTGGTCGTACACCTGCGCTACCGTGCTGCGGGCTAGGTCATTGTTACCCAACTCCGTTTCTGCCTGCAGACGCAAGGGCAAACCAGGTTTCGAACCGTTACCATCAGCGTAGGGACGGGCATAATACTGCAGCAGCGAGTAGTATGCCAAAGCCCGCAGCAGTCGGCCTTCTGCTACGTACCCATTGGCGGTAGTCGCGTAATCGGCGGGGAAAGGGGCCGCCGAAAACTTGGAGGAATTAGCTGCTATGCCCGCCAGAAACACGTTGATCTGGTTGATGGCAGCGTAGCCTGAGCCCCACAAGTTAATAACGTCGTTCTGCGAGGCCTCGGTAAGGGTGTGTTGCCACACAGCTGCCCCAGTTACTAGGTTAGATGTCCGGTTGATGAAGTCATCGGCCCGGATATCACCGTAAACCTGGTAACGGCCACCCAAAAAGGAGCCCGACTTCATGTAGTCGTACATGTTGTTTACCTGTCCCAGTACACGGGAAGGCGTATCAAAGGCTACTTCACTGGCCAGATCAGTTTTCGGCTGAACTTCCAGACGGTCTTCGCTGCAGGAAAAAGTGCCCAGGCCCAGGGAGGCCGTAAGCCCCAGGGTCAGGAGATATTTAAAAGTCTTCATTAAGCGAGAGAGAATTAGAATCCGAGGTTAAGACCAACCGTGTAGCTGCGGGCCTGGCCCACCGAGTTGCGGTCAACACCGGCACCGGTGTTGTTGCTGCCGTTGGTTGAAATCTCGGGGTCAATACCCGAGTAGTTCGTCAGCAGCGCGGCGTTTTGCACCTGCACATAGATGCGGGCGTTGCCTACTCCGAATTTGTTGATGAGGGTAGAGGCAAAGTTGTAACCCAGAGACACGTTCCGCAGACGGGCAAAGTCGCCTTTTTCCACGTTCGAGGACATAATCAGGGCCGAGCCATTCGATACGTTGTCGCCGTACACGACACGGGGCCACTCAGCATTGCGGTTGGTTTCCGTCCAACGGTCTTTGATGTCGGTGGCATTGTTCCAGAAGCGCTGGTCGTGCAGGCCGGCCTTCGTACCGTTGTAGATGTAGTTACCGCCCGAGAACTGGATGAATACACCCAGGTCAATGTTTTTGAAGCGGAACGTGTTATCGAAGCCACCATACCAGGTAGGCAGGGTGGGGCCATAATACCGGCCATCACCTAGCTGAGTGGGAGCGGTGGTTGGCGTTACACCATCCATCAGCGTCCAGCCCTGGCCCAAGTGATTGTACTGTACCACCGTGCCATCAATTTTCTGAATCATCCGACGGCCATTCTCCGGGTTCACGCCCAGTGAAGGAACTGCCAGGATTTCGCCCACGGAACGGCCTACAGTAGTAAAGTTAACCGTTTCCAGACCGGAAGTGGCTGTACCAATACGCTGGTCAGCCGTCACCAGCTTGGTTACCTCGTTTTTCAGCGTGGTAAGGTTGGCGTTGATCGACCAGGTAAAGTTCGGCTTGTTAATGGCCGTGGTGCGCACGTTGAATTCGAAGCCCTTGTTGCGCATGGAACCGATGTTAGCCGCAATAGCATTGTTCGGAATACCCCGCGAAGGAGCCTGAGGTACGTCCAGAATCAGACCATCTACATCATTGCGGTAGTAGGCCACGTCACCCTGAATACGGTCTTCGAACAGGCCGAAAGACAAGCCAATATCCGTCTTCTTGCTGGTTTCCCAGCTCAGGGCAGCGTTACCAGCGTTGCCGAAGAAGAACGTGTTGTTGGCCCCATACAGGCTGGGTCCGTACAAGTCACGGGTGGTGAAGTCACCGATACCCTGGTTGTTACCAACCTCACCGTAGCTACCCGTGAATTTCAGGAAGCTGAGGGTACTGAGAGCCGAAGAGTTTTTCCAGAAATCTTCCTCGGAGATGATGTAACCTAGCGAAGCACCGTAGAAATTACCCCACTTCTCATTACCCCAGGCCGAGTAACCATCACGACGAGCGTTGAAGGTTGCCAGGTATTTGCGGTTGAAGTTGTAGCTCAAGCGGCCGAAGTACGACATTAGGAAGTTTTCTCCCTGGAAGGCACCGGAGTTTACGATGTTGGCGAAACCGCCCTGGAACGTCGTGAAGAAGGGGTCGGATACGCTGGTGCGGTTGGCACCCCACCGGTCGATGGTAGTGCTTTGGTATTCAGCACCGGCCAGAGCAGAAATGATGTGCTTTTCAGCTAGCGTTACGTCGTACTGCGCGGTATTTTGCCAGTTCCAGCGCTTGTTAGTCCGGTAGAAATTAGAAGCGCTACCAATGTTATACTGGTCGCCGGCAATGGGGGTGTAGAAAGCCTGGTCCTCGAAGGAGATGTTGTAGATACCGTAGTTGGTACGCAGGTGCAAGCCCTTCAACAATTCCAGGTCGCCGTATACGCTGCCCTGGATTTCGTTGCCCTCCGAGCGGAAGTAGTTGTTTTCCAGGTCAACCAGCGGGTTGTAGTAGCCCGGCAGCAGGGGCTGGCCGTTGGTGGGGTTGATGTTGGCACCGGGGCCAATACCAGCACCGCTGATGTTGTACGTGCCATCGGGGTTGCGGGCGGGTACGTTGGGGGGCAGTACCAGCGGCAAACGACCCAAACCGGCCGTGCCAAAGGCACCATCACCCACGGAGCCGGAGTTGGGCGAGGCCGTGCGGGAATTGGTGTAGCCTACACGGGCGCCCACGCTAAAGCGCGAGAACACCTTGTGGTCGATGTTGAGACGGGCGGAGGCACGCTTAAAGCTGTTGCCTTCCAGCATACCCTTTTGATCGGTGTAGCCGACGGAGGTGTAATACGTCGTCTTTTCCGTGCCGCCACTGAAGTTAAGCGTGTTGGATGACGAGAAGCCAGTACGGTAGATGTAGTCGTACCAGCGCGTATCTACGGGGTTACCGCTGCCGTCCAATGTTGGCTTAAAGCCTTCCACGTTAGAGCCGGGCTGGCCAATGGCTACCCGGTTGGCGTTCAGGTTCCGAACAGCTTCATTCTTGATATCGATGTAATCGGCCGCATTAAGCACGTCATAGAGACGAACCGGGTCGTTCCAGCCTACCCAAGAGTCAAGAGAGAGTTTGCTCTGGCCACGGCGGCCTTTCTTGGTGGTTACTACAATAACGCCACCAGCAGCGCGGGAGCCGTAAATGGCTGTTGCCGAAGCATCTTTCAGCACTTCCACGCTTTCAATATCGGCGGGGTTGATGTTACTGAGAGGGTTGTTCGGTACGCTGCCTACGGCCGAGCTGTTGCCGCTGAATGCCGGAATGCCGTCAATTACGTACAGCGGGGCCGAACTCAGAGTGATGGAGTTCACACCTCGGATACGAACTACGGGGGAGGCGTTGAGTACCCCGTTGGGGGTGGTAATGTTTACACCGGCAGCCTGACCCTGCAGGGCCTGCTCGAAGCTTTGCACCGGTTTGTTGGCAATTTGGGCGGCCGTAACGGTTGCTACCGAGCCCGTAAGCTCACGACGGCTTTGCGTAGCACCGTACCCCACTACAACTACCTCACTGAGGGCTTTGCTGTCGGTGGCAAGGGCGCTATTGATAGTGTTTTCCGTGCCAATGCTCTGCTCAACGGAAACAAAACCAACAGATGAGAATACGAGAGTACCTCCGCTGGCTGGGGCGGAAAGGGTATACGTGCCGTCCGAGTTGGTGGAAACACCATTGCTGGTACCTTTCACGAGTACCGTTACACCTGGTAGGCCTTCACCCGTGGTGCGGTCCGTAACCCGACCCGATATCGTGCGGGTCTGGGCCTGAGCATGACCACCCGCTAGGGTCAGGGCAGCTAAGGGAACTAGTTGTAAAACTCTTTTCATGCAGGCGCAGAAAGTTTAGTGATGAAGTTGACAGCCAAGAAAGGAAATAAATGAAACCAGAACAATAAAATTAGGTGAGCATTGCAAAATAATCGGTCTATTAATGTGCTTTTAATAGTAAATGGACAGGATTGTTGAAGCAATTAAGAAGACATATGTACAGATAATGGAGCGGCAAGCGGGCATCAAATCAGGACAGTTTTGTCCTGAATGGCCAAGAGGCATTTTTGGCTTTCCCTGACACACGAACGGCGTTGCTCATTCTTGAGCAACGCCGTTCGTGTGTCAGGGAAAGCCAACGTTTATCGTATTTCCTTCTTGAATTCTTCGGCCCAATGGTCGGCGAGGCGGGTTGGTTCTGGGAGCTTGTAGCCCCGCAGGCAGGCCAGCGTAAGGCGGGTGGCCGTGGCTTGGTCGCAGCGGTGGCCAGGACTCACAAATAGGGGATTTACCTTGTCTTTACTTCGAATGACCTCACCCAGTAACGCGCCCTGTTTGTCGGTGAGAGGGGAAATGCTGCCTTTAGTGAGGGCGGGCTCAGCGTAAAGGCCGGTAAGCCGTTGCTTGGCAACGCCGAAAGTCGGCAGGTCGAGTTCTACACCCAGGTGAGCCGCAATGCCCATGCGGCGGGGGTGCGCAATGCCATGTCCGTCTACCATAATGATATCCGGTTTCTGGCGAAGCTTTTCGTAGGCGACAAGCAGGTTGGGTGCTTCGCGAAACGCCAACAGGCCCGGGATATACGGCAGGGTAACGGGCCCAACGTGATACACCTTCTCAACCAACTCCAGGGAAGGAAAACGCAGCACCACAAAAACCGATAGCACCGTTTCGGGCGTGGGAAAAGAGGAGTCGCAGCCGGCAATGAACTGCGGCTCCTGGGCTAGCGGCTCCAGGCGGGTGCGAGTGCGCAGTGCGTCCTGCTGGTGAGTAAGCTCCCGAACGAGCAGCGGGTCAGGAGCAGGGCCGGGTGGGCGGTAGTAGGCCATATGGAAAGCAGGGGAATAAGTAAAGTAGGCTGTACTAGCATTTACAGAGGCAGGTTATAGAACCCAGCTTCTACTGCCACGTTACGGAAGTACACCATTTGCCTTGCACTATGTCGAAACCTGAGCAACCGGCCCACACCGGCAGCGGCCCCCTGTTTGAACGGCGCTACTGGATAGATGTGCAGCAGCCCCGGTTGGCGGCCGCAGACTTACTGGACCACATCAAATGCCACCTACCTGAATATGCGCCCGATCTGCTGGCCGACTTTGAGAAGACCAAAGGGCAGGCTCATTGTCTGGCCTCCGGCGATGAATTTGGTATTCGTATTCTGGGCCCTTGGAACGGGGATGTACGGGTGACGCGGGTAGAGGATGATGGGTTTGAACTGGCCACGCTGGAGAGCCACCCGGAGGCGGGCCGCATCCACTTCAGCTTGCGGCCCCACAGTGTGCTGCCGGATACGTGGCGGTTTGAAATACACTCCCGGGCCCGTTCCCGCGACGGGCTAGTGGCGCTGACCTACGACACGCTGGGGCTGGGACGCCGGGTGCAGCAGCAAACCTGGGAAACGTTCTGTCAGCGCGTGGCCGAAAAAAGCGGCGGCCTGCCTCTGGCACCGGTGCAGGTAGAAACCTGCCGTCAAACCGATTCTCATACCGAAGTAAGCCAAGATGCCTAAAGCTGCCCCCCTCTACGAGCTGCAAAAGAAGCGCCTCGATGCGTACATGGATGCTGGCTATAATTTCGACCCTGATAAAGCGGCCGATTATACGCCCGATGCCGGCTGGCGCGTGGATGACTACGAAACGGAGTTGCCCACTGAAGCTCCCGGCCCGGCCGAGGCGCAAGGCTCCTGGGCAGCAGCCCGCGAGGTTCTGCGTAATTACACCTTTCCACCACCCAATCTGATTACCGGCATTTTCCTGCCCGACCAGCCTCTGGATCAGCGCGTGATGGTGCTACGGGGCCGGTTTTTGCTTTTCACCTTTTGGTTTGGTGTGCGCATTGGGGCCGTAACGGATGAAACCCGTACCCTGGCTGATGGTAGCCAGGAGCAGGTGTGGGGCTATAATTACCGTACCCTGGAGGGCCATTTCGAGCGGGGCCAGATTGACTTTTCGGTGCACAAAAACCTGACGACCGGCCGGGTGTGGTTCCACATCCACGCCTACTCCCAAACCGGCCGCATCAGCAACCCCTTCTACTGGCTGGGGTTCCGGCTGTTTGGGCGCATGCTGCAGAAACGGTTTGCAACCCAATCAATGAAGCGGCTGCGGGAGCAGGTAGAGGAAATGTTGCGCAAGGGCTGGACGTCGCCAGCGGCGCAGCAGGCTCCACCCGTGCAGTCCGTGTCGGCCCAAGAGGAGGCCCGTGAGCAGCTCCGGGAGAGTACATGAAAACGGCCCTTCCACCCACATGGGCAGAAGGGCCGTTGCACGTTGGTACGGCGCAGTTTACGCCTGCTCTACTGATTCGCCGCCGTTAATCATGCCCGAAACGAGGCCGGGCGCATCCGTAACCTCGGCGCGGAATACGCCTACAATGTGGGCCACTGAGAAGGCCAGCACTAGGTACATGCTGATTTCGTGGATTTCTTTGGCCGTGTGTTCGATGCTGCGGAAGTAGTCTTCAAACACCAGAATCAGACCTGTAACCACCAGCACCGCCAGCACCACATAAAAGACCCGGTAGGCGTACCGGATCCAGATGCCCCGGCGGGCCGCCGCATTGCCCTGGGCCGCCTGGGCTTGCAGGTGGGCTATTTTGGCGCTGGTGCGCTGGCTGCCCCGGTGCCGGAAGCTCATCAGCACCCGGTAGGCCAGCAGCGCCGATAAGGCCAGGCCCGCCCAGATGTGCCAGTCCCAGATGCGGTGGGCCACGATGCGCGACAGGCCCCGCACCTGGTCGGGGGCCATGGTCACGCCTTTTTCGGCCAGTACTTTGCTGAACTCGGGGGCCAGCGTCTTCGCCTTTACAATGATGGATATGAAGAGGATGGTGATAAGCTGAAAGATAACCAGGCTGCCGCTGGCCCAGTGCCAGATGCGCAGGCCCAGGGAGTTGCGCTTGGGGCCCGCCGGAACGGGGGCAGTAGCGGAGTAATTGGGGCGTTCCATATGAGGAGGGGAGGGTAAGAGAGTTGCCTGGGTAAGGTACACGCCCGCTCGGAAAATTGCGTTACCACGGCTCGGTTTTTCGGAGAGGCGAACAAACAATCCGGGCCGAAAAGCAGTTAACCAGGTTCTGCCCTGAACACAAATTTTCTTTACAACCAACCCGTATGTCAGTAGCAAAAGGCTATGCCGCTTTAGAAGCGCATGCTCCCCTCACCCCGTTTTCGTTTGAGCGCCGCGAAGTAGGCCCCCACGATGTCCGCATCGAAATCCTGTTCTGCGGCGTATGCCACTCCGACGTGCACCAGGTGCGCGACGAGTGGGGCGGCTCCATCTTCCCCATGGTGCCCGGCCACGAAATTGTGGGCCGCGTAACCGAAGTAGGTGCCCACGTAAAAGGATTTAAAGCCGGTGACCTGGCCGGCGTGGGCTGCATGGTAGACTCCTGCCAGCACTGCGCCGAGTGCACCGACGGCCTGGAACAGTACTGTGACAATGGCTTCGTGGGCACCTACAATGCCAAAGACAAGGACGGCCAGCCCACCTATGGCGGCTACTCCAACAGCATTGTGGTGACCGAGAAATTCGTGCTGAGCGTATCCGAAAAGCTGGACCTGGCCCGTGTGGCCCCGCTGCTGTGCGCCGGCATCACCACCTGGTCGCCGCTGCGCCAGTGGAACGCCAAGGCCGGCGACCGGGTAGCCGTGATGGGCCTGGGCGGCCTGGGCCACATGGCCGTGAAATTCGCCGCCGCTATGGGCTGCGAGGTAACCGTGCTCAGCACCTCGCCTTCCAAAGAGGCCGATGCCAAAGCCTTGGGGGCCCACAAGTTCGTGGTAACCAAGGATGCCGAAGCCATGAAAGGCATCCGCAACTACTTCGACCTGATCATCAACACCGTCTCGGCCCCCATGGACCTGACGCCCTACGTGGGCAGCCTGCGCCTCGATGGCACCATGGTACTGCTGGGCGTACCGCCGGAAGCTCCGCAACTGCACGCCTTCAACCTCATTGCCAAGCGCCGCCGCATTGCCGGCTCCCTCATCGGGGGCATCCAGGAAACCCAGGAAATGCTGGATTTCTGCGCCGAGCACAACGTGATGAGCGACGTGGAAGTAATCCGGATGGACTACATCAACGAGGCCTACGAGCGGATGCTGAAGTCGGACGTGAAATACCGCTTTGTTATCGATCTGGCTACGATTTAGGCAGCCCACCGACCAGATAACCTGCTTCTTAAACGAAAACCCGTCTGTCGCCCTTTACGTGGGCGGCAGACGGGTTTTTTACTATGGTACAGAACGTCATGCAGAGCCGGAGGCGAAGCATCTCGCGCGCTGATGTCTGAATAGTAACGCAACATCAGCATGGAGATGCTTCGGCTGCGCCTCTGCATGACGTTCTTTTCAAACCTGACTGGAGGCTACCGCTTGTTGAACACGTAGGGGTCGTACTCCACGTAGTCGTTCACGCGTAGCTCCACGGTCTTTACGGCGTTGCCATCCACCACAAATTTGGCGGGCATCACCCCAAATACCAGGTCGGAGTAGGTGGCGCGGAATTCCTGGCCGTCCATGTAGTCGAGGGTAGCGGTGAGGCCGGGGTGGTTGGGCATGGTGATGAGCAGCTGCTTGCCCTTCTGGCTGATGCTGATGCGGCCGAACAGCGGATTTTCGTAGTCGCCCACGTAGGCTTTGAGCGGCAGGGGCAGCTTGTTCTTCTGGCCTACCCGGGCCGCCAGCTCTTTGGTGGGGTCAGTTTTGGTGGCTTCGGCCTGCTGCTTGCGTTGCAGGCCCTGGGCGCTGCGGTCCACGTAGGGCACGCCCAGGTAGCTGTCGAGCAGCTGGTAGCGCAGCAGCTCGAAGAAGCTCTGGTTGTCGTTATTGGTGAGGACGGCAATGCCCAGCCCGGCCTCGGGCACAAAGCACACGTTGCTCACCTGCCCTGAAGCGCCGCCGGTGTGCCAGAACACCTGCTTGCCGTTATAGTCGGCGGCTTCCAGGCCCAGCCCGTAGGTGACGAAGTGCGTGGGGAAAACCGCCGATTTGCGGCTGGTAATGACGGTATTGGCGTCGCGGGTTTTGCGCAGCGCCGCCCAGGGCACTACCTGGCGGCCCTGGTAGCGGCCACTATCCAGCTGGAACTGCAGCCACTTGGTAAGGTCCGTCACGTTGGAAACCATGCTGGCGGCCGGGGCCATGTTGTCCCAGTTATCGAAGGGTACTTCCGCCAGCGGCCCGAAGGTGTTGGAGTAGGCGTGGGCGTTGTTGGGCCGCTGCGCAAAGCCCGCCGACGATACAAACGTGCTGCTCATGCCCAGCGGCTGCAACAGATTTTGCTGCACGTAGGCTTCCCAGGTGGTGCCTCCGGTAACGGCCGGAATTACCTCCCCGGCCGCCACAAAGCCGGAGTTGCTGTACCCGTAGTCGCGCCGGAACTGGCCGCCGGGCTTCATCAGCCGCATGCGCCGAACAATCTCCTGGCGCTCCAGGTTAGATTTGAAGAAGGTGAAGTCGCCCTGGAAGGTTTTGAAGCCGAAGTGGTGGCTCATCAGGTCGCGCACCGTAACCAGCTGCGAGGCCAGCGAATCGTAGAGCCGATAGTCGGGCAGGTACCGGGTTACTTTCTCGTCGAGGCTGATTTTCTTTTCCCCATCTAGCTTAGCCAGGGCCGTGCCGGTGAACAGCTTGGTGTTCGAGGCAATCATAAATAGCGTGTTGGCGTCCACCGGGGCCGGTTTGCCTACTTCGCGCACGCCGTAGCCTTTCTGCACCACCACTTTTCCGTCTTTCACCACTACAAGGGCCAGGCCCGGTACCTGCCAGCGCTGCATGCCGCGCCGGATGTAGCTGTCGAGACTGTCGGTGACGAAGCGGTTAGGAGCGGTGGCGTTTTGGGCGAAAGTGGCCGGAGCAGCACATAGCAGCAGACCAGCGGCCGCCACAAGACGAGAAAAGGAGGATGGAAACATGTAGAAAGTAAGACTGAGAGCAGAAAGCTAGTCAACCGCTGCGGATTCTGCTCACTGCCTGGCCGAAACCCAGGCTAATACTGTGCTTCCGTGCCGAACACAACACACTGCGCAAAGAAGTGAGCCTAGTTGCCCAGAGTGTCCGGACTGGTTGAATAATCGGTGCTCCTAGCTCGGCGTAGCGCGAGCCGCTGTGCAATAACTGAAGCCAGCAGGCCAATACAACTAAGAGTAAGCAGGTTAGAAAAAAGGTTGGCGTATTCAGTGGCTCGATATGCCGCCACTACTGCTGACATATGGCCGCTGGTATCGACTTCGCTAAAACCCTGCGGCAGCGTAATATCCTCTGCTATGTTCAACTCCTGAAAGCGCATCGGTGCATACCGCCATTGCCCGTTCAGCCGCACGGCGACTCGTACTGCCGAAACACCTTCTGTTTCAACAACGGCTGTTTGGTCGGTAGCCCACATATACTCCGTCCACCCTACCCGCCAACTGCCTGTTTCGTCTTGTAGAAGGTAGTACACACTAGTATAGTGGTGTTCGGGGTTGCAAACAGTAAACTGACCGGGAGTAGAAGCCAATGTACCAGGGGAGCTGAACAGTAGCTTAAGCCCGCACAATGGTAGGAATACCAACATCACCCCAATAATGGCCGCCCATTTTTCCGTTCCGCTCCGGGGGTGTCGCAAAAGCTGAATAAGAATGGTAAGCACGCCCAAATCAAGCGCAATGATACCCCAAACGGCTAGTGCGGGAAGCTGATACAACATTGCTAATCGGATAAGTGGCCTAGCAAACTGTGTAGCAATTCATTTACTCCTGCTCCACCGGGTACTCAAACTCACCTTCCAGGGTGAAGCGGCGGGCACCCCGTCCGGCCTCGCACACCTGGCAGCGGTAGGTACCGCGTAGCCAATGCCGGGTGGCATCCACGCCGGTAATTACCACGCTGCCCGTATTCTGCCCGCACGATTTGGAGTAGGCCGCCACCTTGCCGAAGCGGTAGGACGCGTCCCGGTTGCGCCCGCTCAGAATTTCCTGGAAGCTGTACGTGCCCGCCTGCACCGGAAAACGGTCGATGATGATGGTGAGGCCTTCGCCGTCGGGGTCATCGGCGCGCACCACGTTCAGGCGCAAAGCCCGGTCGGAGCTGAGGAAGAAGCGGGAGCTGAGCGTATCGGCTCGCACGGCCTCCCCGTTGATGCGCAGGGTGAGCCGGCGGGCCGTTTGGGGAGCGGGCCGGGGCAGTTTGGGGGCCAGGCCAAGCAAAGGCAGCAGCAGCAGAGGAAGCAGACGTTTCATAGGCGGGGCAAGGCAACAATCAGCCCAGAAGATGTGCGGAATGTTGTCATTCCGAGCGGAGCGAGGAATCGGAGGGTTGGTGTTCAGGAACTCCATGCAGAGCAGGTAGCGCATCAAGCCACATACTCCCGAATGCTTTCCCGGATTCCTCGCTCCGCTCAGGATGACTGGACTTCTACTCCAACGTGCGGCCGGGGTACTGCTCCAGCGCGGCGGCCAGGCAGTCCATGGCTTTGTCGATAACCTCCTGATTGACCACGTAGGCCAGGCGTACCTGCTGGCGGCCCAGGCCCGGCGTGGCGTAAAATCCCGAAGCCGGTGAAATCATGAGGGTCTGGCCCTGGTGGCTGAACGCCTCCAGCAGCCACTGGGCAAATCGGTCGGCATCATCGACGGGCAGGTGGCAGATAACATAGAAGGCCCCGCTGGGCGTGGGCACCCGTACGCCGGACATGGCCCGCAGCCGCTGCAGCATCAGGTTGCGGCGGGCCAGGTACTCGGCTTTGGTGTGGTCGAAGTAAGTTTCCGGCAAGTCGGCGGCGGCTTCGGCCAATAACTGGCCCAGGCCCGGCGGACTTACCCGCAGCTGGGCCAGCTTGAAAAATACGTCGCGCAGGGCGTGGTTCTTTGTAACAATAGCGCCAATGCGGGCCCCGCAGGAGCTGTAGCGCTTGGAAATGGTATCCAGCAGCACAATGTGGTCGTCGGCACCCGCTAGGTGCAGGGCGCTGGTGTACTCAGTGTCGTAGCAGAACTCCCGGTAGGCTTCATCCGACAGCAGATACAGGCTGTGGCGCAGGCAGAGCTCCTTTAATTGCTCCATTTCCTGGCGGCTGTACACGTAGCCGGTGGGATTGTTGGGACTGCAAATCAGGATAGCCTTGGTGCGGGGCGTAATCTTCTGCTCAAACTCCTGAATGGGCGGCAGGGCAAAGTTGTCTTCCAGGTGGGCAGTAACCGACACTACGTGTGTGCCCGTAGCTACGGCAAACGCCGAGTATGGTCCGTAGAACGGCTCCGGCACAATAAACTCGTCGCCGGGGTTGAGGCAGCCCAACAGCGCAAACGAAATAGCCTCACTGCCGCCCGTGGTTACAATAATATCTTCCGCGTCAACGGGCAGGCCCAGGCGCCGGTAATACTCAGCTAGCTTGGCTCGGTAGCTGGGGTAGCCGGCCGTGGGGCTGTACTCCAACACCTGAATGCTGGCCCGCTGTACGGCCGCCAGCATAGCCGGCGGCGTTTCAATATCCGGCTGCCCAATGTTGAGCGGGTGCACCGTTAGGCCCCGCTGGCGGGCCGCTTCGGCAAAGGGAGTGAGCTTGCGGTACGGCGACGGTGGCAGAGCCGCCCCACGCTGAGAGAGTTCGGGCATGGGTCTAAATATAGGCCTGCCGATGTAAAATTCTACTACATAGGCAGGGAATGCCTTTTCTGTGCATGTCTACCAACTTCTGACAGCCAGAGCGGTTGCACCGGGTATGACGCCAACCACTCAACCCGAAGTATGGCTACGCGGCCCCTTGCCCGGCTTGCTGCCGTCGTTACAACCCCTGGCCCAAGCACTGCTACAGGCCCGGGAAGAGGTGGAAACTGCCCTGGCGGCCTTCCCCGATGCACTGCTGCCGGCGCGGCCGGCCGGCGTGGCTTCCGTCGGCTTTCACCTGCGCCACCTCAGCGGAGTGCTCGACCGAATGCAGACCTACGCCCGCCAGGAACCCCTCAGCGCCGCACAATTTGCCTACCTGGCCGCCGAAAAAGAAGGTCTCACCCCACCCGAAACCACCGCCGCGCTGGTGCGCCGCTTCAGCCAAACGGTAGAGCAGATGCTCGGGACTCTGCGCGCTACCCCCGAGGCCACCCTCCCGGAGTTTCGGCCGGTGGGGCGGCAGGCGCTGCCCAGCACGGTAATAGGGTTACTGGTGCATGCTACCGAGCATACCACCCGCCACACCGGGCAACTGCTGGTAACGGCCCGCCTTGTGCAGGCCCTGGCCCAAGGTGAGCTACTGCTGCCTACAACATAAAAAAGGCCCGCTGTCAGCGGGCCTTTTTTATGTTGTTATTCAGAAGCCAATCAGGATGACAGACTGATTTCGTTAAGCAGATTTTCTAAACAGCCCTAGTACATGGCGTCAATCCCCGATTTGTCGCCGGCTGAAAGGCCAGTACGCTGGATATTGAAGGTGGAACCGTCCTTTTTGGTGATAGTAGGCTGCCCGTTGCTGGAGAAGGAGAACGAGCCGTACATCATAATGGAGCCAAAATCAAGAGCGCCATAGTCGGTGCCGCTGATGCCTTGGGCGCCGTACTTGGTGAAGTTGTGCTCGTAGCCCGACTGAATGTTCTGGGTGAGGATATTCACGTAGGTGTCCCGGTCGTTGCGGGTTTGCTCGTGGAAGAGGCCCAGCGCGTGCCCGATTTCGTGGATGGTGTTACCCGTGCTGCAGCCCGAGGCCAGGTTGATGTACTGGCGGCCGCCCACCATGCCAATGTTGGAGGAGCAGCCCGAGCCCACCCGGAACGTTACGTAGTTGCTTTGGGTGGTGCGCTGCACAAAGCGCACCGGCGAGTTGGCCTGCCAGTGGGCAATGGCGTCGGTTACCCGGTTCTGACTGGGCAGGTTCGAGTCGATGGTGTAGTAGACGATGGCGGAGGGCCAGCGGCCCGAGGTGCGGCCGGCGCTGGATGGGCGCTGCTGACCCTGACCGGCAGCCGTAGCGGCTTGGCCTGGAGTCAGCAGAATGTCGCCCTCGTACACCTTGTCGCCGTTGATTTCCTGGTAGGTGATGGCCTCCCCACCCCAGGAGCCCACCGTAGTTTGTCCGCTCTGGCCGGGATAGGCTTCTTCGGCTTTAGCGTCCTGGGCCTGCGCCTGCTCACGCTGGGCGGGCTGACTCTCATTGTCCTTGCTGCAACTAGATACTGAAATAGTACCAAATGCAGCCAAAAGGGCGAGAACGGAAAATTGGGTTTTGCGCATGTGGAAAAGGTTTTGGTTGTGGATGAGCTTAGAACGAGCGGCGGAAAAGAAATATTCCCTTTAGGTTTCAACAAAATTTTGGCCTTCCTAGACAATGGTGAGTATCCGGCCTGTTCCTGCGCTCTGGTGCTCACCCACTGGCACCGGGCCAGAGCGCGCCGCACAGCGGGAAGATGGGTGCCCGGCTGGCGGCCGCCGACGCGCTGGAGGCTACCTCCGTGCAAAGTGCCTGGCGCATGGTGTTAACCGAGCGGCTTGCGGGCCTCTACCAGCAACTGCCGCAACTCCTGGATTTCCTGGCCGCCCGGGGGCGGCGCGCCACCCCGCTCACGGTGCCCGCCGACCGGTTCGGGCTGGAGCAGGCCCGCCGCGCCCGCAACAACGACCACGCCGGCCTGGAAGCAGCCCTTAAAACCCTGCTCCAGAACATCGAAGCCAACGCCGCCGCCTTGGCCGCCAAAGGCCAGCAGCCCCAAGACACCCGGCAGCTCCAGGACCTCTACGACGCGCTGGTGGTCGATACCACCAGCCAAGGCAGCCAGATGAGCACCCAGAAAGGCAACACCGAGGAAAACCTGACGGTGCTCAACGCCCTCTACGAGCCTATGACCCACGTCTTCAGCGACGGCAAAGCCCTCTACGGCCGCTCCGACAAAGCCAAAGCCGAGGACTACACCTTCAGCCAGCTGCTAAAGCGCGTCCGCCGCGAACGAAAAGCCGCGCATACTTGCGGCTCGTCGTTGCGCCCGCACTCGCTCGGTTATGCCGAGTGAGGCCTACGCCTGAGGGGCTATGCCCCGAATCCGTCCGCGTCGAATTGTGCCGCCGTGGCAGGCGCGCGCAGCACAGCTGCTTGTGCGTAGGCCTCACTCGGCCCAGCCGAGCGAGTGCGGCGAGTGCGGCGAGTGCGGCGGCGAGAGGTAGGCGGGCAGCCGGCTCGTGTGGTGGAGGCACCGGCCCAGCCGAGCAGGTGCGGCGGTGAGTGCTGGTGATGCCAAGGTACCAGCCGCTAGAGTGGCAGCATCTGCAAGGGGCTGAAGTAGGAGGCACTACTCAGGGGATAATGCTCCGGAGCGGTGACGAGGCCGGCAGCAAAGGGATTGTTATGAATATAGTCTGCTTTCTGTTGTACGACAGCTGGGGTCCAGAGGGCAATCGGGAAGGTGGTCTTTTGCCAGAACATATACTGCTCGTTTTGGCGTTGCGGGCGGGCATAATAGGCGAAGAGGCGCATCATCCATTCCCGGCGGCTCTCGTGTTCGTTTTCGGCAATGGCCTTGAGAAGTTGGCGGGCAGTATGCGCCTTCAGGTCGCGGAGTACGTCGCTGAGGTTGCCTTCTGTGCGGGCGGCAATCAGGTAGATATGACTGCTCATCACCACGTAGGCATAGAGTTCAAGCCCCTTGTGCTGCTGGCAGTACCGGAGGCTGTCGATAATGATTTGGGTGTATTGCGGCCGGATAAATACATCTACCCAACCCACAACGGTCAGGGTCAGGAAAAATAGCCCTCCTGGGTAAGTTTTGCGTAGTTCGGACATAGCGAAAAGATACTATACCCAACGAATATTTGTGGCGCAGTTAACCCGTGCAGTCGCTCGGCTGTGCCGAGTGACAACTATGCCCAAGCAGCTGTGCTGCGCGCGCTTGCTTGTATACTGCGCAGTTTGGCGCAGGCGGATTCGGGGCATAGCCCCTCAGGCGTAGGCCTCACTCGGCACAGCCGAGCGAGTGCGGGGTGCCCTGTTTTTGTGTTTGGGTAGTTTGGCAGTTGGGTATCTACCTTTGAATTATTCGCACGGTAGTCACCCCGCCAACGCGTCGTCTGAAAAGACGAAGCCCCGGCAGGTACGAACTGTCGGGGCTTCAGGAAGTAGGTGAATTGGGCACCCTCAACCTACTTGGAAATGGGTAAACGTGCGAAACAGAAACCAGTTGGCAAAGCCAATTGGTTTCACGTTGCAGTAGAGCTGACGAAAGGGGTAGTTAGCTATTTACTCGTGTCTCCGCAAGATGGTCACGATAAACTTACTTGCTAAATTTGTATTGAATAGATTTTAATTTACTGGTATTGTATGCGATAGATGAATTTTTGGAAAGACAGTAAAAAAATACGTGCGACTTTGTTTTGCCTATAAAATAGAAATCGTCATCTGATGTTAATGTTTCATTCTCGAACTCTACAATTATTTGATTGTAATATCTGAAATGCTTTACCTTCTTGATTTCATTAATTGTTGATAATAAAATTACTATACAAAAATTTATTATCATAGATGTAATTAATAGTGAATCGGTTTTAGAATTTATTTCTAAATTTATAAATATCATTAAAATGATTGCAGGTAAAAATATTGCCAGTAAAGGAATTAAAGCTATGTAGCTAATAAGTTCAAATGTGTATATTTTGGT
The DNA here is from genome assembly GCF_032464715.1 of Hymenobacter endophyticus. Classification (NCBI taxonomy): domain Bacteria; kingdom Pseudomonadati; phylum Bacteroidota; class Cytophagia; order Cytophagales; family Hymenobacteraceae; genus Hymenobacter; species Hymenobacter endophyticus. The sequence goes on along the minus strand of NZ_JAWDJT010000004.1, from coordinate 243,776 downwards.
TCTTTTGAAAAATAATATTATTATAGAAAATACTATTACTGATGCTATAATTAAGAGGGGGAATGATTTGTCTAAAAAATAATAAAGTATACTTGTGATATTGTGATTATCTATGTTTGTTGATAGATAAGGAGTTATTACGAAGTAATATGGAAGTGCTGAAAATAAGCTCACGCATATTGCTATTGCTATATTATCTGCGAATAAAGTGATGATTTCAGATGTTTCTATGTACTCTATGATTGGAATATTGAATGATTTATAATATAAAATAAATTTTGCAAATCCAATCATAAGTAATGCAATTGAAAGCAATCCAATGCTTTCTGCTGATAATATTTGATTCATGTTGCTTTTATTGACAAAACCCCGCGCCAGCCTTACAGCCAACGCGGGGTTTTTGGTGGTCGATTGGTTACTGCCAAGCTACTACATCCGGGCGATAATCTCGTCGCCGAACTCGCTGCATTTTAGGAGGGTGGCGCCTTCCATCAGGCGTTCGAAGTCGTAGGTGACGCGCTTGGCGGCAATGGCGGCTTCGAGGCCTTTGTAGATGAGGTCGGCGGCTTCCTGCCAGCCCAGGTGCTCCAGCATGAGGGCGCCGGAGAGAATAACCGAGCCGGGGTTCACCTTGTCCTGGTTGGCGTACTTGGGCGCGGTGCCGTGGGTAGCCTCAAAAATGGCGTGGCCGGTGAGGTAGTTGATGTTGGCCCCGGGGGCAATGCCGATACCGCCCACAATGGCGGCCAGCGCGTCGGAGATGTAGTCGCCGTTCAGGTTCAGGGTGGCTACCACCGAGTAGTCGGCGGGGCGGAGCAGAATCTGCTGCAGGAAGGCGTCGGCAATGCTGTCCTTGATGAGGATTTTGCCGCCGTCGAGGGCTGCCTTCTGCTGGGCGTCGGCCACTTCCTGGCCCTGCTTGGCCAGCACCTTATCGTACTGGGCCCAGGTGTACACCTTGTCGCCAAACTCCTTTTCGGCCAGCTCGTAGCCCCAGGTTTTGAACGCGCCTTCGGTGAACTTCATGATGTTGCCCTTATGCACGATGGTCACCGAAGGCTTTTTGTGCTCGATGGCGTACTGGATGGCGGCGCGCACGAGGCGCTCGGTGCCTTCCTTGCTCACGGGCTTGATGCCGAACGAGGACGTTTCGGGGAAGCGGATTTTCTTCACGCCCATCTCATCCTGCAGGAATTCCAGCATTTTCTGGGCCTGCGGGGTGCCGTTCATGTACTCGATGCCGGCGTAGATGTCCTCCGTGTTTTCGCGGAAGATGACCATGTCGGTCAGCTCGGGGTGCTTCACGGGGGAGGGTACGCCCTCGAACCAGCGCACAGGGCGCACGCAGGCGTACAGATCCAGCTCCTGACGCAGGGCCACGTTGAGGCTGCGGATACCACCGCCCACGGGCGTGGTCAGGGGGCCTTTGATGCCCACCAGGTAGTCGCGGAAGGCATCCAGGGTTTCGTTGGGCAGCCAGTTATTGAGCTGCTTGAATGCTTTTTCACCGGCCAGTACTTCTTTCCACACCAGCTTGCGCGAGCCGCCGTAGGCTTTCTCTACTGCCGCGTTGAACACGCGCACGGAAGCCGCCCAAATATCCGGACCCGTACCGTCGCCTTCAATGAACGGGATGATGGGTTGATCGGGCACATTCAGCTTGCCGTTCTTGATGGTGATTTTCTCTGCCATTGTTGAAAAGGTACTTAGGTACTATAGGGGTTGTAGTTGGTGGTTCGGAAACGCACAGATGGAACGTCATGCTGAGCGAAGCGGAGCGTAGTCGAAGCATCTCTACCTCGGGCTAACTCAGTCGGGGCAACGAAGCGGTAGAGATGCTTCGACTACGCTCCGCTTCGCTCAGCATGACGTTCTGTTGACGTTCTGGCGTTTCTAATACCCGAAAATCTCTTTCAGGGTAAGTTGCTGGACCTGGCCGTACTTGGCCAGTTCCTTGAAATTGAGGCGGTCTTTGCTGCCGATGACCAGGATGGTCTGGGGCTGGCCTTTCACGCGGGCCTGCTGGAACTTGAGCAAGTCCTGGAAGCTCATGTTGGGCGTCTGCTCGTACACGTCGCGGCGCAGGTCGTAGTCGAGGCCTAGGCGCTTGGCCCGCTCGTAGCTGAAGAGCACGTCCGATTTGGTGATGCGCTCCGTAGCAATGCTGTTGCGGATGGCGTCCTTGGCGATTTGCAGGTTGGCCTCGGCGGCGGGCATGTCGTTGAGCAGGGTGTTCATGCCGGCCATGGCCTCAGGCAGCTTGTCGCTCTGGGTGCCAATGTAGCTGAGGTTGTAGCTGCTGCGGCCGGCCTTATCGGCCGAGGCGAAGCGCGAGGAAGCCGAGTAGGCCAGGGCCTTCGACTCGCGCAGCTCCTGAAACACGATGCTGCCCATGCTGCCCCCGAAATACTCGTTGTAGAGACTGGTGGTGGGCACCAGGCCTTTGTCGTACACGGGGCCTTTGCTCAGGAACAGGATTTCGGCCTGCACCATGTTGTAATCCACCCAGTACACCTTGCGCTCCGTCAGCGGCTGCTCGGCAAAGTCCTTGCTGGCCGGGGCCGGGGTGAGCTTGACGGGTGCGCGGTGGAACTGATTGAGGACATTCGCTACGCCATACGGTAGATGTTCTACTAGATTACTCATGTTTACCCCCGCATGAGTAGTAATCTGAGTTGCACTGTCACCAGCAATCCGCCGCGGCCCGTAGTACAGCACCCGGTGCTGGTAGGTTGGGAGCTTCTGGATGAGGCTGGTGAGCTGGGCGGGCTTCAGGGCTTTCAACTCTTTCTCGCTCAGCTGGCTGGTGAAGGGGTTTTTCGCGCCGTACTTGGCGTAGTTCACCAAGGCCTGATTCAGAATGACACCTTTGTTGAGCTTGGCATCCTGGCGGGCTTTGAGCACGCCGGCCACCATGTTCTGCAAAGCGGCGGCATCGGGTTTGGGCGCGGCCAGCAGGCTCTCGAACAATTGCAGGGCCGGCTCGAAGTTGCTGTCGAGGCCGGAGAGACTCACGAAGGTGCGGTCCTGGCCGCTTTGTACGGCGAAGGAGCAGCCCAGCTTGTAGAACTCCTGCTGGAGCTGGGCGGCGGTGTACTTGCCGGTACCCAGGTACTGCAGGTAGTCGGTGGCGAGGCCTAGTTTGGGGTCGTTGTTCGTGCCCAGGTCGAGCACGTAGTACAGGTTGAAGAGGTTATTTTCCTCGTTGTGGGTGTAGTACACCGGCACGCCCGAAGCCAGCTTGGTTTCCTGAATGTCCTTTTTGTAATCCAGAAATACCGGCTGCAAAGCGGGGGATGACTTGGCCGTTACCTCTTTGTAGAAGTCGGAGGCCACCTCGCGGTTCACGGGCACGGGCGTAATAGCGGGCTTCACCACTTTCACCTTATTGGGGTCCTGGCCGGTACGCTTGTACACCAGGGCGTAGCCGGGGCCGTAGTGCTGGTTGGCCACGCGCATCACCTCTTCCTTGGTGATGGTGCCGAAATCGTCCGTCTGCTTGAGGTAGTCTTTCCAGTCCTCGCGGGCCACGAAGGCGGCCACGAACGCGCCGGCGCGGGCCTCGTTGCTCTCGTAGCTCTTAGTGCGCTGCAGCTGCTCGTTGTTGATGATGGCCGGAATCAGCCACTCCGGGAAGTCGCCCTGCTTTACCTTGTTCAGCTCGGCCAGCAATAGGTCGCGCACCTGCTCCAGCTTCTGGCCCTGGCGGGGCGTGGCGTAGAGGATGTGCGAGGAGTAGTCGTTGTTGATGTCGGTGAACGAGGCGGCGCTCAGCACGGCCTGCTTCTGGTTCAGGTCGAGGTCGATGAGGCCAGCCTGGCCGTTGCTCAGGATTTTATCAATCATGCGCAGCACCAGCGCCTCGCGGGTAGTGGTGCCGGGCAGGCGGAAGCCGAGCATCACGTTTTCGGCGTCGGGGCCCAACACCTGCTTCACGATGGGGGCGGTGATGGGGGCTTCCTGGGCGGGCGTGAAGGCCGGTACGGGCTTACGCTGCAGCTTGCCGAAGTACTGGTCAATTACCCGGATGGTCTGGTCGTAGTCCAGGTCGCCGCTCAGGCACAGGGCCACGTTATTCGGCACGTAGTACTGGCCGAAATACTTCTTGATTTCGGTAATGGACGGGTTTTGCAGGTGGTCGATTGTCCCGATGGTGGTCTGGGTGCCGTACTCGTGCTTCTGGTAGAGGCTGGCGCTCAGGGCCTCGTATTCCTTGCGAAAGTCGGAGTCGAGGCCGCGGTTTTTCTCCTCGTACACGGCCTCCAGCTCGGTGTGAAACAGGCGCGGTACCATCTCGCCAAGGCGCTCGGCCTGCACGGCGGCCCATTTCTCCAGCTGGTTGCTCGGAATGTCTTCCTGGTACACCGTCTGCTCCACCGAGGTGTAGGCGTTGGAGCCCTTGGCCCCAATGGCGCCCATCACCTTGTCGTACTCGTTGGCCACGGCGTACCTGGCCGCCACGCCGGAAATCGAGTCGATCTGGTGGTAGGTGCGCTTGCGGGCGGCGGGGTCGTTGCGCTGGGCGCGGTACTGCTCGTAGAGGGCCTCAATCTTATCCAGCTCCACTTTCTCGGCGGCCCAGTTCTGAGTACCCAGCCGGGAGGTGCCCTTGAACACCATATGCTCCAGGTAGTGGGCCAGGCCGGTGGCGGTGCTGGGGTCGTTTTTGGAGCCGGCGCGCACGGCCAGGTAGGTCTGGATGCGGGGGGCGTCCTTGTAGTCGGAGAGATAAACGGTCAGGCCGTTATCCAAGGTGTAGATGCGGGCCTTGAGCGGGTCGCCTTCTACCGTCTGGTACTTGTACTCCTTGGGCTGGGGGGCAACGCTGGCGGCGGTTTCCGTAACCGGAGTGGTAGTAGCTGCCGGCTTGCTAGTCTGGCACTGGGTAAGACCGAGCGTCGTCAGGGCCGGAACGAGGAGCAGCAGAGGTTTTTTCACGGGGAAGTGGGCGCGGAAAGCAGAGCGGAGAGAGGATAAGGGCCAAAGATAGGGGGCCCCCCTGGGAATAAAAAGCGCAGTTCAGCCCACTCCGGCGTGAAGTGCGGAAAAATGCTTATAGAGGACCACGGATTTCACGGATTTTGTGGACGATTGTTTGTGGCACACGCTCTAGCTTGTGCCGTGCGTGGGACAACCATTCAGGCTAACAATCAAAGAGGCTTACCCGTCGGGGCAAGCCTCTTTGGCTACAATCGGTTTCTGAGCAGGTGTGTCATTCGGCACATGGCACAAGCCAAAGCGTGTGCCACAAACAATCGTCCACAAAATCCGTGAAATCCGTGGTCTTAGTCGGTATCCAGACCCAGGCGCTGTTTCATTTCAACCAGGGCCGGGTACTTCTCCATCAGATATTCCATGCGGTCGGTGGAGGTATAGAGCTTGCGGCCGGTATCTACGCGTTCCACCACTTCCACCTGCACGTTGAGGCGGGGGTAACCGGTTCGGCGGCGTAGCTCACCCAGCAAATCGGCTCGCATCTCGTTGAACTGGTCTTCCTGCACGGGGTTGTCCACGCGCAGTACAATCAGGTGCTGCTCATTGGCCTGCACAGGACGGTTGAGCAGACTGTACTGGCTGGGGCTAATGGCCTTGCGTTCCTCCTTGAGCTCCGCCCACACCCGTTGCAGCACCTCATCATTGATAGCGGGCAGGCCGGTGACGGGTCCGCTGGGCTCCGCATCAACAGCAGCTTTGCCGGCGGCGGCCTGCTGCTCCAACTGGGCCTTCATAGCATTCAGACTGCCTAGGCCGGGCAGCTTATTGCCCAAACCCAGGGGTTTGCCGGTAGGCATACCCGGGCGGGGTGGGGGCAGGGGCGCAGCGGTTATAGCCGCTTGGCCCGGCTCGTGGCCAGCAATGCTGGGCTTCCCGATTTCCACGTGCGGTACCGTATCACGCAACTGGGTAGTAGCCGGCACCTCCGTGGCGGCCTCATCCTCAATGCTGGGCGTATCGTGCAGCTCCTCCACGCCGCTGTCCACTGGCACAATGGGCTCCGGGTCGGCGGGGGCGTGGGCTAGTTGTTCGTTGGTAGTGCCTGGTGCCTGGTGCTTAGTGCTTAGGTCGTTGGGCGTGGGGCTGGCGGCGCGGGCATAAGTGGCCGGGGTTTCGGCGGTACCATCGGCTACCAGGCGGCCATTAGCAGCAGTTGCTGCCGGGGCTACTGGCGCAGCGGGGGCTATGACTGCATTAGGGCTTTTTTTTTTCGCCTCCCCGTTGGGGGTTGGCACGGCCGCGCCGCCCTGCAGGTCGCGGGCAAACTGCACGGCGCTGTTGAGGTAGGCCAGCTTCATGAGCGTAAGCTCCACGTGCAGGCGCTGGTTTTTGGCCTGTTTAAACTCCCGGTCGCAGAGGCTTACCAGGTTAAGGGCCGAGAGCAGGAAAGGTAGGGGAGCTGCCTGGGCCTGCTGCACGTAGCGCGCCCGGATGTTGTCGGATACTTCCAGCAGCTGCACCGTCACGGGGTCCTTGCACACCAGCAGGCCGCGCAGGTGCTCGGCCGCGCCCACCACAAAGTTGTGCAGGTCGAAGCCCTGCTGCATCACCTCATCCAGCAGCAGCAATGTGGCCGATAGGTTTTCGGTCAGCAGGGCGTCAATCAGCCGGAAATAGTACTCGTAGTCCAGAATGTGCAGGTTCTGCACCACGTCCTGGTAGCGCAGGTTCTGGCCCGAGAAGGTCACCATCTGGTCGAACATACTCAAGGCGTCGCGCAGGCCGCCATCGGCCTTCTGGGCCAGCAAGTGCAGGGCGTCGTCCTCGGCCTGAATGTGCTCCTGAGTAGCCACGTAGCGCAGGTGGTTGCGCATGTCATCCACCTTGATGCGGTTGAAGTCGAAAATTTGACACCGCGACAGAATGGTGGGGATAATCTTGTGCCGCTCGGTGGTGGCCAGGATGAAAATGGCGTAGCTCGGCGGCTCCTCCAGCGTTTTCAGAAACGCATTAAAGGCCGCATTCGAGAGCATGTGCACTTCGTCGATGATATACACCTTGAAGCGGCCCTGCTGGGGGGCATAGCGCACCTGCTCCACCAGGCTGCGGATATCCTCCACCGAGTTGTTGGAGGCCGCGTCCAGCTCGTGGACATTGAAGGAGGCGTTTTCCTGGAAGGCCCGGCAGGAGGAGCACTTCCCGCAGGCTTCCAGCTCGAAGGGCGTATTGTCGGGGTCGGCGGCACTTAGCAGCGTGTCGGGCACGATGTCGGGCTGGGCCTGGATCAGCTCCGAAACCGGCCGGCTTTTGCGCACGTGCTCCTCCACAAACTCGCAGTTGATGGTTTTGGCCAGGATACGGGCACAGGTGGTTTTGCCCACACCCCGAGGGCCGCAGAACAGGAAGGCCTGCGCCAAGTGCTGGGAGGCAATGGCATTCTGCAGGGTGGTGGTAACGTGCTGCTGCCCCACCACGCTGCGAAACGTGGCTGGGCGGTACTTGCGGGCCGAAACAACGAAATTTTCCATACGAGCTAGAGGCAAAGATACGCAAAGCACCCGGCGAATCCGCCTTGCAATTGGCTGTCAATTGCGTTATCGGCCCCCGCTAATGCTTTCGGTAAAGCCAGTAAAACGCACCCCATGGCAATAGTTATTTATTATATAAATCGAATAATATTTTGTATTATAGTTTGAATAACGGATACTTGCCCCGTAACGCAACAGTAACCTTGCGGCACGGTAGCGTTGGCCTCTTTTAGGTCCTTTGGGTTTTCCACTTCACGTTGATTTCGGATGAAAACAGCTTTTCTCTTTCTGATGCTGCCAGAGCTGCTGGCTGCTCCGGTAGCCCTGGCCCAAACCACATCCGCCGGGCCACCTGCCACGCCCCAACGTCCCGTTACGGATGTCTACTTCGGCAAAAAAGTGGTGGACAACTACCGCTGGCTGGAAGACGTGAACAGCCCCGAGGTGAAAACCTGTTTTCAGGCTCAGGCCGACTACACCAAGCGCACCCTCGACCAACTGCCGGGCCGGGACAGCCTGATTAAAACCTTTGAGGCCTACGACAAGCTGCTGACCGTGCGCTACGGGCAAGTGAAAAAGCGTGGCTCCCGTTATTTCTACCGCAAAACCCTGCCCTCCGAAACGGTTGGCAAGCTGTACGTACGCGAAGGCAAAACCGGCCCCGAAAAGCTGCTTTTTGACCCCACCGCCTACGACAAAACCAAAACGTACTCCATGACCGCCTACACGCCCAGCCCCGATGGACAGCAGGTGGCCCTGGGCTTGCAGGAAGGCGGCGCCGAGCTGTCGACGGTGCGTGTGCTGAACGTGGCTACCCGCGCGTTTCGGCCTGAGAGTATTTCGGCGGTATTTGGCGGCGACATCAGCTGGCTGCCCGACGGGAGCGGCTTCCTCTACACTCCCAACAACTCCACCGACCCCAAAGACCCCAAAGGCAACCTCGATACCAAGGCCCGCCTGCACCGCCTGGGCACGGCCGTTGCCACTGACCGGGAGCTGTGGTCGAGAGCCAAGAACCCGGACATGGGCATGCGGCCCGACCAGTACCCCATCATGGCCTTCACCAATGACCAGACGCTGGTGTATGGCGTGCTTGCTTCCGTTGACCGCCGCGCGGATGTCTGGCTGACGACCCCCGCCGACCTCGCCAAACCAATCATTGCCTGGAAGCACTTAGTTACTCCCACCGACAGCGTGTACGACTTCGCGAAGCTGGGCAGCAACATATACCTGCATAGTGTGAAGGGTGCGCCCAAAGGCCGGATTCTGGTGACGGATGCTGCCCGCCCCAGTCCCGCCAACGCCACCGTGCTGCTGCCCGAGGGCACCGGCAACATCACCCGCCTGCTCGCCACCAAAGATTACGTGTTCGTGGTGCTCAGCGACGGTATCAACGAAAAAGTGCGGCAGTATGACCCACGCACCCAACAGTGGGCCAACGTGCCCATGCCCGGTACCGGCACCGCCGGTTTGGAGCCCTACAATGCCACCACCAGCAACGAAATCTTTACCTACGTATCCACCTGGAGCCGGCCCGAAACCGTGTACGACTACACCCCCGAAAGCCGAAAAATGGTGGTCAGCCCCTTCGATATGCAGGCCCGCTACCCCGGCACCGACGACCTGGTGGTGGAGGAACTGGAAGTGCCCGGCCACGACGGCGTACTAGTGCCGTTGTCGTTGATATACAAAAAAGGCCTCAGGAAAGATGGCAACGCCGTGTGCTTCATGACCGGCTACGCGGCCTACGGTATATCGGCTACGCCTTATTTCAGCCGCCGCAACCTAGCGCTGCTCAACCAGGGCGTAATTCTGGCCGAAACCCACCCGCGCGGCGGCTCCGAGAAAGGCCAGGCCTGGTACCGGGCCGGCTACCAAACCACCAAGCCCAACACCTGGAAAGACTTTATTTCCTGCGGCGAATACTTGGTGAAGAACAAGTACACCAGCCCCCAGCATCTTATTGGGGAGGGGACCAGCGCAGGCGGCATCCTGATCGGCCGCGCCATCACTGAGCGTCCCGATTTGTTTGCCGCCGCCATCAGCAACGTGAGCTGCTCCAATGCCCTACGCATGGAAAACTCGCCTAACGGCCCCGTAAATACTCCTGAGTTTGGTACTGTGAAAGACTCGGTGCAGTGCATGGGCCTCTATGAGATGGACGCTTTCCAGCACGTGAAGCCCGGTACCAAGTACCCCGCCGTGCTGTGCGTGGGTGGTATGAACGACCCCCGCGTAATTGTGTGGCAGCCCGGCAAGTTTGCGGCGGCTTTGCAAGCGGCCAGTACCTCTGGCAAGCCCGTGCTGCTGCAAGTCAACTACGACAACGGCCACTTCACGGAAGACAAGAAAGTGACCTTCCGCAACTTCGCCAATATGTACGCTTTTGCCCTCTGGCAGGCCGGTCATCCCAATTTTCAGCCAAAAAGCGTAGCCGCGAAGTAGCGCTTCCTGCGCCAGGATTAATCTGATAAGAAGGAACATTTTTGGCCCGTTACAACGTTTTCTGGCTGATGTGCGTACATTCGCACCCCGCTACTTCGGTGGCGGGTTTGTTCTTTCTCAATTGGGGCCGACCGGAATTGACAGCTCGTGCATGTCGCGAGTAAGCGTGTCGGGAGTTGGATGAATCTCCCGTAAAAAAAAGCCGTCCGAACAATAACTGGCGAGTATAGCTACGCCATGGCTGCCTAGTTTAGAACTACGCACTGCCATCGTCCCGCACCCGTATTCCTTCTCACGGGTGAGTTCGGGGCGTCGTAAGAGTTAGGATAGTGCAGGTGGCGCTGTGACGCCTGCGCGAAACTCAAACAGATAAGGGGAAATCAAGGGCCTGATGTGCGCCTGGTTTCCTTCGAAAATCCAAGCATAGATACACACGTAGAAAGCTCGACGCCTTCCTTGTCTGGACCAGGGTTCGAATCCCTGCGGCTCCACTCTGTTTTAGAAAGGAGATAATAGAAGTAAGAACTTAGACTTCTGTTTTTCTCAGTTTCTAAACTATTGAAACCCGATTTAGCGCTGCTGAGTCGGGTTTTTTTGTGAACTAGCACGTCTGTCATTCCTCGCGCAGCTCAAAATGGCCGCCAGCCCGATATAGCCCAACCTACCCCACTCATGCTTGCCGGAACTCTGCTGCTCATCGATGACGAAACTGCCCTGCGCCAGTTGCTGGCCCGGGTGCTGGAACTGGAGGACTATACCGTGCTGCAAGCCCCCGATGCCCGCCGCGGCCTGGAACTGCTGCGCCAGCACGCGGAAGAGGTGCTGGTCGTGCTGTCGGATGTGAAATTACCCGATGGTTACGGCCTCGACCTGCTACCCCGCTACAAACAAGCCGCGCCACTGGCCGAAGTGATTCTGATGACTGCCTACGGTACCATTCCCGACGGCGTGCGGGCCATGAAAGAAGGCGCTTTTGACTACCTGACCAAAGGCGACTCCGACGACCAGCTGGTGGTGGTGGTAAGCAGAGCTGCTGAGAAGGCGCGGCTGCAACGTCGGGTGGCTGATTTGGAGAAAAAGGTAGGCGCCCAATACAGCTTTGACAGTATGATTGGCCGCTCTCCGGCGCTGCTGCAGGCCAAGAAGCTGGCTGAGCGTGCGGCCCCCACCGACAGCACCGTGCTGCTGGAAGGCCCCACCGGGGCGGGCAAGGAGCTGTTTGCTCAGGCCATTCACCAGGCCAGCCCGCGCCGCAACAAGCCGTTTGTGGCCGTGAACTGCTCGGCTTTCCCGAAGGATTTGCTGGAATCGGAGCTGTTTGGCTACCGGAAGGGGGCATTTACGGGCGCTCTGACGGATAAGAAAGGGTTGCTGGAGGAAGCTAACGGCGGCACCTTGTTTCTGGACGAAATCGGGGAGTTGGAGCTGAATGTGCAGGCTAAGTTCCTGCGGGTGCTCGAAACCCAGCAGTTTACCAAGCTCGGCGACACCCGGCCCACCAGCGTGAACGTGCGCATTGTGGCGGCCACCAACCGCAACCTAAAGCAGGAAGCTGAGGCCGGGCACTTTCGCCCCGATTTGTACTACCGCCTGGCCGTGTTTACGGTGCCGGTGCCGGGCCTGAACGAGCGGCGCGAGGATGTGCCCCTGCTGGCCGACTACTTCCTGCAGTTCTTCGCGGGCAAGCTGCGCCGCCGCCTGCGTGGGCTGGAACCTGAAGTGCTGGAGCAGCTGCGCCGCCACGATTGGCGCGGCAACGTGCGGGAACTGAAAAACGTGCTGGAGCGCGCCGCCATTCTCGCCGACGGCGACACGCTCACCACCGACGACCTGCCCGCTGACTTCCACTACTTTACGGCCGCCCCCACCGCTGATGAAGTAGCCGACAGAAGCCTGCGCACCCTGGAAAAGCGCCAGATTTGGAAGGTGCTCCACGACGCCGGCGGCAACAAAATGGAAGCCGCCCGCCAGCTCGGTATCGGCACCAAAACGCTCTACCGCAAAATTCAGGAGTACGGGCTGTAATATCAGCAGAATGAAGCGCAGCGGATAAATATATATACGACTATATACCAGTTAGCCAGATGCTGCCGTTATTTCTGTAGCTTGACTTTGGTGTTTTGTAGTCCGTTTATTCTTTAGTGCGCCCACCTTACCTACCTCGTATGAAAAAGTGTTTACTAGGCTTCCTATTGGTTGCTCCCTGGCTGGCCAATGCCCAAACGGCAATGCCTTTTACCATCAAAGGCAAACTGGGTCAATTAAACCCACCGGCTAAGGTATATCTGCTGCGCGGAATGACGGTTACTGATTCTGCCACGCTTAAAAACGGCACCTTCGAGCTGAAAGGCACCGCCGAAGCGCCGGCTATGGCCACACTTGTTTTGCGGCGTACTGGTCGGATGGGGAGCTTGCGTGGACAAGAGCTGGACCGGGCTAACTTATACTTGGAGCCTAGTACTGTTGCCGTGACCAGCCCCGATTCATTGGCACATGCCACTATTGTCGGGGGGGGCTTGAATAAAGACTACGGGCGACTGAAAACTGCATTAGCCCCTGTTATAGCCCAAATTCAGGCTTACGGAGCTGAACTACAAACCGCTACGGAGCAACAGCGCCAAGACCCGACTTTTGGAGAAAAGATTCAAGCTCGGTTTGCCGAATTCAACAAGCAATTTGCCGCCGCTAACTACGCTTTCGTCAAGGCGAACCCTAACTCACAGGTCAGCTTGGATGCACTGCTGGATGTACAGGGCCGGGACCTTCCGCAATACGCTACCGTAGGCCCACTGTACGAGGCCCTAAGCCCAGCGCTTAAAAATACTCCCCAGGGCCAGGAGTACGGAAAAATGGTTAAAGGCCTAAAAACGGTGGCTATAGGCGCGCAAGCGCCTGAATTCAGCCAGCAGACGCCCGATGGTAAAACCGTGGCGTTGCGCGACTACCGGGGCAAGTACGTGCTGGTGGATTTCTGGGCGTCTTGGTGCGGCCCCTGCCGCCAGGAAAACCCTAACGTGGCCAAAGCCTACGCCGCCTACAAAAGCCGCAACTTTGAAGTGCTCGGCGTATCCCTTGATGGCGAGAAGGACCGCGCCAAGTGGGTAAAGGCTATTGCCGACGACCAGTTAACCTGGACACAGGTATCGGACCTGCGCGGCTGGGAAAATGCCGCTGCCCGCAGCTATGCCGTGACCGGCATTCCGCAGAACTACCTGATTGACCCCACCGGTAAAATCATTGCCGCCAACCTGAAAGGCGCGGACCTGCAGGCCACCTTGGCGAAATACATCAAATAAATGCCATTCACATCTCAGGGCTGAAGCCTTGGAATAAAAACCAGTATTCAATCAAACCGGGTTATTCTGACCAACGCACCGGGTCAGAATGACCCGGTTTTTTTGTGTCCGGTATGTTGGGTGGGAGAGAGGTGAAAATATTTAGAGCTGATAATCAGATTGATGTGGTGGAAATTGTGAATGGCGGCCGGATGTGGGCCTGGATTGGTAATGAGCCACCCGAGCCTTTCGTCGATTCGGCAAACGAGCCGAACCGAGGCCGGCCCTGAGTAGACTGACAACCAACTCAGGGCCCAGCCCCGGCGCCGCAGACTCATTCACGGACCAGTTCCACTTCTTTTCATCGTTTCCGATGACTTCTTCCACCGAAACTGCCTCACTACTGTTGGAAAGCTTCCCGGAGTTAGGCGCCGAGTTACAAGTACCCGCTACTCGCCAGAGTATTTACCGGCAGCTGAGCTGCTTTGCCACCTTCACCCGCGAGGCTGCCGAGGGCGGCCACCTGGCCCTGCTCAAGCGCTGCTTTGAGGTGGCCGACTGCCTGCTGCGGCAGGGCGACGCCTACCTGGCCCGCGCCATCGAGAATGTGTATCTGCACTGCCTGCACCTGGATGGCAGCACCTACGGCAACCAGCTGGCTCGCCAGCTCATGCCCGCCCGCTTGTACCAGACCTACCAGTATCCGCACACCACCATGCTGCCCTAAGGGGCACGCCTTCTCACTATGCCTGCACTTCTGATGATTCCGCTGCTCACGGCCGCTGGCCTGGCCGGCTTCTGGCTCTTCTATAAGTCCGTCGATTTTTTCGACCAGATCTAACCCCGCCGCGCCATGATGGTCACCCTGTTTGTCCTCTCCCTCGCCACGTTCGGCTACCTCTGCTACGTGCTGCTGCGCCCGGAGAAATTCTAACCTACTTCCATGAATAACGAACTACTCAGCATCGGCGGGATTTACCTGGTTACGCTGGTGCTGGCCCTGCCGCTGGGCGCTTACCTGGCCCGCGTGTTTCGGGGCGAAAAAAACCTGCTCGACTTTATGCGGCCGGTGGAAAATGGCATTTTCCGGCTCTCCGGCATTGATGCCCGCCGCGAAATGAGCTGGCAGCAACACCTGGTGGCGCTGCTCACCATCAACTTGGTGTGGTTCCTGCTGGCTATGCTGGTGCTGTGCACCCAGGGCAGCCTGCCGCTCAACCCCGACGGCAACCCCAGCATGTCGCCCGATCTGGCCTTCAACACGGCCATCTCCTTTCTGGTGAACTGCAACCTGCAGCACTACTCCGGTGAGTCGGGTCTGAGCTACCTGTCCCAGATTGTCGTCATCACCTTTCTGCAATTTGTAACGGCCGCTACCGGCATTGCGGCGGCGGTGGTGGTGTTCAATGCCCTGCAAACCCGCACTACCGAGAAGCTGGGCAGCTTCTACGAGCACTTCGTGAAGAGCCTCACGCGCCTGTTGCTGCCCGGTGCCCTGCTCATTGCCCTCATCCTGGCCTTCAACGGCACGCCCATGACCCTGCAGGGCAAGCAGCAGCTGGTTACGCTGCAGGGCGACTCGGTAGCGGTGAGTCGGGGGCCGGTGGCGGCTATGGTGGCCATCAAGGAGCTGGGTACCAACGGGGGCGGGTTTTTTGGGGCTAACTCGGCTCATCCGCTCGAAAACCCCAACTTCCTCACCAACGCCGTCGAGAATATTGCGCTGTGCGTCATTCCCATTGCCATGGTGTTTGCGCTGGGCTTCTACCTGAAGCGCCGCAAGCTGGCCTACATGATTTTCGGGGTGATGACCGTGGGCTTCGTGGCCCTGCTGGCCCCCACGGTGTACTACGAGCTGCACGGCAACCCCGCCATTGCCAGCATGGGCGTGAACCAAGCCCTGGGCGCTATGGAAGGCAAGGAAATCCGCTTTGGCGCGGCGGCTTCGGCCTACTGGAGCATCACCAACACCATCATCAGCTGCGGCTCCGTCAACTCCATGCACGACTCGTTTATGCCCATTTCGGGGATGAGCCAACTGCTGGGCATGATGACCAATGCCTTCTACGGCGGCTGCGGGGTGGGTTTGCTCAACTTCTTCGCTTACCTCATTATTGCCGTGTTCATTGCCGGCCTGATGGTGGGCCGCACGCCCGAGCTGCTGGGCAAGAAGATTGAGGCCCGGGAAATGAAAATTGCCATCCTCGTGACGCTACTGCACCCGCTCCTTATTCTGGCGGGCACGGCCCTGGCGGCCCACACCTACACCGGCAACCCCACCGAGTACGCTGGATGGCTGGCCAACCCCGGCTACCACGGCTTCTCCGAAATGCTCTATGAGTTCACCTCATCCTCGGCCAACAACGGCTCCGGCTTCGAGGGCCTCGGCGACAACACGCCGTTCTGGAACATTGCCACCGGCGTGGTGCTGCTGCTGTCCCGCTTCCTGCCCATCATCGGCCCGGTAGCCATTGCCGGCCTGCTGGCCCGCAAGAAGTACGTGCCCGAAAGCGCCGGCACCCTGCCCGCCGACACGGCCACCTTCGGGGTGATGGTGCTGGCCGTCATCGTCATCATTGCCGCCCTGGCCTTCTTCCCCGCCCTGGCCCTGGGCCCCCTGGCCGAGCATTTCTCGCTGTACTAAGCAGCACGAAAACTCCCCTCCTCAGATGAGGAGGGGACGCGGCGGCGCAGCCGACGCTGGGGTGGTTGACCCGCGTGCTGATGTTGTTTGGTCGAACAGTCTATCAGCCAATTAAAAACAACATCAGCAACGAGTGAACCACCCCGCCCTTCGGGCACCCCTCCTTGAAAAAAGGAGGGGAACCATATAGCCTCTTCTACTCTCATGTCAACTAAATCTCAATCTCTCTTTCAACCCGCGCTGGTGTCGGAGGCCGTGAAACAGGCTTTCGTGAAGCTCGACCCGCGCATCATGTTCCGCAACCCGGTGATGTTCACCGTGGAAATCGGGACGGTGGTGATGCTGCTCGTGACGCTGGGGCTGCTGGTGAAGCCGGATGCCGCCCAGGGCTCCTTCGGATACAACTTCACCGTGTTTGTGGTGCTGTTTCTGACGCTGCTGTTTGCCAATTTCGCCGAGGCCATTGCCGAAGCCCGCGGCAAGGCCCAGGCCGAAAGCCTGCGCAAAACCCGCGAGGAAACGCCCGCCCGCGTCCTCGATGCCGACGGCCGCGAGTCCTCGGTTTCTTCCTCCCAGCTCCAGAAAGGTCAGATTTTCCTGGTGGAAGCCGGCGAAATCATTCCTACGGATGGGGAAATTATCGAGGGCCTGGCGACCATTGATGAGTCGGCCATTACGGGCGAGTCGGCCCCGGTGATACGGGAGGCTGGTGGCGACAAATCCAGCGTAACGGGCGGGACCAAGGTGCTGTCGGACCGCATTAAGGTGGTGGTGACGACGGCCCCCGGCGAGTCGTTTCTGGACAAGATGATTGCCCTAGTGGAAGGCGCGTCGCGGCAGAAAACGCCCAACGAAATTGCCCTCACTATTCTGCTGGCGGGTTTCACGCTGGTGTTCGTCATTGTGTGCGTTACGCTGGCCCCGTTTGCCGATTTCGCTAAGACGCCCATTGCCATTTCGGCCTTCATTGCCCTGTTTGTGTGCCTGATTCCGACCACCATCGGCGGGCTGCTGTCGGCCATCGGCATTGCGGGCATGGACCGCGCCCTGCGCGCCAACGTCATCACCAAAAGCGGCAAAGCCGTGGAAACGGCCGGCGACATCGACGTGCTGCTGCTCGACAAAACCGGCACCATCACCATCGGCAACCGCAAAGCCACCCACTTCTGGCCCGCGCCCGGCGTAGATGAGCACACGTTTATTGAGTTTGCCACCGTTTCCTCGCTCACCGACGAAACGCCCGAGGGCAAGAGCATTGTGGAGCTGGCCCGCGAAAAGCAGGTGGATCCGCAGCAACTGCAAAGTCGGTTGGTAGGGGCGGAGTTGATCAAGTTTACGGCCGAAACCCGCAGCTCCGGCGTCACGCTCCAGGATGGCACCCGCATCCGCAAGGGCGCCTCCGATGCCATCCGCCAGCTCGCCAACAAAGCCAACCAGCCCTACCCGCAGGAAGTCACGCAGCGCACCGACGCGGTAGCCGGTAACGGCGGTACTCCGCTGGTGGTGAGCCACAACGACCGGGTGCTGGGCGTGGTGGAGCTGCAGGATATCATCAAGCCCGGCATCCAGGAGCGGTTTGAGCGCCTGCGCAAAATGGGCATCAAAACCGTCATGGTAACCGGCGACAACCCGCTCACGGCCAAATTCATTGCCGAAAAAGCCGGCGTGGACGACTTCATTGCCGAAGCCAAGCCCGAGGACAAGATGACCTACATCCGCCGCGAGCAGCAGCAGGGCAAGCTGGTGGCCATGATGGGCGACGGCACCAACGACGCCCCCGCCCTGGCCCAGGCCGACGTGGGAGTGGCCATGAACTCGGGCACCCAGGCCGCCAAGGAAGCCGGCAACATGGTGGACCTCGACAACGACCCCACCAAGCTCATCGAAGTGGTGGAAATCGGGAAGCAGCTGTTGATGACGCGCGGCACGCTCACCACGTTTTCGATTGCCAACGACGTAGCCAAGTACTTCGCCATTGTGCCCGCCTTGTTCATGGTGGCCATTCCGGCCCTGGGCGCGCTCAACATCATGAGCCTGAAGTCGCCGCAGTCGGCCATTCTTTCCGCCGTGATTTTCAACGCCATTATCATTCCGCTGCTGGTGCCGCTGGCGCTACGCGGGGTGGCCTACAAGCCTATCGGTGCCTCGGCGCTGCTACGCCGCAACCTGCTGGTGTACGGCCTGGGCGGCGTGATTGTGCCCTTCATCGGCATCAAGGTGATTGACTTGGTGGTGGGGCTGTTTTTGTAGAAATCAGCACGAAAACTCCCCTCCTTGGAAAGGAGGGGACGCCGTGCCGAAGGCGCGGCTGGGGTGGTTGATCCGCGTGCTGATGTTGTTTACCAGAACGACCTGACCCCGAATCGTTCAACGAATCAACCACCCCTAGCCCCTCCTTTCCAAGGAGGGGAACTAGCTCTAGTCTTAGCTTTTTAGCTCTCTTTTCCATGAAACAGAACCTACTTCCCGCATTCCGCCTGACCCTTGTACTGCTGGTGGTATGCTGCCTGATTTACCCCGCGCTGGTGTGGGCCGGCGCCCAACTGACCCCGAACGGCGGCCAGGGCGAAACCGTCAGCCACAACGGCCGCGTGGTGGGCTACGACAACGTGGGCCAGAAATTCACCCGCCCCGAGTACTTCCAGGGCCGCCCCTCGGCCGTGGACTACAACGCCGCCGGCTCGGCCGGCTCCAACAAAGGCCCCAGTAACCCCGAGTATCTAGCCACCGTGCAGGCCCGCCTCGATACGTTTCTGGTGCAGAACCCTGGTGTAACCAAAGCCCAGGTACCGGCCGAGCTGCTCACCGCTTCCGGCTCCGGCCTCGACCCCCACCTCTCGCCGGCCGCCGCCACCGTACAAGTGGCCCGTGTGGCCCAGGCGCGTAACCTGGAGGCTGCCAAGGTGCAAGCCTTAGTAGTCCAGCACACCCAACGCAGCGCCTTCGGCCCTGATCGGGTAAACGTGTTGCGCCTGAACGTGGCCCTCGACGCCCTGCAGAACCGCTAATGGTGACGCATCCTCATCGGGCCCAGGTCCATTGGCGGCTGCGGGCCCACCGGCACCGGAGCCGCCGCTTCCGGCCGGGATACACCTTCCTGGCATTGGCGCTGCTGTGGCTGCTGCTGCAACTGGTAGCCTGAGGCAGTAGCGCGAACTTTGTAGTTCGCGCCTCCGCGCCGCTGCAACGATTGTCGTTCTGGGGCGCGAACTACAAAGTTCGCGCTACTGCCTCCCGGCCCGATTTCGTTGCTTTACATCCTCAATTCCGTATTACTTCCCCGCCACCCGCCTGATCAAAAAACGTCAGGCTCCCTCTCTCCCCGAGGCTTCGCGCATCAAGCGAAACGGGGGCGGGGGGTGAGGTTCTCGGCATTCTTTCTCTCCCATGAAACCACTGTTTCTACTCGCAACTGCTGCGCTGCTTACGGCTTCGGCTGCATCGGCCCAAACTACGCCTGACTCCACTGCGGCCCCGGTGGCTCCGGCCAATCCGCTGACTACCTACGGCTTCGTGGATGGCTACTACGGCTATGATTTCAAGCACGCGGCCACCAACCAGCGCCCCGGCTTCCTGTACTCGCACAACCGCCAAAACGAGTTTACGGTGAACAATGCCGTCATCGGTCTGCGCTACGACAACGGGCAGGTGCGCGGGGCCCTAGGCCTGCACGCGGGCACCTACGTATCGGCCAACTACGCGGCCGAAGATCAGGTGCTCAAGCACCTTTACGAAGCCTACGCGGGCTTCCGGCCCTTTAAGAAAGCGTGGCTCGACGTGGGTATTTTCGGCTCGCACATTGGGTTTGAGTCGGCCCTGAGCAAGGACAATTGGACGCTGACCCGCTCCCTGATGGCCGAAAACTCGCCCTACTACGAAGCCGGGGCGCGGCTGACCTACGAGGTGAGCCCCAAGCTGACGCTGACCGGGCTGGTGCTCAACGGCTGGCAGAACATCCGCGAAAACAATCAGGCCAAGGCCCTGGGCACCCAGATTCAGTGGAAGCCCACCGACAAGCTGCTCATCAACAGCAGCACCTTCTACGGCAACGAGCAGCCCCAGGACTCGGTGCGTCGCCGCCGCTACTTCCACGATTTCTACGTGAGCTACGCCGCTACCGACCGCCTCAGCCTGGCCCTGGTGTTCGACGTGGGCAAGCAGGAAAGTGAGCAGCGCGGCGGCAAGGCTGATACCTGGCACACCGGCGCGGCCTTTGTGCGCTACAAGCTGGCCGATAAGTGGACCGCCGCCGCCCGCGCCGAGTACTACAACGCCGACCGGGGCATTATTATCAGCTCCATTTCGCCGGTGGCTGCAGCTGCCGACTTCAAAGTGCAGGCCGCTTCCCTCAACCTCGACTACGCGCCCACCTCCAACGTGACGTTCCGGGTAGAAGGCCGCACCTTCCACGGCCGCCAGCCCTTCCTCTCGGACCGCAACGGCAACCCCACCCGCAACTACGGCAACCTCACTAGTAGCATCGCGCTGGCGTTTTAGCGCCGTTTGCCTCACCCCCTAGCCCCCTCTCCTGCAGAGAGGGGGAACTAGCTCTAACTTTCTAGTCTACATCTTTTCGCCAAGCACACTTCCTGAATTAGCGCTAAAAGCTAGCAGCTAGTCCCCCCTCTCTGCAGGAGAGGGGGCTAGGGGGTGAGGCAACTACCATGAACGACATCGACGACCAACAGCGCGACCAATCGGCAGAGCGGTTTCTGCGGCTGGTGCAGCAGCGGCGGCGCGGGCGGCTGAAGGTGTACCTGGGGCTGGCGGCCGGCGTGGGCAAAACCTATCGGTTGCTGCAGGAAGCCCACGAGTTGCGCGCCCACGGCGTGGATGTGGTGCTGGGCTACGTGGAAACCCACGGCCGCTCTGGCACCGTGGCCCAGCTGCGCGACCTGCCCACCGTACCGCGCAAGCACATATTCTACAAGGGACGCATGCTGGAGGAAATGGATGTGCAGGGCATTCTGCAGCGCCGGCCCTCGGTGGTGGTGGTGGATGAGTTGGCCCACACCAACGTGCCCGGCTCCGAAAACGAAAAGCGCTGGCAGGACGTAGAGCAGCTGGTGCGGGCTGGTATTTCGGTCATCACGGCCGTGAATATTCAACATCTGGAAAGCCTCCACGACCAGGTGCAGCGCATCACGGGTACCGATGTAACGGAACGGGTGCCCGACCAGGTGCTGAAGCTGGCCGATGAGGTGGTGAATGTGGACCTGACGGTACCGGAGTTGCGGGCTCGGCTGGAGGAAGGTAAGATCTACGACGCGGCCAAAGTGCCCACGGCGCTGGCCAACTTCTTTCAGGCCGAAAACCTGCTGCAGCTGCGCCAGTTAGCCGTGCGCGAAACCGCCAACCTCATCAGCCGCCAGATTGAAACTGATGGGGGAGGGGCCGCGCCCGTAACGCCGGAGCGCCGCAACCAGGACCGGCTGCTGGCCTGCATCAACGCCAATGCTCCCGCCGCCCGCGAAATCATCCGCAAAACCAGCCGCCTCGCCGACCGACTCTCGGCCGCCGGGTGGGCCGTGCTCTACGTGCAGACGCCCCGCGAATCGGCCGACCGGATCAACCTGGCTACTCAGCGCCACCTGCTCAACAACCTGCAGCTCACCACCGAGCTGGGCGGCCAGATTCTGCGCGTAAAAGCCGACGATATTGTGGCGGAAGTTCTGCGCATCACCCAGGAAAAGGGCGTCACGTTGCTGATTTGCGGGGTAACCGGTGAGAAAAGCTGGTGGCAGCGCCTGCTGCGCCCCGGCGTCACGCGCCGTCTCATCCGCGCCGTAGCCCGCTCCCCGCTGGACGTGGACGTGTTTTTAGTGAGTTACTGATGTAGCGCGAAGCAAGAAACTAGCTCCCCTCCTTGGAAAGGAGGGGTTGGGGGTGGTTGATAATCGTCAGCACATAGGCTAGTTCTAGTTTTTAGCTCTAAAAAATCAACCACCCCCAGCCCCTCCTTTCCAAGGAGGGGAGCTAGTTTCTAGCCCTGATAATGCCCGCCCATGAATCTCAAAACCAAAATCACCCTGGCCTTCGTCACCATGCTGCTACTGCTGCTGGGGGTGAGTGCGTTTACCCTGTTCTCGCTCAACCGCCTGGACCGCACGGCCCGCAATGTGCTCAAGGACAACCTGTACTCCGTGGAGCTGGGCCAGCAGATGCTGCGCGCCCTCGACCAGTTGCAAGTCCGGGAAGCACCTTTGGATATGGCCGCCAAGCAGCAATTTGAGCGTTTGCTGGCCCGGGAAGGTGGGAACGTAACCGAGCCGGGAGAGCAGCAGGTGGTTGATTCGTTGTTTGAAGCCGTGGGTGGACTGAACCGGTATTTGGCCTCCGATACTACTTCGCCGCAAATCTGGCAGGCGAATATACGGGAACTGCGTGGGCTCACGTACCGCATGATAGATCTGAATACCCAGGCCCTCAGCCGCAAAAACGAAACTGCCAACCGCACCGCCACCCAGCAGCAGCGCTACGTGCTGGCCCTGCTCACCTTCGCGCTGCTGACTTCTTTGCTGTTCGTGCTGAGCGTGCCCGAGGCGGCCGTGGGGGGCTTGCGCAAGCTCACGGCCAGCATCGAAAACGCCACCAACCAGGATTATTCGGCCTCCATTCCGGTGGAAAGCCACGACGAGTTTGGGACGGTGGCGCGGGCCTTCAACCGCATGCTGGTGCAGCTGCAAGACTACCGTACCTCCACGCTGGCCCAGCTGATGGCCGAGCGCAACCGCGCCGCCAGCATCGTGAATAACCTGGATGAGGGCCTGCTGCTGATAGACGAAAACCGCCGGGTGCTGCTGGTGAACCCTGTGGCCGCCAACCTGCTGGCCCTGCCCGCTGCCCAGCTGCTGGGCCGTCCCGCCGACGAGGTAGCGCAGCAAAACGACCTATTCCGGGAGCTATTACGCCACCTGGATACGCCCGCTGCCCAGCGCCCCCAGGAAGCCGCCCCGGTGCTCACACTGGCTCAGAACGGCGAGGAAGTGTACTACCGTGTGGCTGTAAACGACGTCATCAGCTTCAACGAGGCGCTGGACAAGATGGAGTTCATAGGCTCTATTCTTACCCTACACAACGTGTCAGAGTACAAGAAGCTGGACCAGGCCAAGTCGAACTTCCTGGCCACGGTGTCGCACGAGTTGAAAACGCCGCTGTCCAGCATCAATTTCAGCCTGAAGCTGCTGCAGAATGGCAAAGTGGGCTCCGTGAATGAGGAGCAGCAGCGGATTCTGGCCACCATCAAGCAGGAAAACCAGCGGCTGCTGAAACTGGTGGGGGAGCTGATTGATGTGTCTCGGCTGGAATCAGGCAACATCCAGCTCAACTTCCAGCCCACCCAGGTGCGCGACATCGTGCAGTTTGCCGCCGATACCATCCAGCTCCAGCTTCAGCCCAAGCAGCTCACCCTCGACGTACAGGTGCCCGCCGCCCTGCCCCCCGTGCGCGCTGACCTGGAAAAAACTACCTGGGTGCTGTTGAATCTGCTGGCTAACGGCATCCGCTACTCGCCGGAGCAGGCGCAACTGCACATTCGGGCGGAACTGGCGGCCGGGGGGCAGCAGGTAGAGGTGAGCGTGCAGGACCACGGACCCGGTATTGCGCCCCAGTACCAGGAAAAAATCTTCCAGCGCTTCGTGCAGATTCCCGACAAAACGGGGTACAAAGGGGGCTCGGGCCTGGGATTAAGCATTGCCCGGGAGTTTATCGGGAGCCAGGGCGGACAGCTGTGGGTGGAAAGCGAATTGGGGAGTGGGAGCACCTTCCGCTTCACGCTGCCCGTAAGCGGATAAATCCTTGCGCTACAGCCCGCTATATAGGCTAAGGGCGAAACAAGATTATGGGCTTTCCGGCAGTGAGTTGGGGCTGAGCGTATAACTAGGGCAAGGTGACTCATAGGCAGTCACCGTCTTTTCTTCTTAACGCACTCACACCATGAAAAATACCTTGTTTGTAACTGCTGGCCTGCTTCTGGCCGCCACAGCTGCCTCCGCTCAGATTTCGCCCACCGCCCCCCAGCGCGCCGGTAGCATGAACCAGACCACCGTGTCGCCGGTGAATCCCGCTAACCCGGCTACCAACCCAGGGACCCTCGACCAACGGACGCCCACAATGTCCAACCCTACGCAAACCGTGCCCGGTACCATTGACCAGCGTCCTGCCACCACGTCG
The DNA here is from genome assembly GCF_032464715.1 of Hymenobacter endophyticus. Taxonomy (NCBI): domain Bacteria; kingdom Pseudomonadati; phylum Bacteroidota; class Cytophagia; order Cytophagales; family Hymenobacteraceae; genus Hymenobacter; species Hymenobacter endophyticus. The sequence goes on along the minus strand of NZ_JAWDJT010000004.1, from coordinate 219,777 downwards.
CCGGTAATAAACCCCGGCGACGCACGCCGCACCTCCTTACCCACCACGGCTCCTACTACGGCTCCCGGCCGCACCAACACCAATGGCCGCCGCGTCCGGACGGGTACTTCCACGGCACCAATGAACACCACACCAGCCGGTACCACCACTCCCGCCGGTACCATTCGTCCGTAGTCAACCAGGTAGCTTACACACAACAGCGCCGCCCCACATAGAGTAGGGCGGCGCTGTTGTGTGTAAGGCGGTTAGCGGGCTTGCTCTAGCTGTCCGCCGGCTTTCAGTAGTAAGTCTGACAGGCTGGAAAGGCCGCTGCGAACTTCTTCGGGGGCGCTGCGCACCACTTCGGCGGTTTGGGCACCCAGCATGCTCAGGGAGCGGCCAATGGCTTGCCCGTCCAGGCCCGCTACCCCGCTGCTGAGCAACGACTGCAGGTTCCCCAATTCGCGGCCGATATCCTGCAGAGCAGGTTCCCCACTCTGCAACAGGTGCTGCTGCCAGGTTTCGGTGTTGTCCATGGCGGCGCTGATGGGAATGCCCGTCAGGCCGTTGCTGAGGGAGTGGGTAGTGGCGTTGAGCAGATCAGAAAATATCATCGGAAAAGGGAGAAGTAAGTGAAAACAAGCTGTGCCGCTTGTCAGAAGGCTGTACGGCCCCGGCCCCTAAGGGGTTAAACCTACTGGGCCGCGGGCAACGAGGCGGCCAAACGGCCCACGTCGCGCAGGATGCCGCAGGCCCGGCCGGCGCTGGCTTCTTTGTCCTTAATTTCCAGCATGATGTCAACGTCCAGGTCGCCTAGCTCCTGCACAAAGGCCCGGAACAGATCCTCCTCTATGCTGGCGGTATGTTTACCCTTACGCTCCCCGTGCGCCTGTGAGCTGTAGTCCATCATCATCACGCCGTCGTGGGTGGGGTGCCAAGTAGCGGCGGCCAAGCGCAGGGCTTCCGCCATGGGCTCACCGTGGTTGAGGCACTCTTGGTGGAAATTGTCGAACAGAATGGGAATACCGACGGCCCGGTGCACCCGCAAACAATCCTGCAGACTGAACAGCCGGTCGTCGTTTTCGATAACCAGCCGGGCCCGCACTGCTTCCGGCAGCCGCTCATACGTGGCAATGAAGCGCGCAATAGCCACTTCCCGGTCGCCATACAGGCCACCCACATGAATCTGGAGCTTGTGGGTGCTGTCGAGGCCCATAAGGTCGAGCATGGAGCCTTGGTACACCAACTCCTGAATGCTGCGTTCTACAATATCCTCGTTGTGGGAGTTAAGAACCACAAACTGGTCGGGATGGAAGGAAATACGCATGTCGTGAGCCTTCACGAAGTCACCTACCTCCCGAAACTGCGCCGCAAAACGCGTTTGCCAAGGATAGGTATTGATGGGGTGGGAACCAAACGGCACCACGCCCGAGCCAACGCGAAAAAACAGGAAGTGACGCTCTACGTTCCACTGCAGAATGCGCAGCAGGCAGCGAAGGTTATTGCTCACGGCCAGCTCTACCCGCTCATCGGAGTACGAGGCCAGCCGGAAAGTACTGGTAGTGGTGCAGTCCAACGACTCATTCACGCAAGGATATCCAATCTTCATATCCCGGCTATACGGAAATGGTGAAATTGTGAAGTGGTGAAATGGTGAGTTTGGTGTTCAGAAAGCGTAATTAGTACGAATCAAACAGCAAACTCGCCATTTCACCACTTCACAATCTCACCGCTATTCCACCTCGTAGCCGCGGTTGTCCTTGAAGTTCTTGTTATAGCGGCGGCGGTTCTGGCGGTCTAGCTCGGCCGCTTTGGCAGCGGCTTCCTGCTGGTTAATTTCCTCCATTTTGCGGCGCTGCTTGCCTTCTCGGGAAAACTGTTCATACAGCAAGCTCACTGGGCTGGCTAGCGTGGGTACCGGCGCTTTTGGTGCCACCGAATCGACGGGGAAGATGGGAGAGGGGGAAGGCGGGCGCTTTACGGCGCTGGTGGGCGCGGTGCTGGGCCGCTTAATGTTGCGCAAGGCTCGGTTAATCACGGCGCGGTCGGGGCGGCCTTCGGTTACACGCACTTCCCCCAACTGCACGGTATCCTGCACCAGCTTAATGTGCACGATGAGTTGGGAAAGGCCGGTGCCGCCCAGCGGCAGCCGTTGCGCTTTAAAGCCCACGGCCCGAAAAATGAGCGTATCAGTGTTGTTGGCCGTGATACTAAAGTCTCCCTCAGCGGTGGCGGTGGTGCCCAGGCGGGTGCGCTGCACAATTACTGAAGCCCCCGGAATACCCCGGCGGGTACTGGCGTCCGACACGCTGCCGGTTACCTTGATTTGGGCGGCAGCGGCCCCGGCCAGCACCAGCAGCACCAACAGCCACCCGGCGCGCAACAAACCCAAAGACAAACGAAAACTCCTCATCAGACAGTAAACTAACGCACCACGACCGGAGAAAGCCAATAAAACCGATCAGGCCCCGGCCATTATCGACGCAGCAACGTGGGAAGGAGACAAAAAGAGCCCGCACCGTTGCAGGTGCGGGCTCTTGCGCCGTAAGCAAATTCGCGGCCGAACTAAGCCCGGCCGGCAAGTCTGGTTACTTAATAACGGACTTGTCGCCTTCTTCAGGCTTCATTTTCACGGTGCCATCGTCACCGTCCATCTTCATTTTGTTGCCTTCAGCATCTTTAATTTTCACGTCGCCGTCGGCTTTTACTTTCATTTTTGAGCCATCACCCATGTCAGCAGAAGAGGCGGAGGCATCAGTGCTGCTCATGTCGGAAGTTGCCATGTTGGAATCATCCTCCATGTAACGGTCGTCCATGTAATCGATACGGCTCGACTCGTAGGCCGAATACTGCGTGGGGTCGGTGAAGATGGTTTTCATCTCCGTATCGGTGTCCGTGTACACACCCCGCATGGCGGCGGCCATGCCCATGGTATCGGTAGCGTACTTGTTTTGCAGCTCGGCAATGCGCTGGCCACGCGTCACGTACACCGTCCGGATTTTGGTACGGGTAGCGTCGTCGAACTTCATCTTCGCAGCCATATCCGCCGCAATACGGTCGGCGCGGCGCTCAATGGCCTCGGGCGTATAGGCCGTTTGTGTAGTGGTGGTGGTAGTTGTGGTGGTGGTGCCGTCGGCGGTAGTGGTGGTTTCGGCGGTTTTATTTTCCGAGCACGAGGCCGTCATAAAGGCAGCCGCAGCCGAGAGAATTAACAGGGTCTTTTTCATGGCTTGAGAGAAATTGAGAGGAGAGAAGAGAGTGGGAAAAATCTAATGCGACCTATACGAAGTGCAAGCTCAACCGGTTACCCCCAGGCAAACAAAAAACCACTGCGGACCTCCGCAGTGGTTGTAAGTAGTAGCAGCAAGATCAGACAATTAGCCGCGCCGCAGCTCAAACACGGTAATTTCGGGCAGGAAACCCACCCGGCCGTGGTAGCCGATAAAGCCCAGCCCGGCATTCACGTACAAATACTGTTTGCCGCGCTGGTACAGGCCCGCCCACTGTTTGTAGGCGTACTGCACCGGGCTCCACTTCAAAAACGACAGGTTCACGCCGAACTGCATACCGTGGGTGTGGCCCGCTAGCATCAGGTCAATGTCTTCGTACTGGTGCACCTGCCCATCCCAGTGCGAGGGGTCGTGGCTGAGCAGGATTTTGAACGGGGCGTCGGTATCGGCGGCAGCGTGGGCCTTGGCCAGGTTGCCGTACTGGGCAAAGCCCCGAGCCCCCCAGTTCTGCACGCCCAGAATGGCAATTTTCTCGCCGTTGCGCTCCACCGTGCGGGCCTCGTCCAGTAGCAGATTCCAGCCAATTTTGGCGTGGTTCTGCTTAATACGGGCTAAGTTGGCGTGCCAAGCAGCCCGGTCCTCCTTATACTCCGGTACATAATCGGCGTAATCGTGGTTGCCGAGGATGGAGTAAATGGGCAGCTTGGACTGGATGCCGGCCAGCGTATCAATGTGCTCCTCTACCTCGGTGGCGTAGTTATTTACCAGGTCGCCGGTCATGAAAATCTGGTCGGCCTGCTGCTCATTAATGAGTTGCACGGCTCGCTGCAGCGGTTCTTTGGAGTGGAAAGAGCCCGTGTGCAAATCGGAAATCTGGAGCAGCTTAAACCCATCAAACGAGGCCGGCAGGTTGGGGAAGCGCAGCGTCACGCGGCGCACGGTGTAGTCGGTACCACCCTTGGCCATGCCCCACAAGAGGGATACGAACGGCACGGCCCCCAGCACCAGCGCGGCCTTGCTCAGAAACTCACTGCGCGAAATGCTGGTGCCGGCATTACCGGCAGGGCGGTTGCCCAGTTGCAGGGCCCAGCGGCCCAGGCGCGTGAGGTCCTCCAGCAGTAGTGGAATCAGAATAACAATTTTGGCGGCCAGCACGGCCAGCAACACCCCGCCCAGATAGGACTTGAAAGATGGATGCTCCTGGCGGTTGCGCATGGCCCAGATGCCCAGGGCCCAGACCAGCGCCGAAATGCCCCAGTACAGAATGGCCGTCGGGCGGCGGCTCCCTGGCTCAGCGGATGAAAAAGCGGTGCGGAAAGCCTGGTAGCCATACCACTCGGCGGCGGCAACCAGGGCGAAAAAGAAGACGAGAAATGACGGATTGCGCATACAGAAATCAACAAATCCGCCGGCCAACGTGCGGCCGGTTTCGGATTGCTACAGGTAGAAACGGGGTTGCGGGGTTTTTGCTTTAAATTCCGGGCAATACAACAACGGTGCCCCATGCAAGAGTTTGACAATCTGACGGAAAATATGCCGCTGCCCGCCTCAGCGGGGCCGGTTCAGCCTTACCCTAATCCGCCGGCTTTCGGCATCAAAAGCTGGGCCGAGGAAGACCGGCCCCGCGAAAAGTTGATGCAGAAAGGGCGGGCTGCACTGTCGGATGCCGAGTTGCTGGCCATTCTGCTGGGCTCGGGCACGGCCAAGCTCTCGGCCGTGGATGTGGCCAAGCTGGTGCTTAACGCCGCCCAAAACGACCTCAACGCCCTGGCCCGCTTCTCCCTGAAAGAGCTAATGCGCCAGAAAGGCATAGGCGAGGCCAAGGCCATTACCATTGTGGCGGCCCTGGAATTGGGCCGGCGGCGCAAGGAAGCCGACGCTCCCGCCCGCGCCACCATCACCTGCTCCCGCGACATTTACCGCGTGGTACGGCCCCACCTCCAGGATTTGCCCCACGAGGAGTTCTGGGTGGTGCTCCTGAACCGGGCCAACGTGGTTATGCGCACCGTGAGCATCAGCCGGGGCGGGGTGGCCGGCACCGTCGCCGACCCCAAGCTCATCTTCAAGGAAGCCCTGGAGCAGCTAGCCAGCAGCGTAATTCTGGTGCACAACCACCCTAGCGGCAACAAGAACCCCTCGGCTGCTGATATTGCCCTCACCCGCAAGCTCAAGGAAGCCGGCCAGTTCCTGGATTTACCCATTCTGGACCACCTCATCTACACCGATAACGGGTACTACAGCTTCGCTGATGAAGGCATGTTGTAACCACTGGTAGCACGCAGCTCTGCTTCGCGCACGAGCCATCGGCGAGTTCCCACGCTTGAGCACTACACGCCCGGTACTCACTCCGCTCGTGCGCGAAGCGGAGCTGCGCGCCACTGATTCTGCCCGAAGCTGGAACTCCCGCCTTACTTTTGCGCCATGCGCTTAAATCCTAAACTGTTCATTGCCCTCGGTCTGCTGCTCGTGTTCGGGTATTTCGCCCAGGATATCTTGTTCAACGACGACCAGTACGCCGCCCGCCTGCGCAAAGCCCGCGAAGCTAAAAACACGGGCTTCCGCCGGGCCGAGGATTCACCCCTGAGCTCGGAGCAGCGTCAGACTTTCGATAGTCTGAAATATTTCGTGCCCAATCTGGACTACCGCTTCGAGGCCCAACTGGAGCAGCTGGCCCAGCGCGACACGGTGGAAATGCCCCTCACCGATGGCAAGGCCGACAAGTATCTGCGCTGGGGCCGGGCCAGCTTCATCCTGAACAAGCAGGAATATAAGCTCACCCTGTTTCTGAAAGCCGACGGCAAGGATACCACCTTGTTCGTACCCTTCACCGACCGCACCAACGGCTTTGCCACCTACGGCGGCGGCCGCTACCTTGACGCGCCCCTGCCCGCCGCTGATGACACCGAAGTAGTCCTCGACTTCAACGAAGCCTACAACCCCTACTGCGCCTACGCCGACGGCTACGCCTGCCCCGTGCCCCCCGCCGACAACCGCCTCACCGTGGAAATCAAAGCCGGGGAGAAAGCCTATAAGTAGTATCGGGAGATAATAAATAATGGCTTGAAAGGTAGCGAGCAGATCGGTATTGTCAACAATAGTAACTGCTTGTTGTGTTAGTGCTACGGCGTGCTTACGCGCAAGTATTATTTCTTAGTTTTTTACTTATTGTGTTACGCATATACTTAATTATTTACTGCTTGGCGCAATAGTTGATATATTGAATAATATATAAATTAATCATAAAATAATTTTTAATAGTCCTGTAATGAAAACAAAACATGTGATAATTTATGCAATATTCATTTGCTTGACAGCTTGTCAGAGTCACGAAGAAATGTGTGATAAAATTACTTCTTCAATGCAAAAAGAAGAGTTGTTCATCAAGGTATTATCTAAAGAGCATTCAGGTCGTGTTAGTGACATATTGATAGAGGATTTGAATTATAAAAATACGAAATATAGCAAGCATTTTGAGCAATTTTTCTACGTAAAAATATTTAAGTTGTGTGAAATAGGTGATACGATTTATAAAGAAAAACATAATCTTAAATATTGCATTAAGAAAAAAAGTAAAAATATATTTGTGAGTTATACTTGTGATAATGATGCAAGTGAAAATGATGTAGAATGTAAGTTTGTTTATAAGTAGACTACCGAGTTGTAAACAAACATTAAGTGGTTTGTTGATACATCACTTGTGAATATGATGTAGGTTGAAATTTACCTTGCCGCCTATTATGTGCAAAGCACGTAATCCGGCTGTAAACCGGATAGGATCGGCTCTATACTGAAAACATTGATTATCGCGCAACAGCCTTGGTCAGTATACTGAAATATACACCGAAATCACCCGTTCGTGTTCGTTTTCCGCCGCCCGCCCGAATCCGTACCTTTGTAGTCAATTAGCTGCTCGGGGTTCGTTGCCAGCACAATTCTGACAACGAACCGCCGAGCAACCGGCAACTGACAACCCGCAACTCGTAACTGATGAAAATATCCCTCGACTGGCTCCGTACGCTCATTCCTACCGATAAACCCGCCGAGGAAATTGGCAAGCTGCTCACTGGCTCCGGGCTGGAAGTGGAAGGTATTGAGGAGTTGGAAAGCGTGCCCGGCGGCCTGCGCGGCGTGGTGCTGGGCACCGTACTCACCCGCGAAAAGCACCCCGACGCCGACAAGCTCAGCGTAACCACCGTGGACGTGGGCGACGGCACCATCCGCCAGATTGTGTGCGGCGCCCCCAACGTAGCCGCCGGCCAGCGTGTGGTAGTGGCCCTCGACGGGGCCGTGCTGCACCCTTCCGAGGGCGAACCGTTCAAAATCAAGAAGTCCAAAATTCGGGGCTTGGCCTCCGAGGGCATGATCTGCGCCGAGGACGAAATCGGCCTGGGCCAGTCGCACGCCGGCATTATGGTGCTGACCACCGACCTGCCCAACGGCACGCCCGCCGCCGAGTACTTCGGCCTGGGCTCCGACTCGGTACTGGAAATCGGCCTGACCCCGAACCGCGCCGACGCCGCCTCGCACTACGGCGTGGCCCGGGAGCTGCGCGCTTTGCTGCGCCAGCCCTGCCACCTGCCCGACATCAGCGGCTTCCACGCCCCGGCTACGGCCGCCGCGTCCGTCAGCGTAACCCTTGAAGATGCCGCTGCGGCTCCGCGCTACGCTGGTTTGCTGCTGGAAAACGTGCAGGTAGGCCCCTCGCCCGAGTGGTTGCAGCGCCGCCTGCGCAGCATCGGCCTTTCGCCCATCAACAACGTGGTGGACGTGACCAACTTCGTGCTGCACGAGCTGGGCCAGCCTCTGCACGCCTTCGACGCCGACCAGATCAGCGGCAACCAGGTGCGCGTGAAGCGGGCCACGGAAGGGGGGAAATTCACTACTCTGGACGGCACTGAGCGCACTCTGCGCGCCGAGGATCTGGTTATTGCCGATGCGAATGGTACGCCGATGGCACTGGCGGGCGTATTCGGGGGCAAAACCTCGGGCGTGAGCGAGGCCACCACCCGCGTGTTCCTGGAAAGTGCCTACTTCGCTCCGGCCGTGGTGCGCAAAACCGGCCAGACCCACCAGCTCAAAACCGACGCTTCCTTCCGCTTTGAGCGGGGCACCGACCCTAACATGGTGCTCATCGGGCTGAAGCGGGCCGCCCTGCTGCTACAGGAAGTAGCCGGCGCTACCGTGGCCGCGCCCATCGTGGATGAGTACCCCGTGCACATCGGCCACACGGCCGTGCGCCTGCGCCTGCCCCGCGTGGAAAAGCTGGTAGGTCAGTTCATAGCTCCCGAACGTATCCGCCAGATCCTGACGGACCTCGATATCCTCATCAGCGAGGAGCAGACCGACGGAGCCGGCCACGCTGAGTGGATGCTGTCGGTGCCCCCGCACAAGGTGGACGTGACTCGGGAGGCCGATGTGATTGAGGAAATTCTGCGCATCTACGGCTACAACCACGTGGCTTTGCGCCCCCATAACTCGGCTACTTACTTGGCCCAGTTCCCCAACCCCGACCCTGAAATCATCCGCCAGAACACGGCCCGCCTGCTCAGCGGCCAGGGCTTCTCGGAAATCATTACCAACTCCATCACCAACTCGCTCTACTTCGAGAAGGAAGGGGAACGGGACGAGACGCTGGTGCGCCTGCTCAACTTCAACAGTGCCGAGCTAAACGTAATGCGCCCCAGCCTGCTGCCCAGCGGCCTGGAGGTAATCCGCCACAACGTGAACCGCCGCCAGCGCGACCTGAAGCTCTACGAGTTCGGCAAAACCTACCGCCAGAAGGCTGGCGGCCAGTACGAGGAGCACAACAAGCTCGTCATCTACCTCACCGGCAACATGGCCCCCGAAACCTGGCAGCAGAAGTCGGACAAGAGCAGCTTCCACCAGCTGGCCGGCGCGGTGCAGCAGGTGCTGGCCTCGCTGGGCTTCCCGCAGCCTGCCTCGCAGCCGGTGCAGCACCCCTACCTGGCCGGCGGCCTCACGCTGCTGGCCCAGAACCAGCCGGTAGCCCAGCTGGGGGCCGTATCAACGGCCCTCCTGAAGCGCCTCGATGTCAGCCAGCCCGTATGGTACGCTGAGTTGGACTGGGACTGGCTGATGCGCAAGTACAAGAACGCGCTGGTAGCCCGCGAACTGCCCAAGTTTCCGGAAGTGCGCCGCGACCTGTCGTTGGTGGTGGATAAAACCGTGACCTTCGACCAGCTCCAGCAAATTGCCCGCCGCACCGAGAAGAAACTCCTGCAGCAGGTGAATGTGTTCGATGTGTACGAAGGCGACAACCTGGGCCAGGGCAAGAAGTCCTACTCCGTGAGCTTCCTGCTTCAGGACCCCGCCCAAACCCTCACCGACCAAGCCATCGACTCCGCAATGAACCGCCTCATCCAGCAGTTCGAGCAACAGGCCGGGGCTTTAATTCGGAAGTAAAATCAGTTACGAGTTGCCGGTTGCCGGTTAACAGTGGCAGATTAGTTATAATTTGACCCGGTAACTGGCAACCAGTAACTCCTGACTGGCAACTGGTAACTGGAAACTCGCAACCCAAAAAAATGGCCTCCACCCAGCAGCTTGCGCAACTCGACCGCCTGGAGCGGCAGGTGACCACCTTAGTGGCTGCCTATCAGCAGTTGCGCGAGGAGCTGGCCGATTCGCAGACGACCATTCAGCAACTGCAGGCCGACGTGCGCGACCGGGAGCGGCAGCTGAAGGATTTCCAGAATCAGGAGAATATCACTAAACTTGTCAATACCATAGCCGGGGAACCGGCCAATGTCAACGAGCTGAAACTTCGCCTCAACGAATACATCCGAGAAATAGATAAGTGCCTTGCCTATTTGAGGGAGTAACCACCACCATACCAACCCCACCGCCCACTGGCTACTGATGTCCGATTTATCCATCAAAATCCGCGTTGCCGACCGGGACTACCCCATGCGGGTAAGCCCTGAGGACGAGGAGCGCCTGCGCCTGGCAGGCAGGCTGCTGAACGAGCGGCTGAAGGAATTTCGGGAACAGTACGGCATTCAGGACAAGCAGGATCTGCTGGCCATGATTGCCTTATCAACAATGGCTGACCGCCTCAAGGTCAGCAAGGAAAAGGACGGAACCGATGCGGCTCTGACTGAGCGCATTGCGCGCCTGGACGAGCTGATGCGCGGCGTGGTGCTGGTATAGCTGCCACGCATAGTGGTGGCGCGAAGTAACAGCCCGAGCAGGGCGGGGCAGCCGGCCCCGCTGCCTGCGCGGGCATTGGCGTTTCTACGGAGCTATGGGTTTCTTTCTTCCTTTAACCCCCCTTTATAGCTCATGTCCGAAACTCTCTATATTGTCCTGGCGGCCGTGCTTGCCCTCGTGGTAGGTGTGGTGCTAGGGCGCCTGCTGGCTGGTAAAGCCCGGCAGGACCACGAGGCCGATGCCAAGAACCGCGCCCAGCAGCTGCTGGCCGAGGCCGAAGCCCAGGCTACCCGTACCCGCGACGAGCGGATTCAACAGTCAAAAGACAAATTCCGCACCCTTAAACAGGAATTTGAGCAGGAAAGCCGCCGCCAGAAGCAGGCCCTCGACCAGGAGCTGACCGAGCGCCGCGCCGCCGTAGTGGAGCAGGAGCAGAGCATCAAGCAGCTTAGCCTCACCACCCAAAAGCAGCTGGAAACCATTCAGCGCAAGGAAAAAGAGCTGGACGCCACCCGCGAAAAAGTAGAGCTACAGGCCCAGCAGCAGCGTGAGAAGCTGGATGCCCAGGAAGAAAAGCGCCGCGCCACTCTCGAAAACCAACTGGCCAAACTGGAGCAGCGCGAGCAAGAAGTAGAGCAGGAGCTGGAGGAAACCCGTCAGAGCCTCAGCGAGAAAATTCAACTGGTGACCACCCAGCTCGAAACCATTTCGGGCCTTACGGCCGCCGAAGCCCGCGAGCAGCTGGTGGAAAGCCTCAAGAACGAAGCTCAGATTCAGGCCAGCTCCTACATCAAGGACGTGGTGGCCCAGGCCAAGCTCACGGCCACCAAGGACGCCAAGAAAGTGGTGCTGGAAACCATCCAGCGCACCGCCGCCGAGCACGCCATTGAAAACTGCGTGAGCATTTTCAACATCGAGTCCGACGACGTGAAGGGCAAGATTATCGGCCGCGAGGGCCGCAACATCCGGGCCCTGGAAGCCGCTACCGGCGTTGAAATCATCGTGGATGATACGCCCGAGGCCATCATTATTTCGGGTTTTGACCCCGTGCGCCGCGAGGTGGCCCGCCTGAGCCTGCACCTGCTGGTGAAGGACGGCCGCATCCATCCGGCCCGCATCGAGGAAATTGTGGCCAAAACCCGCAAGAACATTGACGAGGAAATCGTGGAAATCGGGGAGAAAACCATCATCGACCTAGGCATCCACGGCCTGCACCCCGAGCTGATCAAGATGGTGGGCCGCATGCGCTTCCGCTCGTCGTACGGTCAGAACCTGCTGCAGCACTCCCGCGAAGTAGCTAACCTGTGCGCTACCATGGCCGCCGAGTTGGGCCTGAACGTGAAGCACGCCAAGCGCGCCGGCCTCCTGCACGACATCGGCAAAGTAAGCACTGAGGAGCCCGAGCTGCCCCACGCCATTCTGGGCATGGAAATGGCCAAGAAGTACAAAGAGCACCCCGATGTGGTCAACGCCATCGGCGCCCACCACGACGAGATGGAAATGACGGCCATGATTTCGCCCTTGGTGCAGGCCTGCGACGCCATCAGCGGCTCGCGCCCCGGTGCCCGCCGCGAGATGATGGAGAGCTACATCAAGCGCCTGAAGCAGCTGGAGGAAACCGCCAACGGCTTCAAGGGTGTGAACCAGTGTTTCGCTATTCAGGCTGGCCGTGAGCTGCGCGTGATGGTGGACGCCGAAAACGTAACCGACGAGCGGGCCCAGGAGCTGAGCTACGAAATTTCCCAGAAAATCGAGAAGGAAATGCAGTATCCCGGCCAGATCAAAATCACCGTAATCCGGGAAATGCGCGCCGTGGCCTACGCCAAGTAGCCCGCCGCTTTTTCAACGCAAAACCGCCCCTGGAGCTTTGGCTGCGGGGGCGGTTTTGCGTTGGTGGATGCAACGTTTGTGCTGTTTGATAGCTCTGGTTTAGTGAGTACTATTAAAAAGGGAAATTATGGGTCGATTCTTATGCTCTACAGCTGTATCAGGCAGTGTAATGGGGCTATTAACTGGATGCTCCGTGTATGCCCCATTGCAGCCCGCGGCTCCATTCATCCGGCAGCGGGGCGACGCCGAAGCAACCGTCAGTGCCTACCTCAGCGGCCGGGTGGAGGGCTCAGCTGCGTATTCACCATTGAAACATGTGGTGGTGAGAGCCGCTGGAGGCCTGAAAACCAATGGCACTGATTCCCAGTATTACCGCATCCGGCAACTGGAGGCTGGCATAGGTGCGTACTGCCGTCTGGGTGATGATTGGCTGCTGGGAGCTATGGTGGGTTACGGCTTGGGCAAAGGTGGCGCACGGTATTACGATGACTTTGAAAAAGCCTTACCGGATTCCGTTCCGTTGCACCTGTACCGTTATAGCTTCCGTAAGCCTCACGTAGAAGCTTACGTCAGCCACCGGTCCCGATGGACAACCGTTGGAGCAAGTTGTCGCTTCTCACAGGTGCGATTTGCCAACTTCACGGATCGGGGCCAGCCAGCGCCACTTCGCCAGATGTCCCGCCTAGAGCCTTCGGTTTTTCTGCGGCTAGGTGGGGCCAAAGTGTTGCCCTGGCTGCAAGGTCAGGTGGTGCTCAGTCTTTCACTGGCCGCCGGAGGACGCACGCATTCACCCAACAAGGCCGTATATGCTATGAAGATGGAGCCCGCTTTTACCTCTTTCGGGCTGGTGATTTACCCGCATCGGTTCAAGGAATAAGCCTGTTATCTCGCCTTCACCAGCTTGGCAAACAGGTTGTTCAGCGCCTCCGCCCAGGTTGGGTGGGCAAACACGGTGTTCTGCAAATCGTCACAGGTGAGGCCGCCGGCCATGGCCAGCTGAATCATCGACATGATTTCGCCGCCCTGCTCACTGAAGATGGTGGCCCCCAGAATCTGGCTTTTCTCATCCACCAGCACTTTCATAAAGCCATCAGTGAGGCTGGTTTCCTGGGCCCGGCCTATTACGCGCACGGGCATGGTGGCAACGCGGTAATCGATTTTTTCGTGGCGGGCCTGCTTTTCGCTGAGGCCGATGCGGCCCAGTTGGGGCTGGGTAAACACCACGTAGGGCAGGGGGCGGGCTTTGGCCGAGCGGCGTTTGCGGTGCAGAATATTGTCGCGCACCACCCGGTAGTCGTCGTAGGCCAGGTGGGTGAACTGGGGGCCGGGATGCACGTCGCCGAGGGCGTAGATGCCGCGCACGTTGGTTTGCAGCCGCTCGTTTACCACTACATAGCCTTTTTCGTCGGTTTCTACCCCGGTGGTTTCCAGGCCCAGGTCGTAGGTGTTGGGCTCCCGGCCCACGGCTACCAGCAGGTGGGAGCCGCGCAGGCGTCGCTCCCCGTCGGGGGTGCTGGCCGTGAGGGTGTACTCGCCGTCGGCGTTACGCGACACGCGGCGGACTTCGGCTTCCAGCACAAACTCCACGCCGTCGGCCTCCAGCTGCTGGCGCATGGCCTGGCATACGTCGTCGTCCTCCCGCTCCAGCAGGTTCTTGGCCGCGTCGATGATGGTTACGCGGCTGCCGAAACGACGGAACATCTGCCCGAACTCCAACCCGATGTAGCCGCCACCCAAAATCAGCAAATGCTCGGGTAGTTGCTTAAGGTCGAGGATATCTACATTGGTCAGAAAGCCGTTTTCGGCGAGGCCTTCAATGGGCGGCACAGCGGCCCGCGTGCCAGTATTGATGAAGATGAGCGGGGCAGTTATTTCCTGCTCACCGCCGGCGTTTAGCTGTACCTGTACCACGCGTGCACTGCTGAAACGGGCATGGCCCATGAGCACGGTGATACCGCTCTGCTCCTGGGTAAGATTCGCCCGTACTCCGTCACGCTTATGCTGAATAACGGCATCTTTACGCGCTACAATAGCCCGAAAATCGGGTTTAGGCGCGCTGGCTTTCACGCCATATTCGGCGGCGGTGGCTACCTGATGCACGCGCTCAGCCGAAGCCAGCAGGGCCTTTACCGGCGAGCAGCCGTAATTGATGCAGGAGCCACCCAGCAGGTATTTTTCGATGAGGGCCACCTTGCGGCCGGCCTTGGCCAGGGCCGTAGCCAGCGGATTTCCCGCCTGGCCGGAACCAATAATAATAGCATCGAAACGAGTAGGACGGGGCATGGAGGCTGAAATCAGGCGGCCGAACGTTCAGCCGCACCGGCTATACGGAATCCGGGGACAAACTGTCGGGCTTAGCTGCTGCGGTGGCGCTGGTGCTGTATTCACGCGCCAGGCTCCGGAGAGGTTGGTAGCCACTTCCTGACTCGTTGGGCCGGGACCCGCCAACCTTGCACTGTCCGGGATGGGCCAGCCAGTACACAACGAAACCCGGCTGCCGACGTTCTGAGGCCAACTTCCTATCTTCCGCTGCCTATGCTGTATTCGCTTCGTCGTGCTACGTTTCTGCTGCTCCTGCCGCTGTTGGCGGGTTGCTCGTCGTTGTATTTCCCACCGCCACCTCAGGTTCCGTTGCTTACGCAGAAGGGCGAATGGAGCGGAGGCATTCATACCAACTTCAGCCAGAATACGGCCGTGCAGGGAGCTTACGCGGTTTCCGACCACTTGGGCGTAATGGGGTCAGCATCGTTTCTGCACACCGATAAGAAGAAACGGGCCGAGGACCACGATTTTGGGGAGCTGGGTTTGGGCTATTACACCCGCCTGCGCGACTCGCGGGTGCTGGAGGTGTACGGCGGCTACGGGTTGGGCCACACCAAGCGCGTGGAGCGCACTCCGGCCGAGGGTATCACCCGCACCCTAGAAGGCAGCCTGGACAAGTATTTTCTGCAGGTTAACTATACATCCAAGGATAAGAAAACGTACCATGTGCTGGGCCGCGACTGGCCCGTTACCTACGGCACGGCTTTGCGTGCCAGCTACGTCACGCTCAGCAACTTTCGCCTTGACGGGCAGCCCCACACCCCGGAGTCTAATATCTTTCTGGAACCCATCACCTACACCCGCATCACGCTGGTCGGGCCGCTGGATTTTCAGCTTATTAGCGGCAGCAATTTCGGGCTGCGGCATCGCCGCTACCTAAAGGCTGCTAATTCTGTGTTTCAGTTCGGGCTAGTAGTAAATGTGGGCGGGCAGAGTGGGGGTAAATAGCAGAAAGACCGAGAGTAGTGTGCACCTCGTTTTGCTCGGGTTAAATGAAACTGGGTTTTCAGTTAACCACAAGCAAGCTGGGCCGTAACTTTACGGTAGTTTTCTGCTCCCATGGCCCTCACCACCTCCCCCCACACACAACGCTTAGCCATTGTATTGCCCTGTTTCCGGCCACCGACCGAGTGGGCAACCAATATTCTTACGAGCCTGGAGCGGTTTCAGACACTGCTGGCGGGGGACATCATCATTCATCTGTACGTGGTGAATGATGGAGCCGGGGCTGATGTGACGGAGGCGGATATGGATGTGCTGCGCAGTGCGTTGCCTGGTCGGTTCACCTACCTGGCTTATACCACCAATCAGGGCAAAGGCCACGCACTACGTAAAGGCATGGCCCAAGTGCAGGAGCCCTACTGCTTGTTTACGGACGTTGATTTTCCTTACCAGGAGCACAGCATGGCGGCCGTGTATAATAAGCTGGTAGCTTCTGGAGCCGATATTGTGGTGGGTGTGCGCAACAACGCATACTATGCGCAGGTACCACCGGCCCGTCGGCGGGTTTCGCGCATACTGCGCCGGGTAACGCGCTACGTGTTGCGCCTGCCCGTGGAGGACACGCAATGCGGGCTGAAAGCTTTTAATACCGCTGGTCGTGCTTTGTTTCTGCGTACTACTACCCAGCGCTACCTCTTCGACCTGGAGTTATTATTTCTGGCTTCGCGCATGCGGCACTTGCGGGTGCTGGCTCAGCCCGTTGAACTCAAGCCCGGAGTTATCTTCTCCCGCCTCAACCCACGCATCCTGCTCACTGAAACCGGCAATTTGGTTCGGATACTGAGCCGCCGCCACCGGCTGTAGGTGCCGGGGGCTTTACTGCACGTTCCAGCGGTAGAGGCGCAGCTTACCGGACTGGGCGACCAGCATGAGCGGCTGCTGGCTTGGTAAGGCGGCTCCGGCCTCAATAAGCTGCTTAGCCAACGGGTTGGCTTGCTGTTGGGCAAAAGGGATGGAGCCATCATAATAGCTTTCATCCAGCAGCACCAGCAGTGGTTTGCGGGCGGCCTGCAGTTGAGCGCGTAGTTCTGGGGTAGGCCCGGTGGGACTAAACAGGCTCCGCAACTGCTGAACGTGCTCCTCCGGGGTGCGAGAGAGTTTACTGGCTACCAGCGGCAGGTTGGTGCGCAAGGCCAGCTCGTAAGCGTGCAGGGAGTGGGCATTATCATCATCTACTGTCAGTTCCAGGTTCTCGCTACCCACGTGGAAGAACGGAACCGGTAAAATAGCCTGGTACTGCTCCGGCCGCAGCCCCTGGAGCAGGGGCTGTAGTTCTGGAAACGTGCGCTCATCGGTGAGCAGGTTGGGTAGCAGGGATTTGCGGTAGTATTTGAGCGTATCACGCGTGTCGAGCAGGGCCAGCACTACCAGGGCAACAGCCACTACCCAGCGCCCCCGCCATTGGCTTCGGCGAAGCCAAAAATCAAGCGCCACCAGCACCAGCAAATTTACTGCCCAGAAGAAAGGCCAGCTAAACCGGCCCACAGCCCGGAAGTGCGTAACCACCTGAGTGACCTTCTGCAGATAGTAGAAAGCGCTGAAGTAGTTCTGAAAAATGTATTGGTCGTCGGCCACGGCGTACTCTGTACCCAGGGAAACGCCTAGCCCAACCAGCGCCGCCAGCAGCAACAGCTGCAGAAATATCCGCTCGGGCGCCGCTTTCCAAGCTTGCCAAAAAGCCTGCGTAGCGGGTTTGCGTACCAGCCAAGCCACCACAAAAAACGTGAGCCCAAATAATGCAAAAGCGCCCAAATAAGCCACCGACTCATATGTAGGTTGATTTTTGGGCTCCAGCCAGAAATGAACGGTTTGGTAGCTGCCCGGCTTAATCAGCGCCGACAGTTGCAGCTTCCAGGGGGCGTAGTTGAAGCCGGTGGCCTGCATGCTGCGTTGCACCCGGTAACCATCGGTGAGGCGTACTATCAAAAAGCACAGCAGCGTAGGCAGCAGGGTAATGAGCACGGCCGCTCCGCTTAGTGCGCGGTTGCGCCACTGCTGCCGGGGCAGGAGCCAGGCCGCAAAGAATCCCGCCACTGTAAGCGCCAGCAAGGGCAGGTAGTACAAGTGAATAAGCCCGGCCACTACTGAGCCAGCTACCAGCGCCAGCACCCAACCCCGAATAGAACTGCCCGCCCGCACCCGCTGGTACAGCCCCAACAGCCCCCAGATAACCAGCAACACCAGCCAGCTATACGACAGGTTGAAATGGCCAACCAGCAGGCGGCTGGTTTGCGGGTTGAGCCACGGTAACACTACGGCAAATACCAGCACCAGCCCCCAGTGCTGCACCAGCCGCCGCAGAATAGCTACCAGTAAAGCCGTGCTCAGGAAAAAGCCCGCCAGCATCAGCCCATGGTAAACGTCCAGCCCGTGCGGGGCCAGATCGGAAATGTAGTGTGACCAAAGCCGCACCGGCACGGCCAGCAGTGGCGTATTATCAGTGAAGAACAGGTACTCCCCAAAGGGATGATTCATCATGCCAAACCAGCTCAGCCCGTTGGACCAGGGCTGCTGGATATAAGCTTGAAAGGTGAAGTAGTTCTTAGCCCCGTCCTGGCTGGTTACCAACAGGTGCTGGCCGGGTTGGAAAAGCAATGCCCCAAACGCGCGCAGCACACATAACCCCTGTAGCAATAAAGCCAACAGCAACAGAACAGGGTAAGCAGGGCGCCAGCGCCAGATAGCAGCAAGCGAAGAAGGCATAAAACGCAAAAAATAAGGGGAAGTGGTAGCTCGACGGTACCGTAAAGCTACGCACTAGCGCACAACCGATAGTTTCTGCTGCCGCCGATATTTGCCTACCCGTAGTTCCGCCACGTAGGTGCCGGAGGCCGGAAAGCGCTGCACGTCCAGCCACTGGTCGTGGCGGCCGGCCTGCTGAAGTTCACCGCGCAGCAGCTGAACTACCTCCCGGCCCTGCATATCCAGTACCCGCAGCCACACGGGAGCCGCTATGGGCAAATCGAAGGTTAACTGGCTTGAGGCAGAGAAAGGGTTCGGAAAGGCTGGCTGCAGCACCAGATGGTCCGCCAGCAAGGCATCTTCATCATCGTTCTGCCCAGTGGTGACAGCCGGAGTCGTCGGTAGCAACTGCGGGCCCGCCTGGTGTTTTACCTGCACATATTGGTGCCCCACAAAAGCCAAGTGTTTGGTATCCCAGGGGTCTTCCTGACCCAGGCTCACCATAGTTTGGCAATAGGCGCGGTAGGCTTGCTGTTGGCTGCTGATCTGAGCTGGGGATAGATTGACCGGACGTTTGCTTACGTCGTACCCCACGTACTGCAGAAAGCGGCACTCCAGCCCCCGCATCGTCTGCTGGGCCAACTGGCCCGCCATGTAATGGTCAGAATGGTCGCCAGAGTTAAGCCGTACGTCGGTTTGCGCGGTATGCAGGGTCAATTGCCCCTTAATGGCTTCGTGAGCCAGCAGTTCCCGAACGGTCTGGCTCAAATCGTCCCAGGAAGTGTAGGGAGCTCCCCCGTTTAGCGGAGTCAGCGCTTTGCCAGTATCTCGTAGGAGCTTTAGGCTCTGGAAGCTACCGCGGGCCAAGCCCCGGCCATGTACTCCGCCATCAGGCAAATGCAGGTAGAAGGCTACCAGGTTCTGACTGCGGTACATATCAATGGAATGACCATTAACCTGCAGCTTGTCAGAAAACGAGGTAGAGGTCAGGCTGGCCGTGGGATTGGCTATCTGCCGCACCGAGGCCCGGTGGCTAGCTTCCCGGCTTTGCCAGTAGCTGTCGGCCGGCTCATTAGCTTGACCGCCCGTCAGGCAGATAAATACAATTTTGCGGCGCGTATGCTTGGCTTCCTCACTAACTGCTGCTCCCATAAACAGTTGCCAGTCGTCGGGATGAGCCGTAATAATGGCCGTCCACTTGGGGGTCGGCTGGCAGGGTGCCGGAGCCGCCACCGACTGGGCGCGTACCAGACTCGGAATGAGGCAAAGAAAAACCAACAGGTAAACCCAGAGTAAATTCTTTTGCATGCAAAAAGGATAGGGAGAGAAGCCGGGCAGTACGACCCAGTTCAAATGTATCAATTTGGCAATAAAAAGCCCTTCTGATTGCCTGTTTCCTAGGCGAATGACCCAAAACAGCGGGCCAATGACAAACACTGACCGCTGAGCGCCAAAACGGTCAGCCGGCTGGTTCACCCCTCTGTCGGCATCCTGCTGAGCATGCAGATACAGATTGAAAAAGGCGGCTCCTGTTTGCTGGAGCCGCCTTTCGCGCAGTTGGGGAGAGGACAAACTTGCTTGCTACCCAGCACGCGCAGTATCATGTCACCGATTTCCGCGGACGAGTGCAGTATATAGATGCTGCTGTCAAGCACGCGCAGACGCAATTATTCTGTTACTGTAAGCGCGTTATGTCCAGACTGTGTTACACCAAAAGACGCCGATACCGATATAAATGGGGTATGTGGCGCAATTCGTTGCCACGTATAAGTAGCCGGTTTATATACCCAACAATCCGCTTCATTAATATCAGGCTTGACGCCTTGCAGCCTTGGTAACACAGCAGTAGATACTTGACGATCTGGCCACATTTCTTGTTGGTGTGAACCGATTTGTAACATCAAAGGCTGGTTGTGGGCAACAGTTACAGCCTGAACTACATGCTCATCTGCGGTGCGCCCCAAGCATTCGATAACTATAAATAATCCGTTTTCAGGAACCTGTACAGAGGGCCAGCGCACCGTTACTCGATTATGTCGAATTTGATCTGTACTCAAAATAATGGGAGTGAACAGTTGATCATTTGCCGGCTCCCCAGTAGCATGTACCGAGGCTAATCGAAAAACCAATTGTCCTTCCTGTATGGTTTGAGCTTGGTGTAAACGTAGTGTCACCTGCTCTAAGTGATGATAACCGCCTAAAGCTGAGGAGAAGAGCACAGCAAATTTAATTCCCGGAGCGGCTGAAAAGCTTGTGGAACTTGAGCTAGTTCCTGTGACTACCTGTAAAGGTCCTTTTGCAGCTGATACATGAACAACTGGTAGAGCTTGGTCCAGTAGCGAATCGGGTTGCGCCGATTGAGCCCAAGATGCCTGGCTGACAGACGCTAGTAGAATACCTAATAATTCTGAGAGGAATCGTCGCATAAAAATGAAAAATACCCAGTGATATATACTCACTGGGTATCGCCTGCGTGAAACTATCCGTTACAAGCTATTCCAGTATCAACTTCATTGCTGAAGTCAATCCAAAATATGTACACGTGATGGGTTTGGTGTATTGTACCATTTTTGCAATAGTTATTGCCCCATTCGTTGCCGAAAATAGGGTTTGCGGCGGCTTGGTAAGTCGCCCCGCAAACCAGTCCGGCCACAAGTAAACCAGTCAATAATTTCTTCTTCATTTCTGGAAGATATAATACAATTAAAATGCCTACTCTATTAAATCCGCTTTTCGGCGACGGCGGGCTAGCGCCAAAAAAACATAGTAAATATGTTATATGTTATAATGTTAATATAAAAAATTAAACGACCGTTTCCGCTCAGCGGAAACGGTCGTTTAAAGCAGGGCAATGAGTTGTTACTTGCTACCCAGCACGCGCAGCATCGTGTCACCGATTTCAGCGGGGGAGTCCACTACGTGGATGCCGCACTCACGCATAATGGCCATTTTGGCAGCGGCCGTATCGTCGGCGCCGCCTACGATGGCGCCGGCGTGGCCCATGCGGCGGCCGGGAGGCGCGGTCTGGCCGGCAATGAAGCCTACAACGGGCTTCTTGTTGCCGGTTTCCTTGATCCAGCGAGCCGCTTCGGCTTCCATGCCGCCACCAATTTCGCCAATCATCACGATGCCCTCGGTTTCGGGGTCGTTCATGAGCAGCTCTACGGCTTCCTTGGTGGTGGTGCCAATGATGGGGTCACCACCGATGCCGATGGCCGTGGTCTGGCCCAGGCCGGCCTTGGTGAGCTGGTCAACGGCTTCGTATGTCAGGGTGCCCGACTTGGATACGATGCCTACGCGGCCTTTCTGGAAGATGAAGCCGGGCATGATGCCCACTTTGCACTCGCCGGCGGTCATTACGCCGGGGCAGTTCGGCCCGATCATGCGCAGACCTTCGCGGCCTTTCAGGTACTCCTTCACCGCAATCATATCCTTGGTTGGGATGCCCTCGGTGATGGTCACGATTACCTTGATGCCGGCGTCAGCCGCTTCCATAATAGCGTCGGCGGCGAAAGCCGGGGGCACGAAGATGATGCTGGTATCGGCGCCGGCCTGCTCTACGGCCTCGGCTACGGTGTTGAACACGGGGCGCTCCAGGTGCTGGGTGCCGCCCTTGCCGGGCGTTACGCCACCCACTACGTTGGTGCCGTATTCAATCATCTGCTGGGCATGGAACGAGCCTTCGGAGCCCGTAAAGCCCTGCACAATCACTTTGGAATCCTTGTTTACCAGAACACTCATAGAAGTGGGGTTAGCGGAAGATGCTGATGTGTGGGGTGGGAAGTGCCGCTACAGCCAAGCTGGCGGCGGGGCAAAAGTAGATGTTTTTGCCGCTTGGGCGAAGCGAATCCCGGATTAATCGGTGGGCCACACCCGGATACTGTTGCAAACTGCCGCCAAACCGTCTGCAAAGGCCATTCGAGTGTACCGGCTAACTTCTGGCCGGAGCCTGCTGCTCCCGTCCGGAATCCGTACCTTTGCCGCCTCTCTCCCAGTACCTCTTACCTCTCTCACCCGTACTATGTATCTGAATAACATTGTGGAAGCCATTGGCAACACGCCGCTGGTGAAGCTAAATAAAGTTGCGGCCGGCATCAAAGGCACCGTGCTGGTTAAAGTGGAGTACTTCAACCCCGGCAACTCGGTGAAGGACCGCATGGCGGTTAAAATGGTGGAGGATGCCGAAAAGGCCGGCCTGCTTCAGCCTGGCGGCACCATCATTGAAGGCACCAGCGGCAACACTGGTATGGGCCTGGCCTTGGCTGCCATTGCCAAAGGCTACAAGTGCATCTTCGTGATGAGCGACAAGCAGAGCAAGGAAAAGCAGGACATTCTGCGGGCCGTGGGCGCACAGGTGGTGGTGTGCCCCGTAGATGTGGCTCCCGAGGACCCGCGCTCCTACTACTCAGTAGCCAAGCGCCTGAGCGAGGAAACGCCCAACTCGTTCTATCCCAACCAGTACGATAACATGTCGAACACGGCGGCGCACTACGAGAGCACCGGCCCCGAAATCTGGAAGCAAACCGAAGGCACTATCACGCATTTGGCCTGCGGGGTGGGCACGGGCGGTACCATCTGCGGCACGGCTAAATACTTAAAGGAGCAAAAGGCTGACCTAGTAACGGTGGGCTTGGATACCTATGGCTCAGTGTTCAAAAAGTACAAGGAGACGGGTATCTTCGACGAAAACGAAATCTACCCGTACAAGACTGAGGGCATCGGGGAAGATATTCTGCCCAAGAATGTAAACTTCGATCTGATTGACCTGTTCATCAAGGTAACCGACAAAGATGCGGCCTTAATGACGCGCCGGCTTGCTAAGGAAGAAGGCCTGTTTGTGGGCTGGTCCTGCGGCTCGGCAGTACACGGAGCCCTGGAATATGCCAAAGAACATTTGCAGGAAGACGATACCATGGTCATCATCCTGCCTGACCACGGTACGCGCTACCTCGGCAAAATTTACAACGATGACTGGATGCACGCCCAAGGCTGGCTGTAAACCGGCGCTTTTGCTCATCCACTTTAACCGAACATAGTATGACAAAAAAGCTGCGAAACGTGGTGCTGGTAGATGACAACGAGACTACCTGCTTCCTGAATAACCGGCTTTTAAATCGGTTGGAAGTGGCGGAGCAGGTGCTAACGTACTCGAAAGCGGAGCAGGCCTATCAGGAGCTGTGGGGTAGCCATAAAGAGCAACCCAGTGTCGAGACGCCCGATCTGGTGTTTGTGGATTTGAAAATGCCGGGCATGGATGGCTTCGAGTTTCTGAAGCTTTACAGCGCCCTGCCGGAGGACGTACGCCGCCGAACCGTGCTGGCGGTACTGACTACTTCTATGCACGCCGCCGATACGGCCCGCGTGGCACAGTATGAGGGCGTAGAGTACCTGGCCAAGCCCCTCACGGAGGAAAAAATGCAGAAGCTGCTGCACAAGCGGTTTTAGCACAGCTGGCACTACTGACTCCCACAGTACGCATAGAACAAGCCCCTGACGCGGACTGCCGCCGTCAGGGGCTTGTTTTGTGATAAGCAGCTTCCTGCGTACAGAAAAACAGTGTAGCTATACTACCGCCTCCACAAACCGGAATGCTTCACCATCAAATAGGCCTTTGTCGCTGAGCTTAAGGCTGGGAATAACCAGCAGGGCCATGAAGGAAAGCGTCATGAAGGGAGCCTGAAGAGTGGAGCCCAACTCCTTAGCCAGCGCATCTACGGCGCTGTAGGCAGCGGCTACCTCGGGGCCCGGCTGGTCCGACATAAGGCCGGCCACGGGTAGCGGTAGAATAAGCTCCCGCCCATCGGGGGCTACTACCGCCAAGCCGCCGCGGGCTTCAATTACCAGGTTTACCGCGCGGGCCAGGCTTTCATCGTCGCAGCCCACGGCCGTGATGTTGTGCGAATCGTGGCCAACGCTGCTGGCCAGGGCTCCGCGCTGCAGCCCGAAGCCCTGAATAAAGGCTACGGCTGGTGGGGAGGGCTGGTAGCGGTTCACCACAGTGAGCTTCAACACATCCTGGGCAATGTTGGGCATTACCAGGCCGCTTTCTACGCGGGCCGGCACGTCGTGGCGGGCGGTAATAAGCTGCCCATCAAAGCACTCAATTACGCGCACGGTGGCGGCGGCCTGGGGCGCGAGCAGGTGGAAAGCCGCCGGCCGCACGGGGTCGGCAGTGAAGTTATTAACTACCGCCACCGGTACTGCCGGAATCAAGGTGCGGCCATTGTCGGCTACCAGTTCTCCATTCAAATAAGTCTGGCGCACCTGGAATTCTGTTATGTCATCTACCACGATAAAGTCGGCGGGGTCGCCTTCCCGCAGCAGGCCCACGGGCAGGCGGTAGTGCTCTACGGGGTTGCGGCAGGCCACGCGCAGCACCTGCAGCACATTCTGGCCCCGGGCCACGGCCCGCCGTACCAGCTGGTTGATGTGGCCCAGCACCAGGGTATCGGGGTGCTTGTCGTCGGAGCAGAACATCAGGTGCTCGTGGTGCTCGGGCAGCAGGTCAATCAGGGCCTCAAAGTTGCGGGCCGCGGATCCTTCCCGAATCAGCACCTTCATGCCCACGGCCAGCTTGTCCAAGGCCTCTTCGGCCGTAAAGCATTCGTGGTCGGTGCTGATGCCAGCCGAGGCGTAGCGGGCGGCGTCCTCACCCCGTAGGCCGGGGGCGTGGCCATCTACGGGGCGGTTGTACTGCTGAGCCAGCCGGATTTTCTCCATCACCAGCTCGTCGCGGCCCAGCACGCCCGGCCAGTTCATCATTTCAGCCAGGTAGCCAATTTCGGGGTGCTCCCGAAACAGCAGCTCAATATCCTGGGCCGTTATTTCGGCCCCGGCCGTTTCGAAGGGCGTGGCCGGCACGCAGGAGGGTGCCCCAAAGCAAAACTTGAACGGCACCTGCGCTGCATTTTGCAGCATGTATTGCACACCCGCCACGCCCAGCACATTCCCAATTTCGTGGGGGTCGGAGACGGTGGCCACGGTGCCGTGTACTACTGCCAAGCGGGCAAACTCGGAGGGCACTAGCAGGGAGCTTTCTACGTGTACGTGCGCATCTACAAAGCCCGGCAGCGCATAGGGTAGGGCCGCGTCGGGGACAGTGGCACCGGTGGGCTCAATGCGGGCAATGCTGCCGGCCGCTACGTGAATAGTAGACGGCGTTATCGTGTTGTCAAACAGATTGATAACGTTGGCGCGGAGCTGAAAATCGGCGGGCATAGGGCAGGAGCGGGGCTCGGTGAAAAGTAGGGCCGGCAGGCGGCTAACGGGTAAAGAACCGTATATTTGCCGAAAATCCGTGCCGTGAGAAAGATTGTGACTTTGCTACTGGCTGCCCTGCTGGGGGGCTCGGGCCTGCTGACAGCTGGCTGCGCTACCCGCACTCCGCAGCAGAAAAAAACCGCCTCGGTTAAGCGCAAAGCCAAATTCGGTAAAATACCCTGTCCCTGCGAAAGTCACTAGCTCTTCCGCCGGTAGTGCCGATAACGTTGTCTGATTCCGTATCTAACGCTCTGCTCGTTCCCGTGAAATACAATGTCTGCTATAGTCTGCTGCTGGCTGCACTGCTCCTCAGCGCTGGTACGGCGTACGGACAGCTGAACCCGGTGTACCACAACATGGGTGGCCGGTCTGCCCGGGCACTCAGCGGCCCGGGGGCCTGCCAACTGGCCGATGGGCGTTGGCAATCCGGCAAATTGCGGCTGGAGCCGTCGGGCCATTTACGCATCCAGCCCGCGGAAGGCGAATCCAACGTGTATCAAGCAGGGGAACTCCAGGGCTTCGTGCTGAAAACTGATACGTTCGGCGTGGTTCGCAATGTGAGTACTCCCTCCCAAAGAATAGCGGCGGCATTTGCCCAGAAACTGTACCGGTACGGGCAGTTAACAGCGTACAAGTTCGACCCGCGTTACACGGGCGCAACGGAAACTTTTTTGGGGATGGAAACCGCTAATCCTTCTTATACGATGGACCTGGTGCTGCAACCCGCCACCGGCGACGCGGTAGTAGTGCCAACGGGCCGGAATGCTTTCACGCAAACCATGCTCCGCTTGGTAGGAAATTGCCCGGAACTGGCCACGCAGATTACTAAAGGCAAGCTGGGCCGCCAGCACATGCGGCAAATTTTGCAGACCTACGCCAGCTGGCAGCAAGTCAATCCGCAGTCTGCTATCAACTAACCCGCACCTTATGCCCGAAGAAAACCCAGTTGCCGCCCTTGTAACGGCCGCCGAAGCCGTGCGCCAGCAACTCCGCGTAAACGCGTTTGACGCTGCGGCCGTGCAGCGCCTCGCCGAGCTGATTGAGGAGCAGCGGCCTACTATTAAAGAAGCCGAGCGTCAGGGCGTGATTACCGCGTTGGGCTGCTTTTTGGGCCAGTGCATGGTGGAGGTCTACCAGGGCGAGTGGGCCACCGGCCGCGACGGTACCACCGGCGTGGGCATCAACGGCGTCAATTTCTTCAACCCCTTCTTCCGCGTGAGTGAGCAGCTGACCAAAGGCCTCGACCAGTCAGTAGCCACGTTCTTCGCGAGTGTACCCGAGCGCCTGGCCGCCCAGCCAAGCCGTAAAACCTGGATTTAGTGAGCCCTTCCCGTCAGTCCGAGCCTAGCAGCGAACCTGTCATGCGAAAAATCGTCATTGCCATCGACGGCTATTCTTCCTGCGGCAAAAGCACCACGGCCAAGGCCGTGGCCGCTGAGCTGGGCTATGCCTACATTGATACCGGGGCCATGTACCGGGCAGTAACGCTGTATTTGCTGGAGCAAGGCATTGCCTTTGATGATCTGCCCCGGGTGGAACAGGCCCTGCACGAGATGCACATCAGCTTCAAGCGCAACCGCAAAACCGGCCGCAACGAGCTGTGCCTGGATGGCGTGATTCGGGAAGATGAAATCCGGCAGATGCGCATATCCAATCTGGTAAGCGAGGTGTCAGGAATTCCGGCGGTGCGCCACGCTATGGTAAGCCAGCAGCAGCGCATGGGCCGCAAGCGGGGCGTGGTAATGGATGGGCGCGACATTGGCACTACCGTGTTTCCGGATGCGGAGGTAAAAGTATTTATGACGGCCGATGTGCTCACCCGGGCCCTGCGCCGCCAGGAGGAGCTGGCCGTGAAGGGCGAGCAGGTGCCGGTGGAAGCCATAGTGGACAACCTCAGCAAACGGGACCACCTCGACTCCACCCGTACCGAAAGCCCCCTGCGCCGCGCCTCCGACGCCGTGCTGCTCGATACGACCCATATGATGATTGATGAGCAGGTGGATTTTGTGCTGGAACGGGTATCGGCCATCTTGTTCTCCTTGGCCGCTACCGGTTGGGCGCAGGACGCGACCAAGTAAAGAAGACTTTGCGTATCAGGGAGAAAAAAGCATCTCCCCATTGTTGTTACTCAGATTGCGGCACAGGATTCGCAGCAAATGCGGTAGTGGGCAGGGCTAGTTTGGTCCCGCTCCCAAGCAAAGGAGCTCATGAACGTCACCATCGATAAAAATTCCGGCTACTGTTTCGGCGTTGAGTTTGCCATTCAGATGGCCGAGGACGAGCTGGCCCAGCAGGAAACCCTGTACTGCCTCGGCGACATTGTGCATAACCGCATGGAGGTGGAGCGCCTGCACGCACTGGGGTTGCGCATTATTGAGCGTGAACAGCTGGAGCAGCTGCACAATGCCAAAGTACTTATCCGGGCCCATGGGGAGCCACCGGCAACTTACGAATTGGCTTTGCGCAACAACATTGAGCTGATTGATGCCTCCTGCCCCGTGGTACTAAAGCTGCAAAACCGGGTGAAGCACGCCTTCGATGCCAGTACCCGCCAAAACGGCCAGATTGTAATTTACGGCCAGCCCGGCCACGCTGAGGTAACCGGCCTCGCGGGCCAGACGCTCAACAAGGCCATTATTGTGATGACGGAGCAGGACCTGGACCAGATTGACTTCTCCCGGCCCGTGACCTTGTTCAGCCAAACCACTAAGAGCACGGCCGGCTTTTACCACATGAAATCGGTAATTGAGGAGCGGATTCAGGCTGCCGGGGGCTCTTTGGAGGCGTTTGATGCCAATGACAGCATCTGCCGGCAGGTGAGTAACCGGGAGCCGGCCTTAGCTAATTTTGCTACCCAGCACGATGTAGTAGTGTTTGTGAGCGGGCGTAAAAGCTCCAATGGCAAAGCCCTGTTTTCGGTAGTCAACAAAACCAACCCCCGCAGCTACTTCGTGGAAAATGAAGGGGAAATGCAGGATGAGTGGTTTCACGGGGCCGAGTCGGTGGGTATTTGTGGGGCTACCAGCACCCCCATGTGGCTGATGCAGCGCGTGAAGGACCGGATTGAGGAAGTAGCCGAGCACGTAGCGTAAGTGTCGCCCGTACAAACGGATGAGCCCCGGAGCAGTTTCTGTTCCGGGGCTCATCCGTTTAGAGGTTAGCAGGGCACAAATTTACAAATTCACACCGCCCGTAAGTTCCAGGCGCTGACCATTAAGCCATTTTGCTTCATTGGTACAGAGAAAGGCCACCACTCCGCTTACATCGTCGGGTAGGCCTACCCGGCCCAGGGCTGCAATCTGGGCCGCAAAGGCGCGCATCTCCGGTGTGTCCGGCATGGCACCGCCGCCAAAAATGGCCCCCGGCGCTACCACGTTGGCCGTAATGCCCCGCGCGCCCAGCTCCGCAGCTAGGTAGCGCGTGAATACGTCCACTGCGCCCTTCATTACCGCGTACGCCGAGGCTCCGGGATAGGAAATACGCGTAGTAGCCGACGACATATTGATGATGCGGCCCCCATCGTTGAGCAGCGGCAGGGCTTTCTGCGTCAGGAAGTACACGCCCTTAAGGTGGATGTTGAGCATCTCATCGAACTGCGCCTCGGTGGTTTCGGCAAAAGGGGCCTGCAGGCTAGTACCGGCATTATTGATGAGAAAATCGAAGCGGCTGACCCCGAAAGATGCCTGCAGTACGCTGGTGAGACGGGCGAAAAAAGCCTCCAAGCTGCTAACATCAGCCGTATCGAGCTGCAGAGCCACGGCTTTGCGCCCTAGTGCTTCAGCGGCTGTCACCACGGCCGCCGCTTCGGCTTGCTGGCGGTGGTAGGTCAGCACCACGTCAATGCCCTTCTGGGCTAGGCTAAGGGCAATATCTTTCCCTATGCCGCGGCTACCGCCGGTTACCAGAGCTAGTTTAGGAGTTGTCATGAGGTAAAAATGGACGGGTTAGTAGAACACGACAAAGGTCCGTCTGACAACCTGGGGGCGTGTTGTGCATGCCAATCCATTTCATGTAAAAATCAAACCAGGGCCTGGAGCCGAAAGGCACCGGGAGCCACGCCTAGTTGGCGCTTGAAAAAGTTGGAGAAGTGGGCCACGTCGGCAAAGCCCAGGCTATCGGCAATTTCGGCCAGCGTCCAGGTGGTTTGCCGCAGCAGGGCTTTGGCTTCCTGCGCAATGCGGGTTCCTATCAGGGCGGTAGTAGTGCGGCCGGTAGTTTCCTTGAGCACCTTGTTGAGATGGTTGACGTGCACGGCCAGATGGTCGGCGTAATCTGCAGCCGTACGTAGGCGCAGCTGCTGCTGGGGCGCTTCCAGCGGAAATTGCCGCTCCAGCAGCTCAATAAACAACGAGGTGAGCCGGGCCGGGGCACTGTGGGCCGGGTGCAGGGCTGTGGCCGGTTGTAGCTTCTGGCCCAGGTGCAGGAGCTCCAGTACGTAAGTCCGCAGCAAGTCGTACTTATACCGGTAATCGGAGGCCATTTCTTCCCGCATACGCCGAAAAATGGCGGTGGCTCGGGCTTCCTGCTCCTCCACAAGCTGGAAAGCCGGGTAACTTTCGGCCTTGAACAGCGGCAACTCATCCAGCACCACGCCACTGTTGGCCGGCCGTAGGAACTCCGAGGTGAACACGCAGAAAAATCCATCCTGACCGGCATCATACGGCAGCCAGTGGTGCGGCACTTTGGGCGTGGAGAAAATCAGGGCGTTGCGCGCTAAGTCCAGACTCAGATCCGGGTAATCGACCCGGTTGCGGCCCCGGAGCAGGCTGATTTTATAGAACGAACGGCAGGCGTAGGGCGCGCTGGGCTGTGGGCGGACGGCCTGCCCCGGCTGACCAAGCTCAAATACATTGAAATGCCCGACGTCCTGCTGAATATCGTTGGGCAGCAGGGCGCTTAACTCGGTGCCAGTGCAGGCCACTACATCGTGGTAAAACTCGGCCAGAGGAGCAGTTTTCATAATGGCATAAGTTGTGAAAATCAAAGCTACAACAACCCGCCCAAATGTTGCCGCGCCGGACGAAACAGCGGGTGGCCTGACTTTGAGTTTTGCCGGGTGCGGGTATCTTGCACCCTCCGGCGGCCGCTACACCAGTCGCCCCACACTCGTATTCATGCGTCGTTTCATCAACTACTTCCTCAGCGGTTTCCTGATTGTAGCCCCCATCGGGCTAACCATCTATATTTTGTACGCGCTGTTGCGCTGGCTCAACGACTTGTTTGCGGGGCTGAGCTTTGATGTACCGGGCCTGGGGCTGGTGGTGGCTATTCTGCTGATAACGGCGGTAGGGTTTGTGGCGAAGTCATTTCTGGTGCGGCCTTTCTTGATTATTACTGAGCGGCTACTGCACCGCACGCCCTTGGTGAGCATCATCTACTCCAGCCTTAAGGATCTGTTTGATGCTTTCGTGGGCGACAATCAGAAGTTTAACCGCCCGGTGCTGGTGCGCATGAGTGCTCAGGAGCAAGTGTTCAAAATGGGTTTTGTCACCCAGCCCAGCATGCAGGCCATTCACCGCGACGAACTGCTGGCCGTTTATTTCCCGCACTCCTACAACTTCAGCGGGGAACTGGTGCTGGTGCCCGTTCAAAATGTCACCTACCTCGACCTGCCCAGCTCCGAGGTCATGAAGTTCATCGTGTCCGGCGGCGTTTCACGGCTGGGGTAAAAGGTAAAGAGGTGAAGGTCTGGCATCCTGAGCGGAGCGAAGGACCTTATCACGGTGCAACGGATTGTTCACGTGTAGTAAGGTCCTGAGTTCCGCTCAGGATGCCAGACCTTCACCGCAGTTCAGATGCCTTTTCTGACGGTTCAAGTACGCGAAATAGCCGTTTGGGTAATCTGGCTTTTTAGTATCTTATTGAAAAGCATAGGTTTGTTTCATCCAATCACCCAAACGCTCCCGCATCATGGAAACTCCGGCTCGTGACCCCCAACTCTGGCGTATAGCAAAAGCCCGTGCCAAGTTCAAATCCCACTTGTTCACCTACTTTGCCGTGAATGCGCTGCTCTGGACCATTTGGCTGCTTACCGACCGGCACAGCGCCAATGGTATTCCATGGCCCGTGTGGTCGACGGTGTTCTGGGGAATTGGCGTATTCATGAACGGGGTAGGTGTGTACGGCGGGTTTGGAAAGGCGAACCTCTCGGAGCGAGAGTATGAGCGGCTACTGCGCCAGCGGGGAGAATGAGTTACCAGTTGCCCGTTGCGTGTTAACAATTGTGCGTGCTGTTATGACAACTCATGACCGGCAACTCACAACACGCAACGGGCAACTGAAAGAAAGCAACCTTCGGGGCCAGAAACGGGTTTGTGGCAGTATGAACACGCGCCACCTTCTTCCGCTGCTGCTGGCCCCGCTGGCGGCCTTCACTTCCGGCCCTGCACCCGCCCCTGCCCCCGACGCCAATCTGAGCAAGATTAAGCTGCCGGCCGGCTTTACCATCAGCTACTTTGCCCAGGGAGTGAAAAGCGCCCGGGAGCTGGCCGTAGGTCCCGATGGCACCGTGTACGTGGGCACCAAGGACGACAAAGTATACGCCCTGCCCGACCGCAACAAAGACGGCCGCGCCGATGAAGTGGTGATGGTCGCCACCGGTCTGAATGCGCCCAACGGCGTGGCCGTGCGCAACGGCGCCCTGTACGTGGCCGAAATCAACCGGATTCTGCGCTATGATAACATTGCTCAGCGGCTCAAGCAGAAGCCCCAGCCGGTGGTAGTGTACGGCAAGCTGCCCAACAAAGAATGGCATGGCTACCGCTACATCAGCTTCGGGCCCGATGGTAAGCTGTACGTGCCGGTGGGCGCGCCCTGCAACACCTGCCTGCCCGAGGAGCCGATTTATGCCACCATCAACCGCATGAACCCCGATGGCTCGGGCTTGGAAACCTACGCCTACGGGGTGCGCAACACCGTGGGCTTCGACTGGAGCCCCAAGGATAAGGCCCTCTGGTTCACGGATAACGGCCGCGACCAGTTGGGCGACAATCTGCCCGCCGACGAGCTGAACCGCGCCGCCGGCCCCGGCCAGCACTTCGGGTTTCCCTACTTTTTTGCCGGTGACGTAGCTGACCCTGAATTTGGCAAGGGAAAATCGGCGGATACCTACGTGAAGCCCGCCCGCAAGCTGGGGCCCCACGTAGCCGCGCTGGGTATGAAGTTTTACACCGGCACCAAGTTCCCGGCCCAATACCGCAACCAGATTTTCATTCCCGAGCACGGCTCCTGGAACCGCAGCACCAAAATTGGCTACCGCATCAGCCTGGTGAAGCTAGATGCCACTGGCAAGCAGGCCCTGAGCTACGAAACCTTTGCCGATGGCTGGCTGCAGGGTAAAACACCCTGGGGCCGCCCCGTGTGCCTGCTGGTGCTGCCCGACGGCTCCCTGCTCGTGAGCGACGACCAGAACGACGCCGTGTACCGCATCAGCTACAAGGGCTAGTGGTGAAATTGTGAGGGGTGAAGTTGTGAAATGAGGTAGGTACTCTGCTACTTGCGCGTAGTGCACTGCAGTACCCACCTGCCGCATTTCACAACTTCACCCTTCACAACTTCACCCTTGATATGAAACAGCGCGGACCGAAACGGACGGTGGGGCGGCGGGAACTGGTTGATTTCCCCAAATTTCAGCTCTGGGGCGTGGAGGCCAAAATAGATACCGGCGCATACACGGGGGCCATTCACTGCTCCAATATTCACGTAGAAACTACCCCGGATGGGCGCCAGTGCCTGCGCGTGCAGCTGCTTGACCCTTCCCACCCCAACTTCGACGGCTCCCCTATGCAGTTCGAGGAGTTTTCCCTGCGCGACATCCGTTCCTCCAACGGCGACGTACA
Organism: Hymenobacter endophyticus; assembly: GCF_032464715.1. Lineage (NCBI taxonomy): Bacteria > Pseudomonadati > Bacteroidota > Cytophagia > Cytophagales > Hymenobacteraceae > Hymenobacter > Hymenobacter endophyticus. Next base: position 186,464 of record NZ_JAWDJT010000004.1, on the reverse strand, counting down.
GGAGCGCTACGTCATTCGGGCGGTTATCCGGTTGTTTGGGGAGGATGTTGAAACCGAGTTTTCCCTCTCCGACCGTTCCGATATGAAATACCCGGTGCTGATTGGGCGCGTGTTGCTGCGGCAGGCGCGCCTAGTGGTGGATGTGGCCCGGCGCAATCTTTCTTACAAAAATCACCTGGCGGCCCGCTGAAAAGCGCGTAGTGTGCCAATAGGCGCGCCTATCTTTGCCGGGAGCTTTGGCCCGTATTCTTTTCTGTACCCTATTCTTTCCCAATGAAACTGGCCATTCTGTCGCGTGAGCCCAAGCTCTACTCTACCACGCGCCTGGTAGAAGCTGCCGAGCAGCGCGGGCATCAGGCCCTGGTAGTTGACCACCTGCACTGCAACCTCGTGCTGGAAAAGGGCAAGCCAGGTATCATCTACCAGGGTCAGCCTCTGGAAGGTTTCGATGCCATTATTCCGCGTATTGGGGCCTCCGTTACGTTTTATGGCTGCGCCGTGGTGCGGCAGTTTGAGATGATGAAGGTGCGCACGGCCGTGGAAAGCCAGGCCATTGTGCGCAGCCGGGACAAGCTCCGCTCCATGCAGATTCTGGCCCGCGCCGGCGTAGGCATGCCCAAAACGGCCTTCACCAATTACTCCGACGAAGTACCCGCCATGATTCAGCAGGTGGGGGGCGCACCGGTTATCATCAAGCTACTGGAGGGTACGCAGGGGCTGGGCGTAGTACTGGCCGAGTCGGAAAAAGCGGCCCAGTCGGTTATCGAGGCCTTCCATAACCTCAAGGCCCGCATTATTGTGCAGGAGTTCATTGCCGAAAGCAAGGGCGCCGACCTGCGCGCCTTCGTGGTAAACGGGGAAGTGGTAGGAGCCATGAAGCGCCAGGGTAAAGAGGGCGAGTTTCGCTCCAACCTGCACCGGGGCGGCTCGGGTACCCTGGTCAAGCTTAGTCGGGCCGAAAAGGCGGCGGCTCTGCTGGCCACTAAAGCCCTGGGCCTGGGCATTGCCGGCGTGGATATGCTCCAGAGCAAGCGGGGCCCGCTGGTGCTGGAGGTGAACTCTTCGCCCGGCCTGGAGGGCATCGAAAAAGCCACCGGCCTCGATATTGCGGGCAAAATCATTGAGTACACCGTGGACCTGGCCAAGAGGAGAAAAGGCAAGCAGCCAGCCGCCGCCAAGCAGACGGAGCCGCAACCCGATTCTCAACCCGATTAATGCCAACTACTGCCGAGGTACGGTAAACGCCTAGGGTTTTCGTACCTTCCAACAACAGGATGCTGTATCGGGCGCAGGAGAAGGATAGGGAGGTTGGCTCGGGGCAGTGGCCGGAACGCAGGGCTCCAGCATTGCGTGCATGAGGAATTGAAGTACTGGTTTGGGGCTGGAGGCCTGGGCCATAAGCCGCCCCGCCCTTGTTGTTTGCCGCCTCTCCCGAACCGCTTTTTCTTAACGGGCTTTCCATTGCCCCCGGCGAGCAGGTGCTTACCCGCCTCGTAATTTCGCGGCTGCCTTCCGGTACTGTTATTGATATTCCGGTGCACGTGTTCCGCTCCCGGGAGCCGGGCCCCACGGTGCTGCTGATGGCCGGCATGCACGGCGACGAGGTAAACGGCATTGAAACCATCCGGCGCCTGATCCGGCGCAATATGCTGCACCCGTTGCGGGGCACCATCATTGCCATTCCCATCCTCAACATCTACGGGTTTCTGAACTTCTCGCGGGAGGTGCCGGATGGGAAGGACGTGAACCGCTCGTTCCCGGGTAACCCGCGCGGCTCCCTGGCTAGCCGCGTGGCCCACCGCTTCATGCGCGAAATCATGCCGCTCATCGACTACGGCATTGATTTCCACACGGGCGGGGCAGCCCGGGCCAATACCCCGCAAATTCGCTGCCTGCTGCACCAGGATGCCGAAACCGATGCCTTGGCCGAAGCCTTTGGGGCTCCTTTTACCCTGCATGCCGGCTTGCGCCCCGGTTCCCTGCGCGAAACCGCCATGCAGGAAGGCCGCCGCATTATCGTGTACGAAACCGGGGAGTCGCTCAGGCTGGATGAGGAAGGTATTGACCTGGGTATAGCCGGTACGCTGCGGGTGCTGCACCACCTGGGCATGCTGCCCGAAGCCGCGCCCCCGGCCCACGCTACCGTAGTGTGTATGCGCTCTACCTGGTTGCGGGCCAAATATGCCGGCCTGTTTCGCAGCCTCGTGAAGCTGGGGGACTACATCGAGAAAGGGCAGGTATTCGGGTCGGTGGCCGACCCCTACGGGGAGCGTTCCGTGCGCCTAGAGTCACCGGTGGCTGGCTATATCATCGGCCTGAACCACATGCCGGTCGTCAACCAGGGGGATGCCCTCGTGCACGTGGGCCGCACCGACACCGCCCTGAGCCGTACCGACTTGGCCGCGCCTTTCGACGAAAAGCCGGCCAAACCCACGGAAGTAGAAACCGAAGAAGACGAAGAAGCCGGGGAGGAAGAGCTGAGCTAGAACCGCCGCGAGAAGCTGCCCTGAACTCAGCACACCGTTGTTCCGGGCGAAGCCGAGGAATCCCGCTCGGCTGACGTTGCAAGAGTAAGCTGATACCTGCCGGCCAGATTCCCCGACCTCGCTCTGCTTATACATAACGGTTACCGCTCCAGATCAGAGCAGGAGGATTTGCTTGGGATGGTGGGCTATTACCTTTCAATTCCTGCTCTGACCTGGAGCCGTGTGGACAGTCGACGAAATGTTTTACACAGAACGTCATTCCGAGTTTGCTGAGGAATCTGGCGTGCTAACGTCTGAACAATTTGTCGGCATCGGCACACGAGATGTTTCGCTCCGCTCTGCATGACGTTCTTTCGGCGCACCTGTCCACGCAGCTTATAAGGCACGCAATGGCTCCGCAGTAATCCGTACTTTTGACCGGCCGCGTGGCGGCGCATTTTTCTACTTCTTGCTTCTGAATGAAAAACTCTCTTCAACTGGTCATTAATGTAGTGCTGGCTATTGCCGTGGCCGTCCTGTTTTACCTGCACTTTGCCAGCAGCCCCGCCAAGCCCATTCGCAAACCCGTTGCCGTTAAAACCACCGACTCCACCGGCACGGTAACCACCGTGGCCCCCGTGGAGGAGGCGCAGGATGAGCTGGTGGCCGTGGCTGATACCGATAAAATTGCCTACGTGGAATCGGGCAAGCTGCTGGACGGCTACCAGGGCATGAAGGACGCACGTAAAACCATGGAAGCCAAGGCCCGCAAGTGGGAAGCCCAGAACCAGACCATGGTGCGCGGCTTCCAGACGGCCGTGCAGCAGTACCAGCAGAAAGCCGAAGGCATGACCCAGGAGCAGCGCGCCACTACCGAGCAGCAACTGCAGCAGCGCCAGGCCCAGGTGGCCCAGGAGCAGGAAAAGCTGCAGCGCCAGGCCCAGGAAGAGGAAGCCCGCGTAACCCAGCAGGCACTTGACCGGGCCAACAAGCAAATGGAGAAATACGGCAAAGCCAATGGCTACCGGCTCATTCTGCTGACTGGCATGAACGGCGGCTCCATTGCCTACGGCCGCAAAGACCTGGACATTACCAGCGCCGTACTCAAATACCTCAACGATGAGTACCGGACGCCAAAAGGTAAATAGCCCCCACCAAGCGGTGGTACCCGAGCGGCCCGGTTTATAAATCGGGCCGCTCCTGCGTTTAAACCTTGCAGGAACAGCAGCGTCGAACCAATAGCCCGGGCGCCTCGCTAGGAGGTGCCTTTGTTATCTGAACTGACGATGAAAAACCTTCTGAAACTTCCGGCTTTGATTGTCGTGCTGCTCGTGTCAGCGGCTTCCTTACTGACTGGTTGCGTGGCCACGGTTCCTGCTACTACTGCCGTGGTGGTACGGCTCGCACCGCCAGCTTACCGGCCCTACTACCGGCCGCGCTACCGGTCTACCCCAGTAGTAGTGTCGCCTCGCCCCATAATCGTGACGCCGGCTCCCCGACCGTACTACAATTACCGCCCGCACCGCTACTACCGGGGGCGGTAACTGTCAAAATAAAGAAGCCCCCTCCCGGTGTCCGGGAGGGGGCTTCTTCACTGAAAGCCTTGTACTAGAAAGCGAAACGCAAACTCACAGCTGCATCGTTGTAGAAACCGGTGTAGCCATCAAATACCTCGAAAAAAGGCTTGTAGTCTACTCCGATAACGAAGGGCAGATCCTCCATTTTGTACTCCAGGCCCAAAATGAGGTCGGCACCGCCTACCACGTAGTTGGCATCATCGTACCAGTACTGGCGGTAGTAGTATTTGTCTTTGTTGCGGCGGAAGCGCACATCCTCGAAGTAGTAGCGGCCCCGGTAGGAGCCAATGTGGGCGCCGGCACCGTAATAAAACTGCAGGCCTTTAAAGTCGGAAATGGCTTTATGCTTTTCCAGCAGCAGCGTGAGCCGTCCGCCCCGGGCGGCGTATTCCCGCGTTAGCAGGCCTTCAACTGCCACGTTGTTCTTGCCACTCAGAAAGTGCTTCACGGTGAGGCCCGACGACCAGCCGCCGCCCCGCAGCCCAATGCCCGTTTCGTAGCCGGCCCCGGAACCACCCTTCTTTTTGCTCTGAGCCTGTGCCCCCTCACTTGTGGCCAATAACCCCAGGGCTACTGTACCAATACACCAATACTTCATGCGGAAAGAAAAAAGTTGATCTGAACTCGTCCCGCAAAAGTACAAATCAACTTCATACATTACCGAATGCGTGCCCCTTCTTTGGTAACGGTATCGGAGAGGTGCACCCGGGTGCCGCTGCTTTCTGCCTCCGCCGCGCGCAGCATGGCCCGGGCTACCGTATCGGCCCTAACAGCCCGGTACTTCTGCAGCGGGCCCCGCAGCACTGGGTTCAGCACCCGCAGCACTACGGCCCCTAGCCGCTCCCCCAAGCGGGGCTGGGCGCGGCTGCCCAGCAGTAGGGAAGGACGGAAAATATGGATTGCCCGGAAAGGAGCCTGGCTTACGGCCTCTTCCATTTCACCCTTTACGCGGTTGTAGTATATGCGGGAGCGGGCATCTGCCCCCATAGCGGATACCAGCAGCAATTGGGCCGCAAAATTAGCCGCCGTGAGGGCCGCTAGTTTCACTACGTACAGGTAATCAACTTGGTAAAAGGCTTCGCGGGAGCCGGCCTGGCGCATGGTGGTTCCCAGGCAACAAAACACGTCATCGGCAATAAGCTGAAGACGGTGCTGTTCCAGGTTATCGAAGTCGAGCAGGCGCTGTTCCAGCTTGGGGTGCACCACTGGCAACGGACGGCGGCCCACGGCAATAACCCGCTCATACCGCTCGGAGGCCAGCAGCAGGGAAAGCAAATGGGAGCCGACAAGGCCGCTGGCCCCAGCAATAAGTGCGGTTTTAGGCACGGAACAGTAGGGTAGAAGTGAATAGATAGCGCGGGGGTTGGGTGCAGCAGGATAGTACTAACTACCTCTACGTACTGGGCCTCTAAACCGCCGCCAACTTGTCGGTATAGATGGCTCACGCCTACCAAGCGTTGCCTGTGCCCGCGCACCGAACTGCGAAACGCACACCGCGCCGGCAGCAGCCCTATTAGTTAGGCTGCCACCGGCGCGGTGTGCATGTTGGCGGTGGGTTTAGCTATCCTGGTGGAGCAGTTGGGTATGCTCCGGAGCCAGCTGCACAAGGCCTTGCTTGTAGAGGGCGCCCAAGGCTTTCTTGAACACTTTTTTGCTCATGCCTAAGCGGCGGTAAATAGCATCCGGCTCACTTTTGTCGCCGAGGGGTAGGAGGCCGTTGGGGGCGTTGCGCAGGAAGGTGAGCAGGGTTTCGGCAGCAGCCAGGGCTTCGTCGTAGCCCGGTTTCTGCAAGCTGAGGTCCAACTTGCCATCGGGGCGCACTTGCTTGATGTAGCCCGTTAGCACGTCACCCAGGCGCAGGGGCTTGAACACCTCGTTGTGGTACACCACGCCCTGGTGGGTGCCGTCCACAATCAGCTTGTAGCCCAAGTCGGTTTCCTCGGCCACAAACAGTTCGGCCGTGTCGCCGGCCTTGCCGGGGAAGGGCTCGTTGCTGAGAAACCACTCCCACTTGGCCGAGGCCACAATCCGGTCGGTGGTTTCATCCAAGTACACGAAAACGGTGGTTCGCTCGCCGGGGCGCAGGTTGCGGCGCTGGTTGCGGTAGGGCAGAAACAGGTCCTTCTCCAGGCCCCAATCCAGAAACGCCCCAGTGGTGCTTACGTCGCGCACGGTAAGGGCCGCAAACTGGCCCACGCGCACATAGGGCTCCAGGGTGGTAGCAATCAGGCGGTCCTCCGAGTCGCGGTACACGAACACGCGCAGCACGTCGCCCACGTAGGTGCCGGCCGGAATGTATTTGCGCGGAATCAGCAGGTCGCCATCATCGGAGGATAGGTACATCCCGAAGTCCACCTCGCGGGCTACTTCCAGCTCGTTGAAATCACCAAGGTTCATAAAATCAAAGATTTACGCAGATTGCAGCGCAGATTGCGCTGGTGCAGCCGGAACTGGTTACCTGGCAAAGGTACGAGGGCCAAGCGGGCAAGTACTAGCAGCTCGGCGCAGGTATACTGGAGCAGTAAGCCGGGAGGCCACTGGCGGGTCATTGGTAGCAGCTTGCTTGGCCCTCCGGCTGGCGCGAATCTGTAATTTACTGGTAGCGCACAATGCCGGGCTGGCCGAAGCTAAAGTCGCTGAAGTCATAGTAGGCGCGGGAGTTCTCAAAGATGCGGATGCCGTTGGGCGAGGTCATGCCCCGGGGGTAGAAGCCGAACGTAATCTGGAAGGTGCGCAGGGCCGCGTACTCGTTGCGGAAGCGCAGGCCCAGACCAAAGCCGGAGTACGGCGCCTCCGAAAAGGGCAGCGTGCGGTTGAGGGTGCGAGCATTCAGCCAGGCCACATCGGCAAAGGCTAAGGCCGCCATTCGGAAGCCCAAAAAAGACACGGGCGTGAACATGGTTACCTCGTAGTTGAGCGTAACCCGGCTGGTGCCCGTGAGCAGGCCCTCGGGCTGGAAGCCCCGCAGACCCCGCTCCCCATCAATGGTGAGGGGCTGCTCGCCGGGGCGGCGGTTGAGCCCGATGCTGTTGCGCTGCCACAAGAAATGCCGCCACTGGTAGTTGCCGGTATGGTAAAGCCGCGTGAAATACAGCAGCTCGCCGTTCAGCAGGCCCTGCTGCCAGGCCCCATCCCGCCGCCGCACAAAAGAGCCAAACTCCCCGTTCAGGTAGAGGTAGCCCCGTTGCGGGTGGTAGCCGGCGTAGGCCAGCCGCACCCCCAGGTAGCGGCGGTCGGCCACTTCATTGAACTCATAGCCAGCCGTGAGGCTGGCCAGCGTACCGGTCGGGATATCCTCGGTGCGGCCAAACCCGAACAGGTATTTGTCTTTGTAGTAGCGCCGCACGCTGTAGCCCACGGTACCCAGTACGAGGTTGGCGCTTTCGTAGTCGGGGGTGGGTTTGCGGCTGAAATTGGTGCGAATTACCCGGCCCGAAACAATCATGCGGCCGGGATTTTCGTAGGCCAAATCGTAGCTTTTCAGCCGCAGGGCCCGGCCCAGCCACGCATCCTGGGTGTTATAGCGCAACGACTTAAAGATGTAGGGAAACTCCTCCGAACCATTACCGTCAATGGCCACCAGCCGGTCGAAATAATCGTAGCTGATGGCCCCGGCGTAGCGGGTGTTGATGGAGTAAAAGTCGCGGTTGAACCGCACGCCGGCTTCCCGGGTGCGGGTTTGGTTGAAGTACCGGGCCTGGCCGTACAGAAAGTTGCGAAAAGGCACCAGGTAGGTGCCGTTGTAGCGCCACGACTGGGCCTGGGGCCCATCGTCGCGGCGGCCGTACTCCAGACGGTTCCGAAACTGATGGCCCTGGCCCAGGAAGTTCACGTCGCGCAGGCCAATAACGCCGGCTTGCACATCCCGGATAGCCAAAGAGCCGCTAATGCTGAAGATGTCCTTGGTGACCACCTGAATATCGACGCTGTCGGCGGTGGTGGTGCGCTCATTCACGTACACGCGCGCATCCAGCAGCTCGGAGGTCTGGCGCAGCAGGCGTTCCGACTCGGCCAAGGCCTGGGGCTCCAATTCCTCGCCCTCCCGGAACAACAGCACCTGCCGCACCCGGGCCTTGGTGGTTTTGATGTGCAGCGTGTTGCCAGCTTTTTCCAGAATGTTGCGCGGCACCCGGGTAGTATCCGAAATGCTAAATCCAAAGGCATCGAGCGTGCGGATGCTGATGCGGCGTACTACTTTGTAATTGTGGCGGTCAAACTGCCGGTCCAGCAGCGTAGCATCCAGCCCCGCCCGGTCCTCGCGGCGCTCCGTGAAGTTGAACAGGGCGGAGGCGGCTTTGCCAGCAATGGTTTTGCGCTTGGTGTAGGCTTTCAGGCCGTTCAATAACCGTTCTTGGTCAAAGCGGCGGCGCAGGGAGTCGGGGCGGATTTTGCTGAGGCGGGTAGTGTCGGGCAGGGGCATAGCCGGCGTTTGGGCCGCTGCGGTGGTTGCGCAGGCCCAGCTCAGGAGCAGTCCACTAAGCCAGAACAGATACTTCATTGATGCAGGCAACGCCACAACTGGCAAGATACTAGATGCCGGCCCAATGCCGCCAGTTCCGGGCCCTTGAGCCGGCTCTTTTTCTTGAGGCAGGCGGGCGGGCTTATGGGCTATGATATTTCAGCTGATGCGGGAACAATTCTAAAAAAATTAGCCTTACAACCTATTGCATTGTACTGCATAAAACTTCTATTTTTAAGCCGTTAAAGCGCCCTATGAACGACCAGCGGATTCAGGAAAAGCTAAGTATTTTGGCCGATGCCGCCAAGTACGACGTATCGTGCTCGAGCAGCGGCGGCAAGCGCAAAAACGAGGATAAAGGCCTGGGCAATGCGGAGGGCATGGGTATCTGCCATAGCTACACCGAAGACGGCCGCTGCGTGAGTCTGCTCAAGATTCTGCTGACCAACCATTGCATCTTCGACTGTGCCTACTGCGTGTCGCGCCGCTCCAACGATGTAAAGCGGGCCGCCTTTACCGTGGACGAGGTAGTGGAGCTGACCATGAACTTCTACCGCCGCAACTACATTGAGGGCCTGTTCCTGAGTAGCGGCATTTTCTCCTCGCCCGATTATACCATGGAGCGGCTTGTTCGCATCATCAAAAAGCTGCGCACTGAGCACCGCTTCAACGGCTACATCCACGTCAAGGCCATTCCCGGTGCCTCGGAGGAGCTTATTCAGGAAGCCGGGCTGTACGCCGACCGCCTGAGCGTGAACATCGAGCTGCCCTCGGAAATGGCCCTGACCACGCTGGCCCCCGAGAAAAACTACGAGGAAATCCTCACGCCGATGGCTCAGATCCGGGACGGCATTATCCAGAATAAGGAGGAAAAGGCGCTGTTCAAGAAAGTGCCGCAGTTTGCCACTGCCGGCCAAAGCACTCAGCTCATCGTGGGCGCTTCCCAGGAAAATGACCTGCAAATCATCAATCTGAGTGATTCGCTTTATAAAGGCTACGGCCTGAAGCGGGTGTACTACTCCGGCTATATTCCGGTAACCGACGACGCCCGCCTGCCCCAGGTAACGCAGCCGCCCATGATTCGGGAGCACCGCCTCTACCAGACGGACTGGCTAATGCGCTTTTATGGTTTCCAGGCCGACGAAATTCTGGACCCCGCGCACCCCTTCCTCGATTTGGAAATTGACCCCAAGCTGGCCTGGGCCCTGCGCAACCGCCACGTATTCCCGGTGGATATCAACGTGGCCGATTACGAGATGATTCTGCGGATTCCCGGTGTGGGGGCGCGCTCCGCCAAGCGTATTGTGGCCGCCCGCCGCTTCGGGCCGCTCAGCCTCGACCATCTGCACAAGTTTGGCGTGGTGCTCAAGCGGGCCAAGTTTTTCCTGACCTGCCGGGGGCAGGCGCTGGAGAAGCGCGACTACGACGAGCAGACCATCCGCCGCCAGATTCTTTTCGGTTCGGGCTCCGTCCGCTCCGCTCTGGTTACCCAACAGCTCGATTTGTTTGCTCAAGCCTCCTGAATTGAGTTGTTGGTAGCTAGTGGCTGGTTATCCATAATCAGCCACTAGCTACCAACAACTGACAACCAGCAATTAACAACTGAAAAACAACTAGCCATGACTGTCTCTCATCGCGCTGCCGACGCGCCGGCCGCTACTACCTCCGCCCCAAAACCTACAAAAGTTGCCCGGGTGGCCTGCTGCTGCAAGCTCGCTGATCTGCTGCCCATTGTGCAGCAGATGCACCGGGAAGTTGCGCAGAATAGGGCGAAGGTGGGTGCGCAGTCGTCGGAGGCAGCCTGAACGGTAGCAACCTGCGACCCGGCGTTGGGGTACTGAGGACATGACCTACCCGCTGGAAGAGCATTTTGTGTGCACCAATGGCGTGCGGCTGCACGTGGTGCAGTGCGGGCCTTCGGAAGGGCCACTGGTGGTGCTGTTGCATGGTTTTCCGGAGTTCTGGTACGGCTGGCGTCATCAGCTGCAGGCGTTGGCCGCTGCCGGCTACCGGGTGTGGGCGCCCGACCAGCGCGGCTACAACCTCAGCGACAAACCCCAGGGCTCGGGTGCGTACCGCATCAACCACTTGGGCACCGACATACTAGGGCTGCTGGATGCGGCCGGGCAGCGGCAGGCCCTGCTAGTGGGCCACGACTGGGGAGCGGCCGTGGCGTGGTGGTTAGCCGGGCATCATCCGGAGCGGTTCACGCGGGTAGCCATCCTGAACGTGCCGCACCCGGCGGTGCTGGGCCGGGCCCTGCGGTGGGCTCCTCGCCAGCTACTCAAAAGTTGGTACATCTTCTTCTTTCAGCTGCCCTGGTTACCCGAAAAGCTGTTTCGGCGGCGGCAGTTCCGGTTTGGGCGCGGGGCGCTACGCGGCACTAGCCGGCCCGGCACATTCTCCGCCGATGATTTGCGGGCCTACACTGCCGCCTGGGCCCAGCCCGGAGCCGTAACGGCCATGATCAACTGGTACCGAGCCGCATTTTGGTATGGTGGTCAGCAAGCTAAAGTGGGCCGGATTACTGTACCCGTTCACATTCTATGGGGCTGCCAGGATGCTTTTCTGGAGCCGGAGCTAGCCCAACTGAGTCTGGAATTGTGCGAGCAAGGCCAGCTTACGTACTTCAAGGAGGCCACGCACTGGCTGCATCAGGAGGAGCCAGCGGCACTAAATGCGTTGCTCCTCGACTTCTTTTCACCCCCCACGGTTTAGGTATCTGCCATGAGTCGTTCCTCTTTGTTGCGTAGTCAACACGTTCCCTCATCCGGTGTTGATACCACGCTCCGCACGCGGCGTGGGGCTCCCCAGCTGGTTAACTCCCCACTCGACTACGCCTATGATGGTACATTCGAGGGCCTGCTGACCGTGCTGTTTACGGTGTACGAGCGGAAAGCAGCTCCCAACAGCATCCAACCAATTGGGGCGGTGCAAGGCGGCTTGTTTGCTCAACCCGTGGAGGTAGAAACGGATGAGGCCGCCGCTAACCGCGTGTGGAAGGGGTTGTTGCAGTACATGGATGCTGAGGCCCGCACCCGGCTGTTTCATACCTTCCTCAGCGAGCAGCCCGACCGGGAACTGGTCATTTTCCGCTACGCCGACCTGGCCATGCGCGCCGGCCGCGACATATCGGAACATTACGCTGACGACAACGTGCGTCGGGTGCAACGCCTAGCGCAGCAGATGTACCGCGAAAAGCACCGCATGGAGGCTTTCGTGCGCTTCGAGAAAACTCAGGACGGCCTGTTTCATGCCTCCATTGAGCCGGATTTTGATGTGCTGCCGCTTATTGCGGCTCACTTCACCAAACGCTACGCCGACCAGCGCTGGCTGATTTATGACCGGCGGCGGCACTACGGCCTGTATTACGATTTACACCGCACCGACATTGTACAGTTTGATGCCGGCACCATGCCCCAGCGCAGCACGGCCGTATCGGCCACGGTGCTCGATGAGCGGGAGCCGCTGTACAAGCTGCTGTGGCAGGCCTATTTCGACCACGTGAATATTCCGGAGCGGAAAAACTTGAAGCTGCACCGCCGCCACATGCCCCTGCGCTACTGGAAGTACCTGAGTGAGAAACAGCCCCGGGAGCAACGCTTTGAGCCTATCCGCAACAAGCGGCCCGTGCAGCCCGGCGGTCCGGCTCTGGAAGCCGGCGCAGCCGACGGGGAGTAGGAGTGCGGCGAGAAAGGCGTAATTTGCGCCTGTTCTTCCATTTTGGCTTCTCCTTATTTTTATGGGTTCAATTCTTGTTTTCGGTGGCAGCGGCCAGTTAGGCCAGTGCCTGCAGCACGTGGCGCAACAGCGCAGCATCACCGATATTGTATTTCTGCCCGAGGAGCAGGCCAACATCCTGAACCCGGAAGTGCTGCGCGCCACCTTTGAACAGCATCGGCCGGCGTATATCATCAACTGCGCCGCTTATACGGCCGTTGATAAAGCCGAGGATGAAGTAGACATTGCCCGCAAAGTGAACCGGGACGGGGTGGAAAACCTGGCCCGCCTGTGCGGGGAGTTCAACACCACGCTACTGCACGTTTCCACCGATTTTGTGTTTGCCGGCACCGGCAACCAGCCGCTCACGGAAACTGATGCCGCCGAGCCCATCAGCGTGTACGGCCTCACCAAACTGGAAGGCGAGCAGGTAATTCCGCGGAACACGGAGCGGTATTTCATTCTGCGCACCAGCTGGCTGTACTCGGAATACGCCAACAACTTCGTGAAAACGATGCTGCGCTTCGGCAAGGAGCGGGAGGAAATGCGCGTTATCTGGGACCAGCTGGGTACGCCTACCTACGCCATTGATTTGGCCGGGGCCTTGCTCCACATCATCCAGACCGGCAGCACCGAGTACGGCATTTACCACTACAGCAACGAGGGCGTTACCTCCTGGTATGATTTCGCCGTGGCCATTTTCGAGCTGGGCGGCTTACCTACCCGCACCGTGCCCATCCGCACCGCCGAGTACCCTACCAAAGCTACCCGCCCATCCTTCTCCGTAATGGACAAAACCAAAGCCAAAACCACCTTGGGCCTCGCCATTCCCCACTGGCGCGAGAGCCTGAAGGTGTGCATGGCGCGGCTGGCGGAGTAAATTCTGTTAGGCTAGTGACGCACCCATATTGTATCAACAAAGATGGGCTCAACGGAGGTGCGCTGCGACCGGAAGATGTAGTACCGTTCGTTTCCTGCCATAATTTCCGTTGTAAGCGGTACCGCTTTTCGTAAACGCTGAACTGATTCCGGTAAAACTTTCGTCGAACTCAAATAGCTGAGTTGATACGTGCAGCTATTCACCCACTTTACTCTTAAAGTGGTTACGTAACCCGTCTGTTCCTCCGTTTCCGTTTGTATGGAGTCGTTCCGGTCAATCAGATACGACAGACCAGCTGGGCCACCTGTTGGACGGAAAGCAAACTTCCCCACGCGAAACGACTTGCATGTCTGCTCGCTGATTGTGGGCTTGCAGGCCAGAATGGTCAGGGTAGTGGCCATAAGACAGAGCGTTACGGAAGGCTTCATATTGTGCTGTAGCATTTGACCACGAAGTAAGTGCTACAGCGCAATATACCCGGCACCTTTTGCTGGCGCTGCACTATTTAGTTCTGCTTTGCTTCAAACAACGCTTACCTAGCGGCGGGGCTCCGTCCATAAAACCGATTCGCCAGGTACGCCAGCACTACTAAACCCAAACCCACGGCGCAGACGCCGGGCCACTGGAAATGGTACCAGGCAAGGCCGCCGAGGAAGGAACCGGCGGAGGCTCCGATGAAACAGGCCGTCATGTACACGGTGTTGAGGCGGCTGCGGGCTTCCGGCAGGAGACTGAAAATGCGGGTCTGGTTGGAAATGTGCGTCATCTGCTGGCCTACATCCAGAATTACCACGCCCGCAACAAGCCCTATTAAGTACATCCCGCCAAAGCCCAGCAACACGTACGCCCCCAGAAACAGCAGAATCCCCAGGTTCAGGGCATAATCGGCCCCTTTGCGGTCGGCGGATTTGCCGGCGAAGGACGCGGCAAAGGCCCCACTGGCTCCAATCAGGCCAAATAGGCCGGCTACTTCGGAGCCGTAGCGGTAGGCGGGGCTTTCCAAGAAAAACACCAGCGTGGTCCAGAACGCACTGAAGCCCCCGAACATGCACGCGCCCACTAAGGCCGAGCGGCGCAGCACCGGCAGCTCCCGTACCAGCGTGCCCAGGGAGCGAAGCAAGCTGCCATAGCTGCCGGTAAACTGTGGCTGATTGCGCGGCAGCATTCGGGCTAGTACGGCGGTGAGCAGCACCATAAGGCCAGCCCCTACCCAAAACATGGTACGCCACCCAAAATGGGCCCCCACGTAGCCACTGACGGTACGGGAAAGCAGCACTCCAATCAGCAAGCCGCTCATTACCTTGCCCACTACCTGCCCGCGCTGTTCATCGGATGCCAACGAGGCAGCCATGGGAATCAGCAGTTGCGGCACTGCCGAGAACAAACCAATCAGCAGACTCGCGGCCCCCAGCAAGGCAAAAGATGGCGCAATGGCCGCTCCGGCCATGCAGGCCGCCGAACATAGCAGCAGCACCAACGTCAGGTTTTTACGCTCCCGCTTGTCGCCGAGTGGAACTACCAGCAGTAGCCCCAGCGTATAGCCCACCTGCGTAATAGTGGCTACCAGACTCGCACTGCTTTCCGACAGCCCAAATGTGCGGCCAATTTCTGCTAGCAGGGGTTGGTTGTAATAGATATTAGCTACTACCAGCCCGCAGGTAACGGCCATCAGCCATACTAGGCCAGGGGCCAAACTGGCCGGTACGGCTGGTTTTTCTGCTACGGGTTGAAGCTCAGCAACAGGTTCTCTCATGAAAGCAAAAACCGCCGGACATAGCGTGCGGCGGCGAAAGGTTGAGCAGTGGAAACCGTCAGCCACCCCGGAAAGTTGCGGAAGCTGTACTACCAGCGGAGTGTAGCAACAAGTAAAGCGTTAAGTAGAGGTGCAGCAAAAGCAGCTCCCATACTCGGAATGACGGGCCAGAATGTGCTTGCTTATCCCAATGCTTGGCGCTTGTAAGCGCCGGGCGTTACACCTTCATACTGCTTAAAGAGCTTCTGGAAATACGCGGTGTTGTTGAAACCGGCCCGGAAACAGACGTCGGCTACTTTGGTGAGTGGATTGCGCAGCAGGCGTTTGGCTTCCTGGAGGCGCTCCTGAATGATGTACTCAACGGGCGTGAGGCCCAGCTCGCGCTTAAACACTCGGAAGAAAGTCGCCTTGCTCATGCAGGCCAGCTCGGCCAGTTTCTCCACGGTAATCTGCTCGGTGAGGTGCTGCTTGATGTACTGCACCACGGCCGCGAAGCGGTGGGAGGTGGCGTGCTGCTGGTAGTTGTGAAAGAGCAGCTGCCGGGCCTGGGTTTGCATGAGGCGCACCAGCATCTCCTGAATGGTGAAGCCGGCCAGCACGTCCTTCACCCGGCCCGTGTCGCGGGAGAGCTGCACGAGGCGCTCCAGGGTGCCGGTAAGTTCGGGCGTATTCTGGAAGTGGGCGTGCTCCAGCGTGTCGAGGTGCCAGGGCAAATGAGCTTCAGCTCGGGGCTGTTCTTCGTTGAGCAGGTCCACGGTCTGGCGGATGGTGTCGGTGGGAATGGCCACGGCCAGACACTGCGTGGGGTGCTGCTCATCGGCCTCCGGAAAATCAATCACCATCGTCTCATTCTCGCCCACCACCACCGACTCGCCCGGCAAGTACTCAAAGGATGCCTGCCCAGGTAAGTGCATCACCTTTTTGCCCTGGAGCATGGTAGTAAGCACCACGTGGCCCATGCTAAGCGGTACTTGGTGGGCCGTGCGGTGCGTTTCAAACACGTTCAACTCGAAGGCCTCCAGGGTATACACCGTCCGGTTTTCTACCAGCGTAGTAAGCTGCTCGGGTTGGCGTAGGGCAATGGGGGCGGGCACATAAGTCATACGGCTGGCGTGAGGTGAAGCATCCGGGCACTAAGCAAACGGCCATCCAAGCGGCGGCAGCTAAAGCTAGAAACAGTTCAACCAGAAACCAATAGCTCCGCCGTTCTGCTGCTTAGCAGCAACCAGCACCAGCGCGGTATAGTTGCACTAATGAGTAAGTGAGTACTTACAAGTTGCGACGATAAGCATGGTTTATTGCGACGATAGTAGAGCTGTTTCGGGCGGAATGGGGCCTAGCTTGGCCTATCCAATAACCCCAACTCTACTGCGAATGGAAACCCTGGAAAAACCCACCACGCTTGTCGACCGGCCCAAGTTTAAATCTCACTACGATAATTTTATTGGCGGAAAATGGGTGCCACCCGTGAAGGGTCAGTATTTCGAGAATATCTCGCCCATTGACGGACAGGCGTTTACCAAAGTGGCCCGCAGCTCCAAGGAGGATATTGAGCTGGCCCTGGATGCCGCTCACGAAGCCTTCAAAACCTGGGGCAAAACTTCGGCCACGGAGCGCAGCAACATTCTCAACAAAGTCGCCAACCTCATCGAGGAAAACCTGCCCCACCTGGCAGCTGTGGAGTGCGTGGAAAACGGCAAGCCCATCCGCGAAACCACCCTGGCCGATTTGCCGCTGGTAGTGGACCACTTCCGCTACTTTGCCAGCGTTATCCGGGCTGAGGAAGGGAACGTGACGGAGCTGAACGCCACCACCGTGTCCATGAACATCAACGAGCCCCTGGGCGTGGTGGGCCAGATTATCCCCTGGAACTTCCCGCTGCTGATGGCTACCTGGAAGCTGGCCCCGGCCCTGGCCGCCGGCTGCTGCGTAGTAATGAAGCCCGCCGAGCAGACGCCCGCGAGCATCATGGTGCTCATGGAACTGCTGCAGGACGTGCTGCCGGCCGGCGTGGTGAACGTGGTGAATGGCTTCGGGCTGGAAGCCGGCAAGCCCTTGGCTTCGTCGCCGCGCATCCAAAAGGCGTCCTTCACCGGCGAAACCACTACGGGCCGCCTCATTATGCAGTACGCCGCCGAAAACCTGATTCCGGTGACAATGGAGCTGGGCGGTAAGTCGCCGAACATCTTCTTTAAGAGCGTGCTGGACGCCGACGACGACTTCCTCGACAAAGCCATTGAAGGTGCCGTCATGTTTGCCTTGAACCAGGGCGAAATCTGCACCTGCCCCTCACGCATGCTTATTCAGGAGGACATCTATGATGAGTTTATTGAGCGCGTAATTAAGCGCGTGAAGGCCATCAAGCTGGGCAACCCCCTGGATATGGAAACCATGATGGGTGCCCAGGCCAGCAACGACCAGTTTGAGAAAATCCTGAGCTACCTGGAAATTGGCAAGGCCGAAGGGGCGGAAGTGCTGTGCGGCGGCGAGGCGTACTCGCAGGAAGACGGCGCGTTGGCGGAGGGCTACTACATCCAGCCCACCATGTTCCGGGGCCACAACAAAATGCGCATCTTCCAGGAGGAAATCTTCGGGCCAGTAGTGTCCGTGACCACCTTCAAAACGGTAGAAGAAGCCCTGGAAATTGCCAACGACACGCTCTACGGCCTTGGTGCCGGCGTCTGGACGCGGGACGCCCACGAGCTGTACGAGGTGCCCCGCGCCATTCAGGCCGGCCGCGTGTGGGTGAACTGCTACCACGACTACCCCGCCGGCGCGCCCTTCGGCGGCTACAAAGCCTCCGGTTTCGGCCGCGAGAATCACAAGATGATGCTCAGCCATTACCGTCAGAACAAGAACATGCTGATTTCTTACAGCCAGCAGAAGTTGGGCTTCTTTTAGGCAATACCGCAGCTGTGCTAGATGTGCTAAAGTAAGAACGTCATGCTGAGCTTGCCGAAGCATCTCTACCGTTAGTAACTTATTCGTTACAATGAAGCGGTAGAGATGCTTCGGCAAGCTCAGCATGACGTTCTATTCATTTCAAAAGCCTTGCCCATGTCCACTGAACCTACCCCGCGCGTACTCGTAACGCCCGCCGCCGAAGCCACCATCGACCTATTGCGCGACGAGCACGGGCCGCTGATGTTCCACCAGAGCGGCGGCTGCTGCGACGGTTCCTCGCCTATGTGTTTTGCCAAAGGCGAATTCCGGGTGGGCACCAACGACGTGTGGCTGGGCCAGATTCATGGCTGCGACTTTTTCATGAGCGCCGCGCAGTTTGCCTACTGGCAGCACACCCAGCTCACCGTGGATGTAGTGAAAGGCCGCGGTGCCAGCTTTTCCCTGGAAATCCCGCTGGGCGTGCGGTTCCTCATTCGTTCCCGTTTGTTTACCGAAGAAGAAGAGCAGAATATGGCTCCGGTGTACGATGGGGAAGAGTATCTGACCCGGCCCACTACTGCGAGTTAGCCTTGGGGCGTGCAGTGGGCTAGTAAAAAGCCCCGCAACGTGAGGTTGCGGGGCTTTTGGCGTAGCTTAAAAAGCTTAGTTGGCTACTTTTACGGGGAGGCCTTCAAGCTGCACATAGCTAAGCTTCCAGGCGTTTTTCTTGTTCTTTCTCCAGAGCAGAATAAAGTTGCCTTCACCCTCGCCCCGGGGCTGGCCGGGGCCTTCGGGCACTACTTCCGTGGAGAAGGTGCCGGCCTCGTAGGCCGTGCTGGCGTCGGAGCCGGAGGTGGTGGAGTAGAGCTTCAGATCGGAGATAGTGCCCATGGTGGCGCGTACCCACTTATCCGATACCTCCGATTTGCCATTGAAACGGGTTGCGCCTTGGGCGTACTGCACATCGTCGGCCAGGAGAGTATCAAGCTGAGCAGTGTTTTTTGCGTTCCAGGCACCAATAAACTGTTGGTTTAGTGTCTTTACGTCGAAGGCCGCCGCCTCTTCGGCTTTGGGGGCGGAGCAGGAAGCCAGCACAGCGCCGGCCAGCAGAAAACCAAACACGGATTTCATGGGAACAGGGATTAGGTGAGGTCTGAACGGGAGAGAGAAACAGAAAGCCCAGGCCCGCGGGCCTGGGCTTCGAAGCTAAGAGGAAAACCGGATTACCAGCTCTTGCGACGCACCTCCGAAGTGGGGTAAGCTTCGTCGCGGGCACCGTAGGCGGTGTTAGGCAAGTAAGCCGAGTTCATCGACAGAGCGGCGGGAGCATTGCCGGCAGCCGAGAAGCTGCTCATCAGGGCGGGCGTGGTGGCGGCAGGAGCGGCAGCTACGGCCGCGGCGCGGGAGGCAGCTTGGCTGCGGCCCTGAGCAATACCCTGGCGGTAGGCGGCGGCCCGACGAGCTTCGGCGCGGCGAGCTGCAGCAACGCGGGCAGCTTCGGCCCGGCGCTTGTTATCAGCGTTGCGGCCCACGGAGTAGCCAATGGCACCACCGGCAACACCACCCACGGCACCACCTACTACGCGGTTCTTTTTGTTGATAAGGGCACCAGCGGCAGCACCACCCAGACCGCCAATGATGGCTCCTTTGGCACTGGAGCTCACCTTGCGGTCCTGAGCAAAGCTGCTGGCAATAGTGGTAAAGAACATAACCAGGGCGAGAAGCAAACTTACCTTTTTCATGTCGAGAGAAATTTAGGTTCAACGGGCCGGTTGTGTTGTGACCCTGAACCTGGTTTTACAAGCACCATGCCAATACGCGCGGAATCAGCCGCAGGTTTACCTCGACACTGCTAAAAAATGCTGCGGCTGGATAGGTAAAGCAAGTAGCCTAAAATCGGCCTTGGCTAGCTGTAACAGTCGGTTTCGCGTACTACTAGGAATGAAAGAAAAACTGCTTTTTGAGGTGGTAGAAAGTTTTTCGCTAACGGGGCTGGGGGTTCTGTTGCTACCGGCTAACCCAACCCTGGAGCTGCAAAATCTGGCTCTGCATACCGCCCTGAAAGTCCAGCTACGTTTTCCTGGTGGCCGCCAGATTGCCGCCGTAGCCAGTGTGGAAGAAATATCCCGCCCCCAGCAGGCCGAGCTAGGGGCGTTGCTGCTCACGCAGGAAGGCGCTGAGCCAATACCGGCAGGTACTGAGGTGTGGTGGAACGGACAGGAGGCTACTTGGGAGGAGCTGCTTTAGCGCAGCCAACCGCCAGCTGTCAGCCAGTTACGCAGGCGGTCCATCCACTCGTCTTGGGTAGAGGCGTTGCGCATGCCAAAACCGTGGCCGCCCTTGGGGTAGAGGTGCATTTCGGCGGGCACGCGGTGTTGCAAACAGGCTTCATAGAACCGCAGGCTGTTCTGCACTTTTACCGCGGCATCATCCTGAGCGTGCACCAAAAAAACCGGCGGAGTCTGGACCGTTACCTGTTCATCGGCGGAATACAGCTGGATTTGGGTGGCGGTGGGGTGTTCACCTAGTAGGTTGGTGCGGGAACCCAAGTGCGCCAGACTATCCGAAAAGCTGATAACCGGATAGAGTAGCACGAGAAAATCGGGTGTGGCAGACGTGGCGCTGAACGTACCGGCCGGTGTGCCCGGCACCACGCGGTGGGCGGTGCCAGCCGTAGCCGCCAAGTGCCCTCCCGCCGAAAAGCCCATGAGCCCGATACGTGCTGGATTCAGGCTGTATTCCTGGCTTCGTTGGCGTACCAGCCGCAGGGCCTGCTGGGCATCCAGTAGCGGGGCGGTAGCCTTGTCCAGCTGACTTTCGGCATTGGGTAGGCGGTATTTCAGCACGAAGGCGGTAATGCCCCAGTCGTTGAGGCGGCGGGCCACATCGTAGCCCTCGTGGTCCATGGCCAGGCGGGCATAACCACCCCCGGGGCAGATGATGACGGCCGTGCCGTTGGGCTGCGCTGGACGGAAAACGGTGAGCGTGGGCTCCGTAACGTTGGAAATTCGGATGCTGCCGCCTGCCTGCTTCTCCACCACCTCCCGCACTCTGCTAGGCTTGGAATTAGGGACCAGGCCAGCATAAAGCGGCAGTACGGGCTGGGTTTGGGCAGAAGCAGCGTGCATAGAGAGCGTACAAATCAGAAGTATTAACCAGCGGCAACGCATACCAGAGCAAGTAAGGAGAAAAATAAAGCAGGCTCCAACATACAACCGCCCGCCTTGCTGAACGAAATCAAAGCAGGGCGGGCGGTTGAGCAGTAGTTATGAAGGATTACGCCGGTTGCGGAACAGTCGAGTGGTCACCTTCGCCGGGACCTTCTTCTTTCGGGCCGCCGTGTTCCTCATCGGGTTTGTAGTTGGCTTCCAGCTCGGCCAGCTTCTCCTTACCGTAGGCGAAGCGCGTAATCAGTACGTAGAGCACCGGCACGATGAAGATGGCCAGCAGCGTAGCCGAGAGCATGCCGCCGAGTACCGTCCAGCCGATGGTCTGGCGGCTTTGCGCGCCCGCGCCGGAGGCAAATACCAGCGGCAGCACGCCCAGGATAAAGGCCAGCGAGGTCATGACGATAGGGCGCAGGCGCAGGCGCACGGCTTCCAGCGTAGCATCTACCAGCGGCATGCCTTTATCCACCCGCTCCTTGGCAAACTCGATGATCAGAATGGCGTTTTTGGCCGACAAACCAATCAGCGTAATCAGGCCAATCTGGGCGTAGACGTTGTTGGTGAGCTTGGGCAGGAAAATCAGCGCCACAATGGCCCCGAACGCGCCCAGCGGCACGGCCAGCAGCACGGAGAAGGGCACCGACCAGCTTTCGTACAAGGCGGCTAGGAACAGGAACACGAACGTGAGCGAGAGGGCGAAAATGTACACTGTCTGCCCGCCGGCCAGCTGCTCTTCCCGGCTCAGGCCCGAAAACTCGTAGCCGTAGCCGGCCGGCAACGACTGCGCGGCCGTTTCCTTGAGGGCGTTGATGGCGTCGCCGGAGGAGTAGCCGGGGGCGGCGTTGCCGTTGATTTCGGCCGAGCGGAACAGGTTGTAGTGGGAGATGAGCGGGGCCGACTCGGTGCGCTGGTAGCTGGTGAGCGTGCTCAGGGGCACCATGCCGCCGGTGCTGTTGCGCACGTAGTACTGGCCCAGGTTGCTGATGTCGGCGCGGTACATGCTGTCGGCCTGCGTTACCACCCGGAAGTTGCGGCCGTACACCGTGAAGTCGTTCACGTAGGCCGAGCCCAGGTAGGTGCGCAGGGCCGTCCCGATGTCGGCAATGCTTACGCCCAGCTTCTTGGCCTTCTCCCTATCGATGGTGAGCTGGTAGCCGGGGGTGTTGGCGGTGAAGAAGGAGAAGGGGGCCGCAATTTCAGGCCGCTTGCGCAAGGCGCCCAAAAAGCTCTGGAGCTGGGCGTCGAAGTTCTTGATGTCGCCGCCTGGCTCCCGCTCCTGGAGCACGAAGCTAAAGCCGCCGGTGTTGCCCAGGCCCGGAATGGCCGGGGGCGAAATCACCACCACGTTGGCTTCCCGGAAGCGGCTCAGGCGCTTTTGTATCGTCTCAATCAGCCCTTGCAGCTGCACCTCCTTGTCCTTGCGGTCTTCCCAGGGCTCCAGCTGGCAGAAAATGGTGCCGCTGTTGGACTTGGACGAGAAGTTTACGGCGTTCAGGCCACCCAAACCGGCGTAGTGCCGGATGCCCTTCACCTGGCCCAGCTCCCGCATAATCTCCTTGAGCATGCCCACAGTGCGCTCGGTGGAGGCGGCTTCGGGCAGGTTGTAGGTGATGATAATGCGGCCCTCGTCCTCGGTGGGAATAAAGCCGCCGGGCTTCTTGGCGAACAGCAAGCCTGTACCGGCCACGATGCACACCAGAATCACCACCACAAAACGGCTGTGCTTGATGCCGCGCTGCACACCCGCGCCGTACTTGCCCGTTACCTTGTCAAACCAGGTGTTGAACTTGTAGAAGAACTTGTCGAGGCCCTTGGAGTTTTCGTCGCGCTTGTGGGGCTTGAGCAGCAGCACGCACAAGGCCGGCGTGAGCGAAAGGGCCACGAAGGCCGAGATAATCACCGAAATGGCAATGGTGATGGCAAACTGCTGGTACAGGCGCCCGGTGATGCCCGGAATAAAGCCCACCGGCACAAATACCGCCGCCAGAATCAGGGCAATGGCAATAACGGGGGCGGATATCTCGCGCATGGCCGCCAGCGTGGCGTCCAGCGGGTTCATGCCCCGCTCGTTCATGTTGTGCTCCACGGCTTCCACCACCACAATGGCGTCATCCACCACAATGCCGATGGCCAGCACGAAACCGAACATGGTGAGCGTGTTGATGGTGAACCCCAGCGGAATAAACATGATGAAGGTGCCGATAATGGACACCGGAATGGCCAGCACCGGAATGAGGGTGGAGCGCCAGCTTTGCAGGAACAGAAACACCACGATAATCACCAGCACCAGGGCCTCCACCAGCGTGTGCAGCACCTCCTCAATCGACACCTTCACCACCGAGGCCGCCTCGAAGGGCACCACGTAGGCCAGGTCGGCGGGGAACTGCTTTTTCAGCTGCTCCATGGTCTTGTTCACATTCTCGTAGGTTTCCAGGGCGTTGGCACCGGGGGCCTGGTACACCAGCAGGTAGGCGGCGCGCTTGCCGTCCACAAAAGAGTTGGAGGCGTAGTTGAACTTGCCCAGCTCCAGCCGGGCCACATCCTTAAGATAGACCACCGCCCCGTCCTCGGGCCGGGTTTTCACGATGATGTTGCCGAACTCCTCAGTGTTGGTCAGGCGGCCCTTCACGAACACAATGTACTCGAAGGTCTGGCCCGTCTGGGCCGGGGGCGCGCCAATGGAGCCGGCCGCAATCTGGGCGTTCTGCTCCTGAATGGCGGCCGACACGTCCTGGGCCGTGACGCCGAGCTGGCTGAGCTTATCCGGCTTGAGCCACACGCGCATGGAGAAGTCATCGGCCCGGCTCACAATGTCGCCCACGCCCTTGGTGCGCAGCAGCGCGTCCTTCACAAATACGTTGGCGTAGTTATCGAGGAAGGTGGTGTTGTGGGTGCCTTTGGGGGCGTACATGGCCACCAGCATCAGAATACTGGGGTTGCGCTTGCGCACAATCAGGCCCAGGCGCTGCACCTCCTGGGGCAGGGTGGGCTGGGCGATGCTCACGCGGTTCTGCACGTCGAGGGCGGCAATGTTGATGTCGGTGCCCACCTCGAAGTTTACCGTCATGCTCATCTGCCCGTTGCTGGTGCTGTTGCTTTGCAGGTAGGTCATGCCGGGGGTACCGTTCACCTGCACCTCCACGGGCGTGGCCACAGTCTGCTCTACCGTCTGGGCGTCGGCCCCGGTGTAGGTGCCGCTCACCGATACGGTGGGCGGGGTGATTTCCGGGTACTGCCCCACGGGCAGGTTCAGGATGGCCAGCACCCCCACCAGCACAATCACCAGGGAGGTGACAATAGCCGTAACGGGGCGCCGAATAAAGGTTTCTGCAATCATAGCGGTGGACCTCACCCCCCGGCCCCCTCTCCTCGGGGAGAGGGGGAGCCTGACGATTGGCAGGAGGGTATTTCGTCGATGGATATTTTGAACTTGATTTCGCTGGTTCAGCTAAGCCGAACAGCAACGCCCAATGAGTATTCGTTGAACGCACCCCCTCTTCCAGAGGAGAGGGGGCTGGGGTTGAGGTTACTTGGCGGCGGTGGGGGCCGGGGCGGGCGTGCCGGTGGTAATCTGGCCGCCGTCGCGGAGGCGGTTCAGACCTTCGGTTACCACTTTGTCGCCGTCCTTGATGCCTTCCATGATTACAATCTGGTCACGGAGGCGGGGGCCGAGCTGTACTTTGCGCTGTACAGCTTTGCTGCTGTCACCGGCAATGAACACGAAGTTTTCCCCCATCTGCTCCACTACGGCTTTAAACGGCACCACCAGCCGGCGGCCCGACTGCCGGTTGAGCACGTTAAGCACGGTGCTCATACCGTCCTTCAGCTCCCGCTTGGGGTTGGCAAACTGCACCCGAATCTGGACGGTGGCGGTCTGCTGGTCTACGCCCCGGTCAATGGCCAGCATTTTGCCGGGTTGGGCGTAGCGCGTGCCATCGGGCAGCATCAGCCGGAAGGTGGAATCCTGGCCCGTACGGCTCTGGCGCTGCAAGTTGGCAAAGCGGTTCAAATCAGCATCCGGAATTACAAAGTCCACGCCCATGGGGTCTTCGGCGCTGATGGTATTGAGCAGGGTGGTGCCGGGGCTTACCTGCGCCCCCAGCCGCACCTGCGAAATGCCAATGCGGCCGGTAAACGGCGCATTAATCACGGAATAGTCGAGGTCGGTGCGGGCCAGGGCTACGTTGGCCTGGGCCTGGGCTACCTGGGCCTGGGCGGTGGAGTAGCTGGTGGCGGCGTTGTCCACAATCTGCTTGGCAATGGCATCCTGCTGGGCCAGCCGCTGGTAACGGTTTAGGTTCACCTGGGCGTTCTGCACCACGGCCTGAGCGCTGCGCAAGCCGGCTAGGGCCTGCTGGTAGGCGGCCTGGTATTTGCGGCGGTCAACTTCATAGAGCCGCTGGCCCTTCTGTACCAGGTCACCGTCCTTGAAGTAGATCTGAGTGATAAAGCCGGCCACCTGGCTGCGCAGCTCCACGTTGTTGAGGGCTACCACGGTGGCGGGGTATTCATCGTAATATACCGCGTCGGTGGTGCGGGCATCTACCAGCTTTACGGGGGTGGCCGGGGGCGGACCCGCAGCTTTTTCGTCTTCTTTTTTGCCGCAGCTCGCCAAAGCCAGCAGGCTGGCGGCGAAGGAGAAGTGGCGGAGGAGGGTATGGTTCATATCGGAAAGCAGGAGCAGCGGAAAGAGGGTGTATGGCCGGCGGCGGGTGGTGCGGGTGCCCAGGGTTGAAACCCTGGGCTATGAAGTGCGGTGTTACACGATGTAGAGACGCAATATTTTGCGTCTCGTCGTTGCTGGTGTTGTTACGTCAATCGTCTGGCGGTGCCGTTCAACTATGAGACGCAAAATATTGCGTCTCTACATCGTTCAACTGGCATGGTTCCGGTCTTTTAACGGCAAGACCTAATACTCCGTCGGCAACTCGCCGAGGGCGCGGAGCAGGTCTACTTTGCTGCTCAGGAGCTGAAAGAGGGCCGTGTAGTAGTTGAGCTGGGAGGTGCGCAGCGTGGTTTGGGCCACAATCAGGTCGATGTAGGCCCGGATACCTTCCCGGTACTGCAGGTTGATGACGTTGTACACTTCCTTGGAGGCTTCCAGATTGCGCTTGCCCAGCAGGTACTGCGTGTAGTAGCCCTTGTAGTTGGCCAGAGCCGTGGCATACTCGGTGTTGATCTGGTTGCGGGTGTTGCTCACGTCCTCTTCCAGGCGGGTGTTGAGCAAGCGGGCCCGGCGCACGTTCTGCAGCCGTCGGAAGCCGGTGAAAATGGGCAAACCAAGCTGCAAACCGGCGTAGGAGTTGGGGAAGCGGGTGCGGTACAGCTCACTGGCCGAGTTGTTCTGGAACACCGAGTTGTAGTTGGCAAACGCCGAGAGGGAGGGCAGAAACCCGAAGCGGTAGTAGTCCACCGTCAGGTCCTGCAAGGAACGCTGGGTTTGCAGCTGCTGGATTTCGATGCGGTTACTAATGTTCAGGGCCACGGCCGTATCCATGGTGGCATCCAGTTCCAGCTTCAACGTATCATATTGCAGGGCTAATGGGCGCTCAGGGGGCAGGCCCATCAGCTGCTTGAGGTAGGCTAGCCGCGCCTTTATGGCTTCCTGGGCTTGCTTGCGGCCGGTCAGGGAGTTGTTAAGCGAAATTTCAGCCTGCAGGTACTCCGTTTTGTCGGCAATGCCGGTTTCGTAGCGGGCCCGGGCGTCGCGGTAGTTGCGCTGGAGGCGGG
This sequence comes from Hymenobacter endophyticus, assembly GCF_032464715.1. Classification (NCBI taxonomy): domain Bacteria; kingdom Pseudomonadati; phylum Bacteroidota; class Cytophagia; order Cytophagales; family Hymenobacteraceae; genus Hymenobacter; species Hymenobacter endophyticus. Next base: position 159,830 of record NZ_JAWDJT010000004.1, on the reverse strand, counting down.
CAATATCCTGGCTGAATACATCCAGCTGACGCTGGGCCAGTAGCACATCGTAAAAGCCCTTGCTCACGTCGGAAACCGTGGCAATCTTTACGTTTACCGTGTTTTGGGTGGCGGCCTGGTTGTTGAACCGCTTGCTGCGGGCGGCCAGTAGCACATCATTATTATAGATGGCCTGTGTTCCGCTCAGCCCCACGGTAGTCACGTTGCGCACCCCAATCTGCCGGGGCGTGAGCGTGCCGGTGGCCGGGTCGGGGAAGATGGTGAAGGGCAGCTGGAAGTAGTGCTGGGCCGTGCCCTGCAAGCCTACCTGGGGCAACCAGCCGGCCAGGGCAATCTGGTTTTCGGAACGGGTAATTTCCTGATCTACGCGGGCCTGGCGCAGCAGCGGCTGATTCACCAGGGCCACATTCAGGCACTGGGCGAGCGTAAGCTCCTGGTTGGGCGGCAAAGAGGGAGTAGCCATCTGGGCCATGCCTGCGCTGGGGGCAAGCCACAGCAAGCCTAGCAGAAGCCGGAGCGTCTGGTGTACGTATTTCATAAGGAAGGAAAAGCAGTTACTCCGATAGGTAACTGGACGGTTCAGGGCTGGGCGACCCAACTGGAGCGGATAGAGCGGATGCCCTGAGGGACACGGCTGGCCGGGGGAGGCTGCACATGGCCCGGGCGCCGAACCCAGGTGGCCGGGTGAAAATTACCAGCCTGAGTTGCGGTTTGGAGCGGGATACAAGCCGGGTAAACCAGCCCAGACAAGAAATGTTAGGCTAACCGTAAAAAAAGGTTGAGCGGTACCGCCCAGCTTCCCGCCGGGTACTTGTACGTGCAACAGCAAAAGCGGGTGGTGCGCAACCCAGAACGATATACGGGCCCGAAGCGGCAAACTGGCCCGTTTGCGCTTTGGTACGGCCGCTTACTCCAGCTCCGTCACGGTTACCAGCACGTCGGTATTGCGGCCGTGGTCGTCGGCGCAGGATATTTTGAGCGGGCCGGGCCGGGGCCGGAAGAATACCCGCTCGGTAGCCGCCGCCGTCCGCAGAAACTGGTCGTTCACGTACCAGTGCACCTGGCGCACTTCGCTGTCGGTGGTGCAGCTGAGCAGGAGCTGCTGCTTTTCGTGGCGGTTCAGTACGTACTCGGTGTTGGCGGTGGGGGAGGTGATGCTGGGGGCCTGCTCCGCGCCGCCGCGCACTAGCTGGCACTGGGGGTTGTGGGGCGGCAGGCGGCGGTACGGAATCCCTTGGGCCTCTTTGAAGGAGGCCACTTCGGGCAGTAAATTCGGGTACAGCTCCCGCCGGTAGCCAGCGGCCGGCGCGCAGGCCCGGCAGTAGGTAAAACTGCCATCCGCCGACACCAGCACCTCCCGCACGTGCTGGCAGCGCAGCCCGCTGCTCACGTTGGGCAGGAAGTAGTCGATAACCTGATTGGGGCAGTTTTCGCCCGGTACCAACCCGCTTTCCGCGCACACCAACCGGAAATCCAGGGCAGCGGGCGGCACAAACCAGTCGTTGGGGGAGTTGTAGGCCAGGGCGTTAAACAGGTCGAACAGCAAAGGCGTAGCTACGTCGGCCCCCGTCAGGGCCGGGCTGCCCTGCCCGCTGAAGTTGCCCACCCACACGCCCACGGTGTACTGCCGGTTGTAGCCGATGCTCCAGGCGTCGCGGCGGCCATAGCTGGTGCCGGTTTTCCAGGCCACTTTGGGCAGGCGCAGGCTGCTAGCGGCTCCCAGCGGTAAATCGGGCCGGGTAAGCTGGGCGAGAATATCGGTAGTCAGAAAAGCCGCCGACTCGGAAATCAACGGGGTAGCTGGCTGGCGCGGCGCGGCGGACGTCAGCTGCAGCGGCGCGTACTGGCCGGCGTCGGCCAGCGTCACGTACAGGCCCGTCAGCTCCTCCAAACTAGCCCCGCAACCACCCAGAATACTGCTCAGGCCCAGCTGGTCCCGGTTGCGCTTCACATTCTGGAAGCCGGCCTGCTGGAGCTTCTCGGTGAAGGTGGGCACGCCGAGTTGGTTGAGCACGCGCACGGCCGGAATGTTGAGCGAGTAGGCTAAGGCCCGTTCCAGCGTCACTTCCCCGTTGCAGCGCTTGTCAAAGTTCTCGGGCCGGTAGCCCTGGAAGTTGGTGGGCACGTCGGGCAGCATCTGCTTGGGCGTGACGAGGCCCCGGTCCATAGCTAAAGCGTACAGAAACGGCTTGAGCGTGCTGCCCGGGGAGCGGACCGCCACCACGCCGTCGTTCTGGCCCTGGCTGCCGAAGTCCCGAAAATCAGCCGAGCCCACATATGCCTCCACCTGCCGGGTACGGTTGTTCACCACCAGCACAGACGCTTGCGAAATGCCCAAATCGTGGAGGCGGCGCACGTAGCCCAGGGTCAGGTCTTCGGCCTTGCTTTGCTTGCTGCGCTGCAGGCTGCTGCGGATGATGGCTTGACGCGGAAACTGGCGCACCAGCCGCCTGGAGAGGTGTGGGGCCAGGGTAGGGGCCGGGTGGCGCTGCACGTCCAAGGGTTCCAGCAGAGCATCCTCCACATCCTGCTGCGGAAACAGCCCTGCCGCCCCGAAGCGCCGCAGCCACCGGTTCCGCTCCCGTAGCACGGCCGCGTTGTTCTTGCCCAGCACCAGCCCGCGCGGGCGATTCGGGATGATGGCCAGCGTCACGGTTTGGGCTAAAGAGAGGTAATCGGGCGGCTGCTGGAAATAGAGCAGTGCCGCCGACTTCACGCCCTCCACGTTGCCGCCATAGGGCACCAGATTCAGGTAGAGCTGCAGAATCTCGTCCTTGCTGTAATGGGCTTCCAGCTGCACGGCCCGGGCCATTTCCAGCAGCTTGTTTGGGAAAGTGCGCTCCTTGGGCTCCAGCAGGCGCGCCACTTGCATGGTGATGGTGCTGGCCCCGGTAGTGCGCCCCCGGCCAAAGAGGTTGCGTCCGGCCGCCTGCACCAGCGCCACGGGATTCACCCCGAAATGCCACCGAAACCACCGGTCTTCCTTCTCCAGAATGGCCGTGCGCAGTACCGGTGTAATCTCGCGCAGCTCGGTTTTCATCCGCCACTTCTGGGTGGGATTGAGGTAGGCGTGCAGCACGGTGCCATCCTGGGCCAGCACAATGGGTGAGTACAGCGGCGCAGGCGGCACCGGAAACGCCCAATCCAGCCCCAGCAATAGTAGTGGCAACAGGCCCAGGCCCGCCAGAATACGGTAAACGAGGCAGCGTTTCACAGGGGCAAGTTAGCGGATGCGCATCCCGCGCCGGTTGATTTGCTTCGTATATTCGTTTTGTCCTCCATTGCTACTGCCATGCCCGTCATCACTGATATTTCCCAGCTTGACCTTACCAAAACCTACACTTATGCCGATTACCTGACGTGGCGGCTGGATGAGTTTGTGGAATTGATCCGGGGCAAAGTGCGCCGCATGAGCCCGGCCCCGCGTGTGCGCCACCAGAAGATTTCCTTTCGTCTGAATACATTGATCGGCGCAGCCTTGCGCGGTAAAACCTGCCAAGGTTTCGCCGCGCCGTTTGATGTTCGCCTGCTGAAAACGTCCACGAATGGCGACGCGCAGATTACCACCGTGGTACAGCCCGACCTCTGCGTGGTGTGCAACCCAGCCAAGCTCGACGAGTTCGGCTGTGTAGGCGCGCCCGACTGGATTATCGAAATCCTGAGCCCCGGCAACACCGCCCACGACAGCAAAACCAAGTTCGACCTGTACGAGGAAAACGGCGTGCTGGAATACTGGATGGTAGACCCCGGCCAGAAAAACGTCATCGTCTACACTCTCCAAAACGACCGGTATGAGCTGCAAGGCGAGTTTTACCAGCCCGGCCCGATTCCGGTAGCTACGCTGCCCGGCGTGGAGTTGGAATGGGCGGAGGTGTTTGAGGAGGTGTAATCTGCCCGCTCACCCGCTATACACCTGGCACAACGAGGCAGAACAACCCCACTTTAGCCAAGTGGCTTACTGCGCGGCCTGGTCGCGGCGGCTGCGGGCCCGCAGGGTATCAAAGCGCTGCTCCAACTCCTCGGTGCTGACGAAGAAAGCTGGGTTGGCATCCGCGTCCCGCAAGGAGTCCAGCAAGGCTTTGGCGGGGGCATATTGTTGCTGATTGATAAGCGCATCGGCGCGCTGCAACGTGCGTTGGCCCCGGGCCGCGGCTTCCGGGCTGTCGGCTTCCCGTAGCACGTGTCCCCGTCCATCGGTGCGGAAATAGAAGTAGTAGCCCATCCACAAAATCATCCCGAAAAACATAACCAGGATGGAAATCAGCACAACGCGTAGGTTAACCATTAGTAGAAAGAGGGTTGGATGATGGAAGATTGATCGTCATGCTGAGCTAGATGAAGTATCTCTACCGCTTGGTTGAAAATGGGGTTGATTTACAGGTAGAGATGCTTCACCTAGCTCAGCATAGCGGGTTACTAGGAATTATTCGCTCCGATATTACCGCACCCGCACCGTGCCGCTGCCGGCGTAGCTGTGGTACTCGGCGTTGTACATGGCGTCGGCGCTGACGGGGCCGAGCTTGAAGGTGCCTTTAGAAACGGCGCGGCAGAGGTAGTAGAACGACTTGGGTGTGGGCGTGACGGTGGTGAAGAGGTTGATCCGGTCGTCGCGCACGTCGAGGTAGTCGGGTTGGGCGGCGTCCTTGGCCCAGGTCAGGTCGCGCACGGCCCCGATGCGTGGGTTTTCGATTTCCAGGCCGGCGGGGAGCAGGTCGGTAATGGCCACGTTCTTGACTTCACTGGCGCTTTCAGCCGACTGAATGGTGATTTTCACGACCACCAAATCGTTCTGGCGGAAGCTGGTGCTGCCTACGGGCTGGCCGGTGCGGTTGAGGAACTGGCGGCGCACCAGTAGGTAGGCATCTTCCTCGCGGATCTGGCCGGTGGGCGAGATGCCCTCGGTTTCCCAGAAGTAGTAGAGGCTGCCTTTGCCGCTGGTGCGCAGCTGCAGCTGGCGGTTAGCCACGTTGCTTACCGTGAGGTCCTTGCCCGAGAAGTTGCCAATGGCCTTGCCATCAGCCAGCAGACTAGCCGTAACAGTGCTGCCGGCGTTTTTGCGGGCCAGCTTGCCCAGGGCCAGCAACGAGAAAGCGCGTTCCTGGGTGCTGAGCCAATTGGCCTGCTTCACCTGACGGCTGAGCTGACGGGCCAATACGGTCACTTGGGCGTTGGCCGGGTCGGCGGCAAGCAGGGCGTTGAGTACCAGGGCCTCGTCGCGGATGGGGGACGAGAAGGCGCCATCGAGCTGGCGGCCCGCTATGGGCGCGGTGCCGAAGCGGGCAGGCAGGGCCTCCCGGTAGCTGCGCTGGTTGCCGCTCAGGGCGAAAGCGCAGGCCAGCACCCAGCGCGAATCCTCGGGCAGCAGCTTGCGGTTGGCCTTGTAATAGTTCAGGCCCACGGCATCGGGGCGGCCGGCCAGGGTCAGCACGTACAGGGAGTAGGCAATTTCCTTTTTGGCCAGCGTCACGGGCTGAATCACGCCGCCGGTCTGGATGATGTTGTAGGTTTCGGTTTCGCGCTTGCGGACGCGGGCCTGCAGGTAGCGGAGCACCCGGTCGAGCACGTTCTTGTTCACATCGAAGCCGGCTTGCTGGGCTTCCAGCAGGAAGTGGGCGGCGTAGGCGGTGGCCCACCAGTTGTCGTAGTCGCCGCCGGGCCAGTAGCTAAGGCTGCCGTTGTACATCTGCTGGGCTTCCACCTTGCGGATTGCTTCCTGCACGTGGTAATTGGGGTTGAACAGGCCAGCTTTGCCCGTTTTGCCGGTTTTCTGGCCCAGGGTGGCGGCCAGGTCGCCGTAGTAGAGTTGCGGGAAGGCGGCTGATACGGTTTGCTCCAGGCAGCCGTAGGGGTATTGCAGCAGGTAGCGCAGGTCCTTGGCAAACTCCGTCATGGGCGAGCGGCTCACCACTAGCTGGCTTCGCAGGGAGGAAGGCAGGAAGTCGGTGCGCAGGTTCAGCTGCTGGGCCGCGCCGCCCGCCACCACGCCCGCCCCCGTACGCTTCTGCAGCGGCGAAGCCGGACGGATGGGTAGCTCAATGGTTTCGGTGAAGGTTTCGTTTGAATTAGTGGACTTTGCAGAAACTGTGACAGAACCTGCACCTATGCCATTTGCTACAATATGAAATACAACTCGGCCTTCGGAATTAGGCTTTAGTGTTTGAGGTATGTCATTTGGAAGAGGAGTCCATTTGATAACTTCTCCACTTTCTTTATTAGCTACATATGTGTTCTTTAATTCTGGAACTCTGAGCAGCGAATTGTATCTAATTGTAGTAATCACATTCATTGGCTTCCCCGTCGTATTCGTCAGCGTTACCGGCACATCAATCGTGTCGCCGGGGCTGAGGAAGCGGGAGAGGGCCGTTGAAATAACGACTGGGTCGGCCACGCGCATGGTGTGCTCAGCGGAACCGAAGGCGTCGCCTTTGTAAGCTACGGCCATGATGCGGATGGCCCCGCTGAACTGCGGGATTTGCAGCTTGTAGCGCACTTTGCCGCTGGCGTCGGCGGTGAGCACGCCGCTCCATTTGGCCAGCAGGCGCACGCGGCGGTTGGGCACGGGCGTGGTGCGGCGCGAGAGGTCGTAGCCGTCGCCGCCGGTGCTGCTGGTGCCCAGCTCGGGCAGCAGGAAGGGGTACACGTCGTAGGCCTGCACTTCCAGGGCGCGCTTCTGGTAGAAGTAACCGTAGGGGTCGGGCGTGCGGTAGTCCTTCATCTGCAGAATGCCCTCGTCCACCATGGCCAGCGTCACCTGCGCGCCGGGGGCGGTGGTGACTTCAATGGTCTGGGCGGTTTGGGAGCGGCTTTGGGCGGGGGCCTTGATGGCTACTTGCAGGTGGGCTCCGGGCTTCTCCACCGTGAGGGGCACGAAGCCCCGGGCCACGGTGAGCGGCAGGCGGTTGTCCTTGATTTCGCGGATGGCGGTGGCCGTCACGTAGATGTTGGGCACGTGGTTGCCCCGGATCGGCACGTCCACCTTGGCCGATTTCTCGTCGGTGGTTACGTAAAAGTGGTCGAGCACCCGGTCGCGCTCCACCGTCACGAGCACGCGGCCGGGGAAGGGCGTTTTCAGCAGCAGGTGGGCCACGTCGCCGGGCTCGTACTTGGGCTTGTCGGCCTCAATGGTCACCTCGCCTTCGTTGTTTACCTCGAAGGAGTTGCTCTGGGTGTCGCCGTAGCCGTAGGCGTACACGCGCCGGGCCACGTAGGTCACGGCCCCGGTGCCCGATACCCGGATTTCGTACTCGCCGGAGTAAGTGGGTGTGAAGTTCAGGCCAGCATCCTGGCCCGCGCCTTTCACCGACACCACGCGGTTGAGCACCACTTCCTCGCGCTTCTGCGAATTGTACACGTAGCGCCCGCCCTGGCGCTCAATCACCGTCTCCCAGAGCAGGCGCACCACCTGCACCCGGGCCTGGGCCGTGGTGGGCTTGCCGGCCGGCGTGAGGGCCACCAGCTGCACGGCCAGCGGCTGGCCGGTGCTCACCAAGTCATCGGCGCTCCGGATGCCGAACAGCACCGGCTGGGTCTGGACTTCAAACGTAGCCAGGCGGTTTACCGGGCGACCAGTTTCGTCGAATACTGTGGTGAAGGCCGCGCCTTCCAGGATGCCGAGGTCGGTGTAATCGGGGACTTCGTAAGTGGCGGTGCCGCGGCCGGCGGCGTCGGTGGTGCCTTCGCGGGTGGTCTTCTCGAAACGGTCGGAAATGGGCGTCGATTCCAGGTCGCCGTAGTTGCCGCGCCGTTTGTCGCCGCTGTTGATGGCGAAGGTGTACTGCTCGTAGCCTTTGGGTCTGAAGGCTTTTTCCTTCAGCGAAAACTCGACTTCAAACTTGCGGTCGGCGGCGGGCGGGCCAAACAGGTTCTGGGCCGTTATCTGGGCGGAAACCGACTGCCCGGGCTTCACCACGGCGCGGCTGGTCTTCACGGTCACCTTCATGCGGTCTGGAATAAACTCCTCCACCGAGAGCTGGCGCGAGGTTAGCAGTACGTCGTTGCCGGTGAGGACTTCCAGGGTGTAGAGGCCGGTCATCACGGCCGGGGGCAGGATGAAGCGGGCCTCGAAGGAGCCGGCCGCGTTCAGGGTTTTCTGCAGGCTGGCGTACTCCTTGCCGGTGGGCAGCAGCAGCCGGATTTTCACCGGCAGCCCTTTAGGCGGGGCCTGCCAGGCGTCGGTGCGCAGGACGGTGTTGGTCTGGATGGTGTCGCCGGGGCGGTATAGGTCCCGGTCGCCGTAGAGGAAGGCCTGGTAGCGGGCGGCGTTGGTTTGCAGGCCGCCCACCTCGAAGCGGGAGGTTTCCACGCGGCTGCGGCTCAGGTCGAGGAAGGTGAAGTCGTTGCCCTGCTGGGCCATCACCATGCCCAGCTTGAAGCGGCCGTTGGCGGCCGTGCTGTCAAAGCGGGCCACGCCCTCGTGGTTGCTGAGGCCGGTGCCCATCACCTGGTTGTTGGTGCTGATGTAGCGCAGCTCCACCCCGGAAAGCGGCTTGGCGTTGCGGATGGAGTTGGCAAACACCAGCGTGCTGCCGCCTTTGCCCTGCTTCACAATCAGGCCAATGTCCGACACGGCCACCAGCTTGCTCACCTGCAGCCACTGCCGCTCGGTGTCCTGCACCTTTATCACGTACAGGCCCTTCAGCCCGCCCGCAAACTCTAGGTCCTTGAGGTTCAGGTTAAGCAGCCGCAGCCCCTGCGCCTTCGGCAGCCCCGATACGGTGTAGGTGCGCTCGGTGAGGACGTTGCCCAGGTTTTCCACGTCGTAGTACTGGAAGGAGCGGTCCACGTACTCGCCGCCGTCGCCTTCTTCCTCGTTGCTTTCCTCGCCGTCGTACTCGGGGTAGCCGTACTGGCTGCCGCCGCGCAGCAGCTGCTGGATGTTGTTGGCGTACACCTTGGCAATGGTCACCTTCACCTGGTTTACCTCGTTGATGCGCACGCCCAGATTGCGCGAACCCAGCGCATCGAGGTACATGGCCTTCTCGGCGCTGCCGAAGCTGATGGTGGGCCGCTCGTCGGAAAAGCTCACGGTCTGGCTCACGCCTTCGCCCAGCATGCCGCCCAATCCGCCGCGCAGGCCCTGGTTGATGCCAATCTGGTAGCTGCGGCCCACTTCAAAGCCCCCTTTCAGCCGCACGCCGTTTTCCACTTCCTCCACCTCGTAGGCCACCTGCGGCGACACGGTGAGGTAGCTCTGGATATCGGCGGCCGTGACGGGCTGGCTGGTAGTGATGAGCACCACCGGGTCGGCATTTTTCAGGGAGCCTTCGATGGTAGTTACCTGCAAGGCCTGCGGGTCGGGCACCGTCACCTGGGTTTCGTAGTCGGTTGTGCTGGGTTGGTCGCTACCCACGGCGTGCAGGCCCTGGGCCAGCGCCACCGTGAGCGGGGAGCCGGGGCGCACCTGCTGGTTGAGGCTCACGCGCACCACCTCGCCTGGCTCGCCGCTGACCTCGAAGGCTACGGGCTGGCCGTCCTGGGTCACGCGCAGCAGCGGCTTCACGTCGGCGGGCTTCACGGCGTAGTTGAAGGGCAGCTCCACGCGCATTTCGGCGGTGCCAGCGGCCCGACTGGAGCGGCCCCAGAACGCTTGCGGCTCCTGCAGCTCCAGGTAGGGTGTGTGGAATTTCTGGCGGTTCTCGGGCAGCTCGGCGTTGCGCTTGGCTTCGGGTAGGGCCTCCTTGCGCAGCGTGGCCTTGAAGGCGGTGCTGGGCTTGAAGGGCGTGCTGGGCGAGAAAATCAACTCCCGGTCAGAAGTCCACTTGAATTTGCCGCGCACGGCCGGCTCGAAGCTGACCACCTGCACCGTATCCCAGCGGTCCTGCAACTCGGGCGTCACCACGGCGTCGGCAAACTGAAATACTAAGTTTTGATACGGGTCAATTTCCTCCCCGTTGGGGTCCTGGCCGGTATCAGAACCAGACTTGGAACAGGCGCACAGGAAAGCCAGCAACACCAGCAGCGGCAGGCGGGAAAGTGTTTTCGATAGCATGGAAGGGGAGGAGCTTAGAAGAACGCCGGAAGGTATAGAAAAACGGCGTTTCTGCTAGGTTTTGTATAGGTTTGAGTGGGAGTAATTATTGGTTTTACGCCAAGTTGAAAATTCGACAAACATGAGGTCTTACGAAGATTTAGTTACTCATCTGACTCCAACTGAATTTGAGCTTTTTGTCAAATCTCACTTGGAGAAAATAGGTACGGGTCTAACTTCCTTTGAAGCAAAGCATAATCAAAAGCTAGCCGGTCATGACGGCACGTATCAGATAGATGTTAAAGCTGTTTTTCAAGCTCTTGGCTGTGATTTTCTCGTTTTAGTCGAATGCAAGCATCAGTCTGCTCGTGTCAAAAGAGAAGTTGTTGAAGTCCTGTTTAACAGGATAATTGCATTAGGAGCTCAAAAGGGAATAATATTCTCAACTGCAGGCTTTCAGAGTGGAGCTGTGGAGTTTGCCACAAGTCACGGTATTGCTCTAGTTCATGTTATAGAAGGTAGATTCACTTATCAGGTTAAGTCGGCAGAGAAAGAGGAGTATTATTCACTCCCATCTTGGATAGAAATACCAAAGTATGTAGGTGATTTTGCCTACATCAACCGTCAAGGATTTGAAGGAAGATCTTCAATTGAGATAGGTCGCATGGATGACTTATACTCTTTCCTCTTCAATGGTTTTGTTGAGTGAGAGTAGTCAATTATGCCATTACAGTTTGAGCGCATTCGAATATAAAATTTTTACACCCCTTCAAACACTTCCGCCCACTCAATGCCGAACTCCGGCAGCGTGTGTACCGGAATGAGGCCGGGCGTGTAGAAGTCGCCGTGGGGCTGGTAGCGGCCTTCGTGTAGCACGAACACGGAAACGGTTTTCTCGCCCGGGAATACAATCCAGTATTCCGGCACGCCGTTTTCCTCGTAGAGGTCGAACTTGCTTTTGGTATCGTGGCTGGCGTTGCCGGGGCTCACAATTTCGATAATCCAGTCGGGTGCGCCGAGGCAGCCTTTCTCGTCCAGCTTGCTGGGGTCGCACACTACGCAGATGTCGGGCTGCACGACGGTGGTAATCTGCGCGTCGCCGTTGGGCGTGGCTTTGGTCAGGCGCACGTCGAAGGGGGCGTGAAATACCTCGCAGGAGCGGTGGGCCAGGTGCGCGTAAATCATGCCGAGGAAGCGGCTTGACAGCCGCTGGTGCGCTACCCGTAGCGCGGGGCTCATCTGGCGCACTTTGCCCCGGATCAACTCAACTACTTCTTCCAGCCGCCACGTCAGGTAGTCGGCGTAGGTGTAGCTTTTGGTGAGGTCGAGCTGGGAAAGGCTGGTGATGGGCGGCATGGCGGCAGCGGGCTGGTCGGAAAGTAAAGATACGCGAAGCCGCGGGTGGTAGCGGTACATTTTGGCGTCCCTATAATCCAGGTAGCAAATTAGAATATCAAGGCTAGTTCCCCTCCTTGGAAAGGAGGGGCTAGGGGTGGTTGATAATCGTTGAACGGTTTTAGGATTAGTTTCTAGCTGACGTTCTGGCGCGAGGTCAACCACCCCTAACCCCTCCTTTCCAAGGAGGGGAACTAGGATATGGCTTTAGCTCTAGCCTCCTATGTCTGCCCAAAGCCCAGCCGGGCGCGTACCTTCGCGGCTATGCTTTCCCACGCCCACGAAGTCTTTCTGGAAGTTGCCCGGCAGCTGAGCTTCACTAAAGCGGGGCAGACGCTGTTCCTGAGCCAGTCGGCGGTGAGCAAGCGGGTGCGGGCGTTGGAGGAACACTACAAAACGGGCCTGTTTGAGCGGCTCGGCAACGCGGTGCAGCTCACGGCGGCCGGGGAGCTGCTGTACCGCAAACTGCTGCTGGCCCGGCAGCTGCAGCACGAGCTGGAGCAGGAATTCACTGACCTCAGCCCCGAATTTCAGCCCCGCCAGCAGATGGTGATAGGGGCCAGCACCACCATTTCACTGTACGTCATTCCGCCGGTGCTGTCGGCCTACCTGGCCCGGTTCCCGCACACCCAGCTTACGCTCAAAAACCGCAACTCTGAGAACATCCTCAAGGCCCTGCTGGAGCACGAAATCGACCTGGGCATCATCGAGGGCATCCACAAAGTCAGCAACGTGACCTACACGCCGCTACTCACCGATGAAGTGGTGGCGGTGTGCTCGGCCCGCAACCCCCTGCACCGCCGCGAGCTGGAAGCTCAGGATTTGCGCCGCACGCCCGTGGCCCTGCGCGAAACCGGCTCGGGCACGTTGGCTGTGCTGGAAGAGGCGTTGCTGGCACAGGGCATCCGCCTCGCCGAGTTGCCGGTGAAAGTGCGCCTGGGTGGCACGGAGGCCCTCAAGAACTTTGTGCGGGTGGATACGTGCCTGGCGTTTCTGCCCCGGCAGTCGGTGATGAAGGAGCTGGCCGCCGGTGAGCTGGTGGAAGTGCCCGTGCGCGACCTGAACCTAGTGCGTCACTTCGATTTTGTGCAGCGCAAAGGCACTGAAAATAACCTGCCCTACAAAACCTTTGTGCAGTTCGCGCGGCGGTATTACGGTAACGCACAGCGGTGAAATCAGAACGTCATTCCGAGCCTGCGAGGAATCTTGCTTGCTGATGTTGTTTGCACCACACGGTGTAGTAGAGACGCGACACTTCGCGTCTTATCGTTGGACGGCCGTAACGGCGGTATTTGCCCAACATCAGCAACGAGTAGACGCGAAGTGTCGCGTCTCTACGTCGTTTATCATTCCAAACGGGCATAGCCTATTCCAAGAAGGCGTTTGGCTACGGCATGAGTAGCAAAGAGTTTTGCGTTGAACTCCCTGCTATGACCACCCTCGAAACCACCCAATCCCGCCTGTACGCGCTGCATTGCGCCGCCTGCCACGCCCCCCACAATGCCTTCACACTACAGTGCGTGTCGGATTGCTGCGCCCAGCCGCTGCTGGCCCGCTACGACTTAGCGGAGCCCATTAGCCGCACCGAGGCCATCAACCCTGCCGACAACTCGATGTGGCGCTACCGGGCCTTGCTGCCGCTTCTGGATGATGCCAACCTGGTAACGCTGGGGGAGGGCTGGACGCCGCTGCTGGCGCTGCCGCGCCTGGCGGCCCGCCACGGTTTGCGCAGCTTGCTGCTCAAGGATGAAGGGCAAAATCCCACCGGTTCGTTCAAGGCCCGGGGCCTGAGCATGGCGGTTTCCAGGGCCAAAGAGTTAGGCGTGACGGGCTGCATTATTCCCACGGCTGGCAACGCGGGCGTGGCCCTGGCCGCCTACTGTGCCCGTGCTGGTATGCGCTGCGTGGTGGTGATGCCCCGCCATACGCCCACGGCTTTCAAAGAGGAATGCTACTGGTACGGGGCCGAGGTACATCTGGTAGATGGCCTCATCAACGACTGTGCCGCCCGGGTGCGGGAGTTGAACTCGGCCGGGGAACTGCTCGACGTTTCTACGCTGAAGGAGCCCTACCGCCTCGAAGGCAAGAAAACTATGGGTTACGAATTAGCCGAACAACTCAGTTGGACGCTGCCCGACGTGCTGCTCTATCCTGCCGGGGGCGGCACCGGCCTCATCGGTATCTGGAAGGCCATCCGTGAGATGCAGGCGCTGGGTTGGCTGCCACGCCACGCTAAACTGCCCCGTATGGTAGCCGTGCAGGCCGCCAATTGTTGCCCCTTGGTGGAAACCCGTGCCGGCCGCCAGCCCAATTGCCATGCCTACGTAGGCCAGCCCTCCATTGCCAACGGCCTGGCTGTACCACGCCCGCTAGGTGAAGCCCTCATGCTACAGGTTCTCGACGAATCCAACGGGTCGGCGGTGGCTGTTACCGATGAGCAGATGCTGGCTGGTATGCGTGAGCTAAGCCACCTCGAAGGCCTGTTCGTGGCCCCTGAAGGCGGGGCACTTTGGAGCGCGGCTCTGCATTTACTGCACACCGGCCAGATTCGGCCTGACGAGCAGATTCTGCTGCTCAACACCGGCTCGGCCCAGAAATATCTGGATAACGTGCTGGGCCGGGCAAACGGTTAGCGGGCAGAACAGTGTAGAGACGCAATATTTTGCGTCTTGTCGTTGCTGACGTTGGGCTATTCGAACGGACCTGATGGCGCGGACGACGAGACGCGAAGTGTCGCGTCTCTACAACCGGGTAACGAAGCGGTAGAGATGCTTCGACAAGCTCAGCATGACGTTTCATTTAATTTTAGTCTAGCTCCGCAGGCCCATCACCCATACGTACACCAGCGTGCCGCCCAGAAACGTCAGGAACAGCGGCCCCTCACCCGGCAGCGTCAGCGCATCGAAACTAATGGCCAGCACACCCACTGCCGCCAGGCCCCAGCCAAACCACATCGACTGCTGCCTACGCTTGAGCACCCACTGGCGCTGGGTGCCCACCAACGGAAACAGGAGCCCCAGCGCCACGATGCCGGCCGTGGTCAGCACACTTAATTGGCCGTAATGGCCCGCTCCCAGCAACGCCAGGGCGCCCAGCAGCAAGGCCAGAAACTGGTTGGAGTAGCGCGTGTCTTCCTCGCTGAGGGCAAAGCGGCCGTAGCGGTTGAAGCGCAGCAGGGAGTTGAACAGCGGCTCGGCAAACCAGCTCATGTACACCAGCACCAGGTACAGAGGCAGCAGCCCCGGTACCACGCGCGAGAGCAGAAACAGCCCGATGAATAGCCCTTGCCGCACGTTTGGGCTCAGCGTCTGGGTCCAGACCATGAAGCGGTAGAAGCCATTGTAGAGCCAGAAACGGGCTTTCAAAGCCGATACCAGACCTTCGCGGGCGTAATCGGAAGTGGGGTTCAGGCGCAGGGCTTCGCGGAAGTGACTGGCGGCTTCTTTGGCCCGGCCCCGCTCCAGTGCCACCCAGCCCAGGTCGGCGTGGGTGCCGGCATCGGTGGGGCTGTGGCGCAGGGCTTCGTCGAGGTCGGCGGAGGCTTCGTCGCGGCGGCCGAGGCGGGCCAGGCAGCGGGCCCGCAGGCCCAGGCAATCCACGTGCGTGGGGTCGGCCTGGAGGCCGGCCTCGGCAGCGCGGAGGGCTCCGTGCAGCTGGCCCTGCTGAAACCGGATCTGGCCCAACACGTGCTGGTAGTCAGCATCCTCAGGGTTAATGGCCAGAGCTTCTTCAATGGCTTGCAGGGCTGCCGGTAATTCATGTTGGCGCTGCAAGGCGGCACTCAGCATGTAAAAAGCAAAGCTGTTCTCCGGATCAAGGTGGATGGCTTGCTGGGCTTGGGCCTGCGCTTCAGGGAGGCGGGCCAACTCCAGCAGAGCCAGAGCCAGCAGGCAGTGCAGGTAGCTGTTATCCGGGTCGTCGCGGAGTAGGCGGCGGGCTTCCTGCTCAGCTTCCTGAGGGCGTTTATGCTGGAGTAGCAGCTGCACCCGGCTTGCGGATTGATAGGAATTCATGAAAAGCTGAAATTGGAATACTGCCGCGGCGGCCGGTTGTTAAGGGCGCTGATTGGGGCGCAGAAGTTGGTACAGGAGCAGAAATACGCCAAACGTGGCTAAAAATCGTCGACATTCAAGGCCGGGGTCAGTAGTGCCCAGCTGGCCGTAGGCATGCAGCAGCGCGCTGCCGCCGGGCGAAAGGAGCATGCCAAATCCTAGGGGGAAGCGCTTTTGCCCTTGTTGGTACCGCACCCAGGCGTTGCGCAAGGGAAACCCCAGCCCCACCGCCACCAGCAGCCAGACAAGCGGCGGCGGAAGTGGTAGCAGCCAGACACTCAGCAGCACCAGCAGGCTCCACGCAATGCCCGCCATAACCCATCTGTTTGACAGGGAAGAGAAATTGCCCCGAAACAGGTAGCGCCAGTCCAGCACTTTTCCCAGCACATACAGTACGCCCAAGGGAAGCAGCAGCGGCAGTACCAGCAGTACACGGGCCACGGCTCCCAGCCTCAAAGCCAGCGTGGGGCCTTGAGCATGGTGGCGAATAGTGTCGCGCCACTGATACGCCCGGAGCAGGGGGCGGTTCCACCACTGAGCCTGCAGCGTGGCCTTCTCCAACAGGTTTTGTGCCGTGGTCAGGGTTGGGTCGAGGCGCAGGGCCTCGCGCAGGTGCAGGCCGGCGGCGGGGTGGTGCCGCTCATGCAAGGCGGAACCGATGTTGGCCCGGGCCACGGCACTGTTGGGCGCCACCTGCAGCAACTGCCGGAATACCACGTCGGACTCATCATAGCGGCGCAGCTTGTGCAGCGCCAATCCCAGCCACATCAGACTATCCGCGTGCCGGGGGTTATGGGCCAGGCCCGTCCGGGCTACCTCGGCCGCCGCCGTGTACTGATCGGCAAACCACAGGATGCGGCTGCGCATGGCGTGAAAGTGGGTATGACCGGGGCGGAGGCGCAGGGCGTGCCCAATCATCTCATCGGCCTCCGGGTACCTGCCCCGCTGAAATTGAATTTGGGCCATCAGAAAGAAGCCGTTTGGCTCCTCGGGCTCCAGCGCAATAGTGGACTGGCCTGTTTCCAGAGCTTCCGGCAGCCGCTTCTGCCGGAGCAGAGCTTCGGTGAGCGTCAGGTGTGCCTGCAGGTCGCGGGGCTCCTGCACCAGGCGCTGCAGGGCCAGCTTGCCGGCTTCTGCCGGGCGGCGCAGCTCAAAAAGTAAGGCTGCCCGGTCGTGCCATTCGTTCCGCTTCATAACCGGTAGCCGGCTGGCCGTGCTTATTTCTTGATGCCCAGGTAGGTCAGGATATCGTCGTAGGTGCCGCCCTCATTAGAGTACAGGGCGTAGTTTTTGGCCGTGGCAAACCACTCCTTGGTGCTGGGGCGCACCTGCTTGGCGGCGGCCAGCAAATGGCTTTGCTGCACCGGCCGCACCTGGCCCGCCTTCATCGACTCGCGCAGACAGGTTTCTACGGCCTGATCTACCACCGCTTGCAAATCGGCGCCGGAAAGGCCGGCGGTTTGGGCAGCCAGGGTGGGTAGATTCAGGTTGTCGGCCACGGGCTTGCCGCGCAGTAGAACTTCCAGAATGGCTACGCGCGCAGCCTCATCGGGCGGGGTTACCAGCACAATCTTATCGAAGCGGCCGGGGCGACGGAAGGCGGGGTCCAGCTGCCAGGGGGCATTGGTGGCGGCCAGAATCAGCACGCCGTCGTTGGAGCTGCGGGCCCCATCCAGCTCCTCCAGAAATTGATTGATGAGGGTGCGGCCGGCACTCTGGCGCAGGTCGTGACGGTTAGCGGCCAGGGCATCTACCTCGTCAAAAAACAGCACGCATGGTGCCTGCACCCGAGCTAGCTCGAACAGCTCGTGCAGTTTCTTCTCGCTCTGGCCCATCCACATGTCCAGAATATCACTAATGCCCACGTGAATGAAGGAAGCCTTCACCTCGCCAGCGGTGGCGCGGGCCAGATAAGTTTTGCCGCAGCCGGGCGGGCCATACAGCAACAGGCCGCCCCCGGCTGCCTTGCCAAAGGCTTTGTAGTAATCGGGGTGCTGCAGCGGATGAATCATCTTCATCCCAATTTCCTCCTTCACGGCCTCCATACCGCCCACGTCCTGAAACGTAATCTTCGGTTTCTCCAGGCCCGCAAATAAGGCGCGCTCATCCAGGCCCAGGTCCGAAACGTGGGTAGCATTATAATCGGCTGGGGCACCGCCACCGGCGGGCTGGGCGGCTGGGCGCAGGCCTAGTTGCTCGTCGAGGTCCTGGTCGCGCAGGCTGCTGTCCAGTTGTAAGGCCTGCTGGTAAGCGGCACGGGCCTCATCGGGCGGGCCGCCAGCGCGGGCCAGCACCCGGGCGTGCAGCAGGTGGGCGCGAGCGTGGTCGGGGTGGGCACGCAGCACTTCTTCCAGCACCACCAGCGCGGCCGAGGTTTTCAGCAGGGCAGCATAGGTTTCGGCCAACCCCAACTGTAACTCTTCATCCTCGGGAGCTTGGCGCAGGCCCAAGCGGTAGTGCTCTTCCGCTTCGGTAAGTCGGCCTGCCTGACGGAGTAAACCGGCCACATGGCGGCGCAACGGCACGTTTTCGGGTGAAAACTGTAGTGCGTCGAGTAGAGGTTGTAAGTCGGATGGATTGGGTAGTGTCGCCATATTCATATGCCTAACATGAAGGTCGCAAGCTACGGGTTTTGCCTGCAAGTGTATTTCATCCGCCACCTAGTATTAGTACGGTTGTCATCAGTTATAAATAATACAGGTAAGAGAAAACCTCCTAATAAAAAAGGGTGCAATACGGTATTAATGATGGAATATTGAATATACACCCTTGTTTTGATAGGGAAAAGGAGTAAAAAGTATGATTTTGCAGTATATTGACCTTCGAAACAAAGGTATAGCTGTTAACCATTGGCGCATGACTCCCAAATCTTCTTCCATAAAGCCGAGCAAGAGCTTGTTTACGCTGGGCACGTTGTTGGTGCTAGCGTTACTGGCTGCCTTTGTGCGCGTGCCTCACCCGGCAGCCACGCCTGGCTCCCTTAATGGGGCCGATGTAGCCTGGATGCTGACGGCAACGGCCTTCGTGCTGATTATGACGCCGGGGTTGTCGTTCTTCTATGGGGGTATGGTGCGGCCCAAGAACGTAATCAGTACCATGCTGCAGAGCTTTGTGGCGCTGGGCGTTATTTCGGTGCTGTTCTATTTTGTGGGTTTCTCGCTGTGCTACGGCGACTCCTGGCACGGGCTCATTGGTAATCCTTTCACGTTTGCCTTGCTACGCAATGTGGGTACGGCTCCTAATCCGGCATTTGCGGCCAGCATTCCGTTCATTCTCTACTTCGCGTTTCAGCTCAAGTTTGCCATTATCACCCCGGCCCTGATTACCGGTTCCTTTGCCGAACGGGTGCGGTTTAAGGGCTATCTGGCCTTTATGGTGCTGTTTAGCCTGTTCATCTACTGCCCGCTGGCCCACTGGACTTGGCACCCCGAGGGCTTCCTGCGTAAGTGGGGGGTGCTCGATTTTGCGGGCGGTACAGTGGTACATATTTCGGCGGGGGTGGCGGCGCTGGCGGGCGCCATGGTGCTGGGCCGGCGCTCCGCCAACCTGCGGCCATCCTCATTCTCAACGCCCAATGTGCCCTACGTGCTGCTGGGCACCGGGCTGCTGTGGTTTGGGTGGTTTGGTTTCAATGCCGGCTCGGCGCTGGGGGCCAATGAGCTGGCGGCCCTGTCGTTCGTGAATACCAACCTGGCTTCGGCAGCGGCTCTCATTGCCTGGATCCTGATTGAAGTGGTGCGCGGCGGCAAGCCCACGGCTGTGGGTGCTTGCACCGGGGCGGTGGTGGGGCTGGTAGCTATTACGCCCGCCGCCGGCTACGTCGATTATGGGCAAAGCATCCTGTTCGGGGTGTTGGCGGCATTTATCAGCCACGCGGCCGTACACTGGCAGAACTCGCGCACTACCATCGACGATACCCTGGACGTGTTTCCCTGCCACGGGCTGGGTGGCATTGTTGGGATGCTGCTCACGGGTATCTTCGCCGATAAGGTGGGACTAATTCACGGCACCTTTTCTACCTTTGGCTACCACCTGCTAGGGCTGCTCATCGTCATCACCTACTCGTTTGTGGGCGCCTGGATTTTATTGAAAATAACGGACCGTATTTTCGGATTGCGCGTAAAGCTGCAGGAAGAAGAGCTGGGCCTCGACTTAAGTCAGCACGAGGAGTCCACCTACCACATCGATGAAGAATTTGAACGCACGTACCGCCGCGAACCAGCGGTGGAACGGGTGTAACGGTAACATCCGCCGCTATTGCCGCAGCCTCCGGAAAATGTTGCGGCAGCCCCCTCGGCGGCGGGTGGGTTAGAGAAGGAACGAGGGATATTACCTAATGAGGAAGGCCACCGGCGGGGAATCCGGTGGCCTTCTTTGCTTTAACGGGGTTTAGCTACAGAAGACAAATACTGCGCGGACTGTCACTACATGAACCTTCTGTGCGGTGCCGTTTGCGCGCCAACCTGCGTACTTACTCGCCTAGCTTGCTCAGAACGAACGACACCAGAAAGCCGACGACCGTAATAAGCCCCGTGAAATTGTGGGCCACCTCAAATGCTTCCGGAATCATGGTATCGGCCACCATGGCCAGCACCGCTCCGGCTGCTACGGCCGTGGTAGCGGCCACCACTTCCGCCGAAAACCCGCTGAACACGGTGTAGCCTACCAGCGAGGCAACCCCTGAAACAACGGCAATGCCGGCCCATAACCCCAGCACATAGGCGGGGCGTCGGCCGGCTTTGCGCATGCCGGCGGCACTGCTCAGGCCCTCTGGTAGGTTGCTGAGGAAAATAGCCACTACGGCCACCACGCTCACGCTGCCCCCGGCCAGCATACTCAGGCCAATTACAATGCTTTCCGGAATGCCATCCAACAAGGCACCTATGGCCAGGGCCATGCCGTTGTCGTCGCCGGTTTCGTTGCCCTCCGTTTGGCCTTCTTGCACGGCCGCCCGCTCCCGCGACTGGTGCTCCCCTGAGCGTTTACGGTGCTTGGCGCCGTAGCGGGCCAGCAGCCAGTTGGCCAGTGTGTATACGGCCGCCCCACCCACAAACCCCAGCCCCGTAGAGTCAAATCCCCCTTTTTTATAGGCTTCTTCCATGAGCTCCAGGGAAAGGGTAGCAATGAGCACGCCGCTTCCAAACGCCATGATGGCCGCAATAAGCCGTTGCGGAATGTGGGTAAAGTAGCCAATGGCCGCGCCCAGCAACAACGCGGAGCCCGAAACCAGACCCCAGAAGCCCGCTACGGCCCAGATGGGAAAAAACGACATGGCGAAAGGAGGATGGAAGGGGAGAAGAGGTAGAAAAGCCGTTCAGCTTGCCCGTTCAACGCCAAACCACTCGCAAAGGATGCCGCTACCCGGCGCGGTGCTGTTGCAGCAGAGCTTGCAGCTCCTGCTCCGTGACACCCACCAACTCTACCTTTTTAAACGGAGCCGTGTGCCCACTTAATAGTGTAATGCTGGATTTGCTCACCGCAAACACCTCGGCCAGGTACGCCAGCAGGCAGGCGTTGGCTTTGCCATCTTGGGCTGGGGCCTGCAGCCGCACCAGCCAGCTGCCATCAGAGGTATGCTCCAGTTGGGTGCGGCGGCTATTGGGTCGGGCTTTCAGGTGCAAAATGGCCACGGGTTTAAGCGGGGTCGTTGTAGGCGTCGTACACGTTCCAGGCCCAGATGATGAAAGGTACTATGAGCGTCCAGGCCAGCAGGAAGCCCACGGCTCCGCCCACGGCCCAAATAAGAAAGGCTTTCAAAATCTGGCCTTTGATGAGCTGGCCCAGGCCGGGGATGAAGAACGAGAGAAGGGCGGGCAGTCCGTAGGTCGGTTTCATAGCAGTTGGAAGAAAAGGAAGGGGGCGAAAGTTGCGTAAAAATTACCGGACCCGGCCTTGGCCAAAAGGGCAGCGGCTCAGTACCACGCACCGCCCACAGGCCGGAGTGTGAAAATAGCAGCACTTCTGCCCATGAAACATCAGGGCCTCGTGGTGGTCGTATACCTGCTGCGCGTCCCAGGTAGGAGGAAGAAGGGCCGCCAGCTGAGCATGAGCCGCTGCCTCGCCTACTTTCGGCCCGATGAGGCCCAGGCGTTGCGCCACGCGGTGGTGGTGGCTATCTACGGGCATGGCTGGGCGGCGCAGGGTACTGAACAGGAGCACGGCAGCGCTGGTTTTGGGGCCCACGCCGGGCAGCTGCTCCAGCCAGGCCCGGGCCTCCGGAATGGGCAGCTCGGCCAGAAACTCCAGGTTGCAGGGGCCGTTGCACCGGTTGCTCACTTCCCGTAGTACCTGCTGCAGGCGCGGGGCCTTCTGCTCGGGCCAGGTGCAGGCACTAATGGCCTGTTCCACCTCGGCAGTGGGCGCTGCGCTAACCTGCTCCCAGGTCGGGAACCGAGCCCGCAACTCCTGGTAGGCGCGGTGCGAATCCTGGTTGCGGGTGCGGTGAGAAAGCAGGGCGCTGATTAACTCGCTGAGTGGGTCTTTAGTACTGAAAAAGGCAAACGGCGCGCCGTACTCAGCGCAGAGCTTTTCGTGTACCCATAGAGCCAGTTCCTGGCGCTCAGCCAGTAGGGCAGTAGTAACCGGTGTGTTCACCTGCCTGCCTACGCAAACTAGCTCCCCCAAGGTTGACCCTGCTGCAATGAAAACGCCCCGGCTGTAGGTAGCCGGGGCGTTTTCATTGCAGCAGGAAAAGGCGAGGCTACTGCCCCCGGTTGTATAGTAATATGGCCTGTTTCACGCTGTTCTGCGACTTGCCGCCGATAACCAGCGGTACAATGGCCAGGGGAATAGCCGCGTACATCAGCGGCGACACCGAAAAACCGGTGCTGCCACCAAGGCTGGAAAACGTGCCGGCCAGTAGCAGAGCGCCAGCTCCCACGTAGCTGAGCGTAGTAATACGCTGGTAGCGGCGGGCATCCGCCAGTAGCCGCTGGGAGCCAGGGTTGTCTATCGTCGCCAGTTGCAGGTTCCGGACGCTGAGGTCTTCAATAGGGCCATTATCCTTGCTGAAATATTCGGTGCGCACCGTGCGGTACCCGCCAAAGCCCCCGCCGTAGGGGTAGCCGTACCCGCCGTAGCGGCCGTAGCCGTAGGGGCTAAAACCGCCCGGATTGTTCATGTATTGCTGGGAGGTGATGGAGTAGAGGCTAATGCGGCCCACCCGGTCGCGGCGCAGGGTACTTTCCCGCTTGGAGCGGCCGGGCAAAGTAGTACGCACGTAAAACCCAGTCTCATCTTCGTAGTAGCGCACATCAGTCAGGTCCAGGCGCTGCTGCCCATCTACCAGCAGAAACGTGCGGCCGAATACGGGCTGCTTTACCTCCACATCGTAGCCGCGCAGCACCTGTCCCGACTTCAACCCCACGGCATAGCGGGTGGTGTTGGCCGGGGGCAATTGGGGCTGGCGTTGCTGCGTACGTGCCGAGTCGGGCATGGCAGGCGGGGCGGCCAGGGTGCGGGGGGCGCGGCGGGCAGTATCGGGCGGGGCCACGGAAACGGGAGCAACCGCGGGGGCTGGAGCTACGGCTGGTTGGGGGGCTACAGTGGGAGCAGGTTGGGCTACGGGAGCGGGCGCGCCCGGCAGAGTGTTCAGCTCACGCGGGGTTTGTTGAGCCAGGGCCGGGAATGCCAGCCCACACAAGGCCAGCACAGGGAGGAAGCGAAGCAACATAGGGATAAATAAAGGCAGAAAGAACGAATTATCAGGCGGGTAGTGTGAAGATGCCGTGAGAGCAAGCCCGGCCACCTCAGGCGCCGCCAGCTACCACCACCAACCCTCACTGAACCCCGAAAGTGCCCGGCAAATTTGGCTAGGATACCTCCCTCAAACAAAATGCCGGACTTGCTGTACCCTCAAGCAAAAGGCCCGGAATCCGCCACCGTTGAGTGCCCGGGCGCAGGGGAGTGGGGCACGAGGCCGCGCTTTACTGCGCCTGCAGCCAGGCCCGCGCCTCAGGCACGCTCCGGAAATGCTCGGCCACCAGCAGCGTGTTCTGCGTAACGCCGCCCAGAATGTTCTGCACGGAAGTCTGGTTGAATGCGTCCTCGGCCTGTACTACGGCCACGCGCCGGTAGCCGGCCGCAATGGCCCTGGGAAAAAAGCTGTCCATGATCCACTGCTGGTCGGCGCGCGGAATTACGCGCATCTGCCGGGTATCGGCCAGTACGCGGCTGAGCTGGTGCTGGCGGAGCAGCTGCACGGTGGCATCGTGGGCTTCGCGCAGCGCCTCACCGGCCACAAAGCCCTGCCACTCCTGGTACAAAGCCGGAATGCTCTCATCCAGGAAGATGCGGCAGTGGTCGTTTTTGAATAATAGCTGCATAGCAAAGAGCAAGGCCGGGGTATTATACTGGGGACCGTAGCAGCCGCTCCAGCAGGTTCAGGCTGTCCACCATATCGGTGCCGGATTCAAAGTCCATGGGTTTCAAAATGTAGCCGCTTACGCCCAGGTTCTGCGCATTCAGGCGGTCTACGTCCATGCCCGAGGTGGTGGTAATGAAAACCGGAATGGTACTCAGCTCGGGGTGGGTGCTGATTTCGGCCAGGAACTCGTGCCCGTTCATTTTGGGCATGTTCAAATCCAGCAGAATCACCTCGGGCAGGGGCCGGATGGGCTCCGCGCCGTTGGTGCCCAGTAGTAGGTCCAGGGCTTCCAGGCCATTGAAGGCCGTGTAGAGCTTATGCGGTACACTAAACTTTTCGAAGGCTTTCTGGGCCGTCATGGTATCAAAAAAATCGTCCTCGACGAGCAGTACGGAGCGCATACGGTAGGGTGTGAGGGTGTGGGGATAGGAGGGTAGGAGGGTAGGAGGGTAAGAAGGTAGAGGTCATACTTTTTTACCCTCCTACCCCCACACCCTCTTACCATCACACCCCGTCATTTGTGCCAGGTAAAGATAAAGGCGGCCCCTTCGCCTGCCTCCGATTCAATGCGGATAGAGCCTTTCTGCTCCTCCACAATGCGCTTGACAATGCTGAGGCCGATGCCAGTGCTTTCGGCCGTGTTTCGGTCGCGCAAGGTCTGAAACATCAGGAACACTTTCTGCTGAAATTGCGGGGCAATACCCGGTCCATCGTCCTGCACCCGAAACTCGTGGCACTCGCCCAGGTCGCGGGCGGTTACGGTAATGCGGCCATCGGGGCGGTGGTGGTATTTGGCGGCGTTGCCGATGAGGTTGGTAAGTACCTGCTGCAGGCTAAGCCGGTCGGTGTGCAGCACGGGCAGGGGCGTAGGTACTTCTACCTGGAAAGTGGGCGGTACTACCAACTCTGTCACCTCGGCCACTAGCTGCTGCACGTCCACATTTTCCAGCTTGCGCTCCGTGCGGCCGGCGCGGGCGTAGGCCAGCAAGCCATTGATGAGGTCTTCGAGGCGATGCAGGCGGCCCTTCATCATGTCCAGGTACTGGCGCATCTGGGGGCTTAGCTCATGGGGTAGCTCATCTTCTATCCACTTCACCACGGTTACGATACCGCGCAATGGGGCTTTCAGGTCGTGGGAGGCCACGTAGGCAAACTGGTCCAGCTCCCGGTTCCGGTTTTCCAGGGAAGTAAAGCTGGTATCCAAGGTGTGGGTCATGTGGTTAAGAGAGGCAGCCAGGTTGCCCAGGCTAGCCTGGTCCTGCTCGGCCACCCGGGCCGTGTAATCACCCTGCATAACCCGGTTGGCCAGCGTTTCCACCACCTCAATTCGGTAGGCCATATCGGCGTTGGTGCGCTGCAGCTGGTGCTGGAGCTGCTCATTGGCCTGTAGCTCCTGGTTAATTTTGGTAAACAGCCAAGCCACGATGAGGGTAGCCAGAATGGCCGACACAACGATGGCCAGCGGAGTGGTATTCTCAAAGAAAT
Source organism: Hymenobacter endophyticus (assembly GCF_032464715.1). Taxonomy (NCBI): domain Bacteria; kingdom Pseudomonadati; phylum Bacteroidota; class Cytophagia; order Cytophagales; family Hymenobacteraceae; genus Hymenobacter; species Hymenobacter endophyticus. The sequence continues at coordinate 134,566 of NZ_JAWDJT010000004.1, read as the reverse complement.
CCTGGCGGCGGTGGCGCTCCTTCAGCAGTACCTTTTCCTCGTCCTGCACCCGCGTAATCATCTGCCGCAGTGCCAGCTGCCGGTTCCGGTCCTCGCGCACCAAGCGGCGTACGGCATTGTCGGAGGGCGGCAGCTTCGACCATCGTTCCAGAAACGCAAACTCCTCCTTCAGGCGGTTGTGCAGCGTATCGAGGCGGGCCTGCTGGCGGGGGTTGTCGAGGGTGAGTAGTTGCAGCATCTGGAAGTCCTGCTCGGCTACCGGAACGCTTTCGTAGAAGCCGGGAAGGTAGGAGGAGTCGTTGAGCAGCAGGTAGCCGCGCACCTGGCTCTGAGCGTCGCGCACGTGGCCGCGCAGGCTGGAGGCATTTTCCAGCACCCGGTAGGTATGCTCCACCTGCCGGGTGTAAAAGCCCAGCTGCTGAATGCTGTACCAGGATACGGCCGAGGTCAGCAGCAGAACGCCCACGGCAATAACGAAGCCCAGAATAATTTTGGTGTTGAGCTTGAGGCCCATAGAAAAGGAGAGAATAAACGGGCGAAAATACGAACGGCCGGGACGGAAAACGGTCCTGGTGAGCCTACAACGGCCGGGCCGTGGCGCAAGTTGGCCTGCGTATCTTTGCGGGCCCAACTGCCACGCCCGTATTTTTTTCTATGCCCCTCGACCCCATTACCAGCCCCCAGAATCCGCGCATCAAAAACCTGCTGAAGCTGCAGCAAAAATCGTCGGAGCGGCGGGCCCAGGGGCTTACCATCGTGGAGGGCCTGCGGGAGCTGACTATTGCCCACGGCGCAGGCGTAGCGGTTACGGCCTTGTTCGTCTGCCCCGATTTAGCCGGAGCCCAGCATCAGCAGGCGCTGCGGGAGTTGTTCGGCCGCCAGGGCGTGGAGTGGTTTGAGGTATCAAAAGCGGTGTTCGAGAAAGTGGCTTACCGGGAAGGCTCCGACGGGGTGCTGGCTTTGGTAAAGCCCCCGCTGCTCACGCTGGAGGAGCTGCCGCTGCCGGCCAGCCCCCTGCTGCTGGTGCTGGAAGCCGTGGAGAAGCCCGGCAACCTGGGGGCTATTCTGCGCACCGCCGATGCAGCCCAGGCCACCGCCGTCATCGTCTGCGACCCGCGCACCGACCTGTTCAACCCCAACGCCATCCGCAGTAGCATTGGCTGCTCATTCACGGTGCCCACCATTGCCACCACCCGCCCCGAGCTGCTGGCCTGGTGCCAGCGCCACGGTATCCGCACCTACGCCGCCGCCCTCACTGCTGCGGCCGTGCCCTACACCACCTGCAACTTCCAGGGGCCCACGGCGCTGGTTATGGGCACCGAAGCCGACGGACTCACCCCCGAGCTCATGCAGGCCTGCGACCAAACCATCATCATTCCCATGCGTGGGGCCATTGATTCGCTGAACGTAAGCACGGCCACCGCCATTCTCACGTTTGAAGCCGTGCGCCAGAGGGAAGTTTAGCGGGAGGGGCTGCTAAGGCCGTAAGGGGCAACTGATAGTTTGTTGTCAGTGCCACACCAGCTCCCCGGCGCGGGCCGTGGCGTGGGGTGTCAGGTGCTCATCAAACAGCCAAAAATCGGCGCGGTAGGTGCTGCTGAGGTAGCCCAGCTCGTGGTCGAGGCCAAGCAGCTGGGCCGGGTAGAGCGAGGCCATGCGCAAGGCCTCTTCCAGCGGGATGCCGGCGTGCTGCACGCAGTTGCGGATGGCCTGAGGCAGGGTGAGGGCTGAGCCGGCCAGCGTGCCCTGGGCATCTACGTAGCGGTTGGCCTCCCGCTGAAACTGGTAGGCGCCCTGTTGGCTGTCGGTTACGGCATCGGTAATCAGGAACAACCGCTCTTGTAGAATCTTCTGGCTGATGCGCACGGCGGCAAAGTCGCAGTGTACGCCATCAGCAATGATGCTGGCGTAGGCCGTGGCCGAGTCGTACACGGCTCCCACCATGCCCGGCTCCCGCCCCTGCAGCGCCGACATGGCATTGAACAAGTGGGTAGCGGCCGTAAAGCCCTGGCGGAAACCAGCTGCTGCCTGCGCAAACGTGGCGTTGGAGTGCCCCGCCGAGAGTACCACATCGGCCGCCCGTAGCCGGGCCACCACAGCCGCCGATACCATTTCCGGGGCCAGGGTCATCATCTTCAGCGTGCGGCCCGCCAGTGCTAGCAACTCTTCCACATCGGCCACGGTGGCCTCCCGGATAAACTCGGCCTGGTGGGCTCCCTTCTTGGCGGGGTTGATAAAGGGGCCTTCCAGGTGAATGCCCAACAGGCCTGGCTGCTGGCGGCAAAACTCCTGGCCGGCCTCCAGGGCTTGCCGCATCAGGGCCCAGGAGTTGGTGGGCATGGTGGCCAGCACTCCGGTGGTACCGTGCCGGAACGCGTGGCTGCACAACGTGGTCAGGGCCCCGGGCGAGGGCGTCACGGAAAAAAGCTCTCCTGCGGCCCCGTACACCTGCAAATCCAGCAGGCCAGGGGCCACGCTCAGGCCCTGGGCATCCACGGTGAGTACGTCGGTAGGAGCGGCCACCTCGGGCAGTACCGCTTCAATCAGGCCATCTTTCACCAGCAGTGTGTGGTGGGGCAGCAGGGTGGAGCCGGTGTACACCAGGCAGTTGCGGAGCAGGTAGCGCATGAGGGAGGGAAGGCCAGAAGAAAGCAGAAGCGCGAAGTTGGCAGGTTCTCGGCAAACGTCCGCTGCTTATCTTGTATCGGTTTCTGCCGCCGCCCCGCCTATGCCCTTCCTCAAGCCCTTGTCTGCCCCTGGGGCGTGGTGGCCCCGCCTGCTGCTGGGCGCGCTGCTGGTGGTACTGGTATTCGGGGCCTGCTCTACCTCCGAGTTTACCACCGAAAACACCGCCGTGCAGGCCCCGCTGGTGCTGCGCTACCGTATCCAGAAGCGCACCCAGCTGCTGTTCAGCCACTACGATACGCTGGCTACCGAAATGCTTTACCACGGCCGGCCTGTACTGCCCCTCACCCTCTGCCGCCCCGATTCGAGCCTGCCGACGCTGGGGCGGCTGCAGCGGCTGCCGCAGTACCCGGCCCGGTGGCTGCTGCGGGTGCAGTGCCTGGCGGGATACGAGCCGGTCAATAGCGTGTATGTGTTGCGCCTCACCACCGCCGGCCCGCGCCTCCACCGCGTGGGGGTCGAAAACTCCTTATACTCCTCGCCGCCTTTCCGTCTGGCCGCCGATACTGGGTCTGTATGGGTGCCGCTCACCGATACCAGCGGCACGCTCTTCGACTTGCAGCAGCTCCGGGGCTTTGCCGTGCAGTTTCCAGCTTTCCCCGATTCTGTCAGGGACAAGTATGACGAGCCAACGGAAGTGTACTATCTGGCCCCCGACCGACGGACGCTGGCCCGCCTGTTCAGCCCCGATACGACCACCTGGGTTATCACAGACAATGGCCCGGCGCGGCGTACCACGGCCCCCGCGCCGGCCGTATACCTTGATGAGCGTGAGGCTACAACCGGCCGCCTGCGGCGGCAGCATCTGCCCGGACGGATGCTGTCGGCCGAAAATCCTTTCCGCAATACCCGCTGGCAGCAGGATTCCCAGGGCCGCTGGCACCTACAGTTTATCCCGTGAGTTCACCCCTTGAGCATCGTACCATTCACGTCCGTGGCCTGGTGCAGGGCGTCTTTTTTCGCCAGAGCACTCAGCAGGAAGCCCGCCGTTTGGGCCTCACCGGCACCGTGCGTAACAACCCCGACGGCACTGTGAGCATTGAAGCGGAAGGAGCCCTTGAGGCACTCGACCAGCTGCAAGCCTGGTGCCGGCAGGGGCCGCCCGCTGCCCGCGTACAGAGCGTGCAAGCCAGCCCCGGCCTCGTGCAGGGCTACCAAACCTTTGAGGTGTTGCGCGGTAGATAAGCGTATGAAAAACTGGCTGATTTTGCTGCTGGCCATTGTGGCCGAAACTGTCGGAACCTCGGCTCTGAAAGCCTCTGAAGGATTTACCAAACTCTTGCCGAGTGCGGTGGTGGTGGTGGGCTATGGGCTGGCCTTTTATTGTCTTAGCCTCACCCTGAAAACAATTCCCATCGGTATTGCCTACGCGGTGTGGTCGGGTATTGGCATCGTGCTTATCACGCTAACCGGTGTTGTGCTCTACAAGCAGGTGCCCGATGCACCCGCCATTTTTGGCCTAGTGCTGATTCTGGCTGGGGTGGTCGTTATCAACGTGTTTTCCAAAACCTCCGCGCACTAGCCTGCACTAAGTCGTCGGCTGCCAGTACCGAGCCCGAATAGTCTACCCCAGTACAGATGCTGTACTCATGCCTGCTCCGCAGGATTTAACCACTCCCGCAACCAGCCGCCGGTTCTGGTGAAAGCATGCTGTCCTTACACTCGCCGCAAGTCTTCTACCCACACGTCCAGGGCATCGGCGGCGTGCAGCAACGGCGGCCCTGGACGTGTGGGTAGGCCGTGACTTTCCACTACTGTAGAATTCCAATGCTGCAAGGTCGCCGTTCGTAACTGCCAGGGTGCGTGCCAGAGCCGGCCCCGCCAGATACTGTTGCCGTGCTGGCCTGGCTGTACGGTGGGGCCGGCCGTGTACAAATGGTAACGCTCCGTCAGGAAATACGCCAAGGAACCGGCCTCGGCTAGGGGCAAAGCGTCTCCCGGCGTCCAAGCCGCTGCAAAGGTGGCGGCTGGCGCGCCCCGGTGCGTACGCTCAGCAGTGGCCTGCAACGTAGGGCCTGTGCGGGTAAGCTGCATGCGGGCGTGCAGGTAGGGCAGGTGAAACAGCGTGCGCGCGGCCCACACGCCCAGCGGCTGCGTGGCATCCAACGACAAAAACCATACGCCCGGCACCCCATCGAGGCGGGCATAGGTGCGCACGTTCAGCTCGTGCAGGGCGCTCAGCCCCGGCACGGCCGGCAGCCCTAGTGGCCGGATATGGCTCATGGTAAACGGCACCACGCCCAGCCACGCCTGCCCCTCAAACAGGTCCAGCTCCAGCCGCTCCGGCAAATAGGGGCGCAGCAGGGCCGGCTCCACAGCCCAGTGGGCAAACAGTAGGTTGCTCCAACGCTGGCGCATCAATGACCAGCGAGGGGCCGCATTGGCGGGCGAGTAAGCAGGTGATTCGGGCATAAACGGACAGGGGAAAACTGTTGCGTCATACGTAACCGCAAAAGCGCGCATGTGCTGACCTAGCCCAAAACAAAAAAGGGAGCAGCCGCCGGCCGCTCCCTTTTTTACAACACTATCTGCTGTAAGCTAGTCAGCCTTCTTGGCCGAACGCAGACGCTCGTTTTCATCCAGCAGAATTTTCCGCATCCGCACCGATTTCGGGGTTACTTCCAGGTACTCATCCTTCTGGATGTATTCCATGGCTTCTTCCAGCGAGAACTGACGCTTGGGCACGATTTTCACGTTATCATCCGTACCCGAGGCACGCATGTTGGTGAGCTTCTTGCCTTTCTGGATGTTGATGGTCAAGTCGTTGGGGCGGGTGTGCTCACCGATAACCTGGCCAGCGTACACTTCCTCTCCTGGGTCCACGAAGAACTCGCCACGGTCCTGCATTTTGTCGATGGTGTAGGCGGTGCCGGCACCGGTGTCCATCGAAATCAGCGAACCGGAGATACGGCCGGGAATTACACCTTTATAGGCTTCGTAAGCCGAGAAGCGGTGGTTCATGATGGCCTCACCGGCGGTGGCGGTCAGCACGTTGTTCCGCAGGCCAATCAGGCCCCGGGCCGGAATGTTGAACTCCAGGTGCTGCAGGTCGCCCTTGGGCTCCATGATGGTCAGCTCGCCTTTGCGCATGGTCACCAGCTCGATAACCTTACCGGCAGTTTCCTCCGGTACGTCTACCACTAGGTGCTCAATGGGCTCCAGACGGTTGCCATTATCATCCTCACGGAACAGTACCTGCGGCTGGCCTACCTGCAGCTCGAACCCTTCGCGACGCATGGTCTCGATGAGTACCGACAAGTGCAGAATACCACGGCCGTACACCAGGAAGGTGTCTTCACGGTCGGTTTCCTTCACGCGCAGGGCCAGGTTTTTCTCGGTTTCCTTGAACAGACGGTCACGCAGGTGGCGCGAGGTCACAAACTTGCCTTCCTTACCGAAGAAGGGCGAGTTGTTGATGGTGAACAGCATGTTCATCGTCGGCTCGTCGATGCTGATTACCGCCAGTGCCTCGGGGTTTTCAGCGTCAGCCAGCGTATCGCCGATGTCGAAGCCTTCGATGCCGGTTACGGCGCAGATTTCGCCGGAGCTAACCTCGGCTACTTTGTTGCGGCCCAGGCCTTCGAACACCTGCAGCTCTTTGATTTTTACCTTTTTGATGGTGCCGTCGCGCTTAATCAGGCTCATGTTAGCGCCTTCTTTCAGCGTACCGCGGTGCACCCGGCCAATGGCAATCCGGCCCACGAACGACGAGTAGTCGAGCGAGGTAACCTGCATCTGGGGCGTACCGTCCAGCTGGGGAGCTGCCGGGATAGAAGCCACCACGGCGTCGAGCAGCGGAATGATGCTGTCAGTTTTTACTTTCCAGTCGGTGCTCATCCAGCCCTGCTTCGAGGAGCCGTACAGGGTCACGAAGTCCAGCTGATCTTCGGTGGCACCCAGGTTGAACATCAGGTCGAATACTTGCTCGTGCACCTCATCGGGACGGCAGTTTTCTTTGTCGACTTTGTTTACCACCACAATGGGCTTCAGGCCCAGGTCGATGGCTTTGCCCAGCACAAAACGCGTCTGGGGCATGGCACCTTCAAAGGCGTCCACCAGCAGCAGTACGCCGTCGGCCATCTTCAGCACCCGCTCTACTTCGCCGCCGAAGTCGGCGTGACCAGGGGTGTCAATGATGTTGATCTTAACGTCTTTGTACCGTACCGATACGTTTTTGGAGACGATGGTGATGCCTCGCTCACGTTCCAGGTCATTGTTGTCCAGGATGAGGTCGTCGAACTGCTGGTGCTCGTCGAACAGCTTGGAGGCGTGAATGATCTTGTCCACGAGCGTAGTCTTGCCGTGGTCAACGTGGGCAATGATGGCGATATTGCGAATGTTCTGCATACGAAGGGTTTTCCGGGCGCAAAGGTACGGAATGTTTGGCGCAAAAGCGCGCAGTAAATACTTGTTACTGAATGAGGAAGAAACTGCGGGCGAGAAAACAGACAACTTATTGGCCTCCTGAGGTTCCCGGAAGTATAGCCGCGGGCCTATTTAACCCGGTAAGACCGAACTGTAGCTAAGCTGCGTATGTTCTGGCAGCGGCCCGCTTTTGCGGCTGGCTTCCTGTTTTCAGTTCATTCCAGACCCCTCATCCCCCATGCGTTTTCCCTGCCTGATTTTGCTTCTGTCGGCGCTAACCCTGAACTCGGCCTGCTCACAGAAAAAAAATGACGCCAAAATGGACCTGGCCGACTCTCCCCGGCCGGTAACTTCCCCATCTACAGCTGCTAAAGCGTACCCAAAACCCAAGGTAGCCACCGGCCGGCCGGATGAGTTTCCGGTGCGCAAAACGGAGGCCGAGTGGAAAAAACAGCTCACCTCGGAGCAGTACTACATCCTGCGCCAGGAGGGCACCGAGAAGCCGTACAACAACCCGTACTGGGATAACCACGCCAAAGGAAGTTATTACTGCGCTGGCTGCCACAACCTGCTGTTCTCCTCGGCCACTAAGTTTGAGTCGGGCACGGGCTGGCCAAGCTTCTGGGCCCCGGCCTCCGATGCCAGCCTGAAAGTGGCTTCTGACAAAAGCCTGGGCATGACCCGCGACGCCATTATGTGTGCCAAGTGCGGCGGCCACCTCGGCCACGTCTTCGACGACGGCCCCAAGCCCACCGGCCAGCGCTACTGCATGGACTCCTACGGCATGGTGTTCGAAAAAGCCAAATAAGCTGTTGGTTGATAGTTGTCAGTTGTTGGTCTGCTTGCATGCCTATTCACCGACAACTAACAACTGTTAACTATCAACTGCTATAATTTTGCGGTGGCCCGCTGGCAATCCAAGCCAACGGGCCATTTCGTTTGTTGGTACAGCGGAGCTTATGCTCTACTGCACATTTTACCCTCGTTCTATGTCAAGCCAAATTCACTCTGATTCAATTGCGGAACTGCAGCAGGCTCTGGCCCCGGCGCGTGAGCAGTTGGTCGCCCACAGCGTGTATCAGTCCCTGCATTCCCTCGATGATTTACGGGTGTTTATGCAGCACCACGTATTTGCCGTCTGGGACTTTATGTCCCTGTTGAAGGCCCTGCAGCGGGAGCTTACCTGCGTAGAAATTCCGTGGGTGCCGCGCGGCAACGCTGCCACGCGCCGCCTCATCAATGATATTGTGCTGGAAGAGGAAACCGACGTAGACCCCGAAGGCCGCCCCGCCAGCCACTTTGAGCTCTACCTGCGCGCCATGCAGGAATGTGGTGCCGATACGGGGCCCATTGAGCGCCTGCTGGAGGCCCTGGCGGCCGGCCAGACCGTGGCGGAGGCCCTGGTAGAAGCCAACGCGCCAACTACGGTGCAGGAGTTTGTGCTGGGCACGTTTGCCATCATTGAGTCAGGTAAGCCGCACGCTGTAGCGGCGGCCTTCACCTTTGGCCGGGAGGATGTCATTCCCGACATGTTCCGCCACCTGGTGGCCGACCTCAACTTCCGCTTTCCCGGCCAACTCGATACGTTCAGCTACTACCTCAACCGCCATATTGAGCTGGATGAGGAAGTGCACACGCCCCTGGCCCAGCAAATGGTGCGCGACCTGTGCGGGCAGGACGCCCAGCGCTGGGAGGAAAGCCTGGCTGTAGCCGCCGAGTGCATGCAGGCCCGCGTGGGCCTCTGGAACGGTATTCAGACCGATTTGTATCTGATTCACGGTTAGCAGGCCAACCTCTCCCTGCCGGGTTCGTTTACTACAGCAGCCAGCTCATAACGGGCTGGCTGCTGTATTTTTTTGCTATGAAACGGTTGTTGCTTTTGCCCGCTCTTGCTCTACTAGGAGCCTGCACCACATCTGAAACGATAGGGGAGGAAGCCGCCGTGCAGCGCCCGCCCACCCGCATCCTCACGGACGCCGACCGCCAGGCGGCCTACAACAGCAACGCCGGCTACGGTGGCTCCGTGCCCGATGCTACGCCCGGCCGGGTGCCCATTCGGGAGCAGGCCAGCGGTATCAACTCCCGCAAGCGCCCCGAAACCCTCAACACCAACGACAACAATACCACCACGCCCGAAACCCGCATGCGCCGCGTAAACGGCGCCCCCGCCGATACGCTAAGGCTGCCTCGTTAATGCCGCGCCCACTACCCCGCAAACAACAGCGCCCCGCTTCATACTAGAGGCGGGGCGCTGTTGTTTGCGGGGTAGGTTCGGTGGCTACTGGGCCGTTTCCGAAGCAGCGTCCGGAGCGGGTGCGGCCGGGGCAGGAGCAGCTTTGGCTCTGGAGCGGGCGGGGGCTTTGGCGGCCGGGCGGGCGGCCGGCTTGTCAGCTGCCGCCGCGGGCGTTGAGCGGGTAGGGGTGGCGGGACGGCTGGCCGAGCGGTTGCGGGTTGATTTGGGAGCAGCACCGCTGGTACCGGCCGAAGCGGGGGAAGCCCCGGCGTCGGTGGAAATGCTGTCGGAAGCAGCGGGGGTGCCGGTTTCGTGACGGCTCACAATGGTGTGCAGGGCCTGCTCAAACAGGTGACCCATGTCGGTGTCGAGGCGGCGAGTGGCATCCTTCACCACTTCCTGCAGCTTGGCCTTCGTTTCCTTGCGAATGCGCTTTACTACCTCGTTAATACGGCCGTCCAACTCTTTCTGCAGCTGCTTAGCCGCCGTTTTCAACGCTTTCTTCTGGCTGGCTTTTTTGCTGGCTTTGGAGTCGTCGATGGCCGTAGTAGTTGACTGGGCAGCTTTAGCGGCTTTGCGCTGCGCTTTTTCGGCGGCGTTCTGCTGCTTCTTGGCCTTTTTATCGGGCTTTTCCTGATCTGAATTTTTCATGCCTTGGCTAGGTAGGGAGAAATGTAAAACTGAGTACGCAAAAAACTCCGCAGTAGGTGAGCGAAATATAGAGGTATTGCTACGCCAAACCTCCGACAGCCATGTTATGATTTACCAGGGTATGCTCTCACCCGGTAAGGCCGCTGCTGCCTGTTGGCCGGCCTGGAAGCGGAAAGCTGCATTATTCCTCTTTTTTACTTGTTCCTTTGCACTCCCGTTGCCGAATTCGGCCGGGCTTACGTTGTTTTTTCGCCTGCTCATATGTCCTCTCTGCCCCAACGCTACACCGTAACGGCTGCGCTGCCCTACGCCAACGGCCCCGTGCACATCGGCCACCTGGCCGGCGTGTATTTGCCCGCCGATATCTACGTGCGCTACCTGCGCGCCCAGCAACGCGACGTGAAATTCATCTGCGGCTCCGATGAGCACGGCGTGCCCATCACCATCCGGGCCCAGAAGGAGGGCGTCACGCCCCAGCAGGTGGTCGATAAGTACCACGCCATCATCCGCGACTCGTTCCAGGAGTTCGGCGTGTCGTTTGATATTTACTCGCGCACCTCGTCCGAGACGCACGCCGAGGTAGCTAGCGGCTTTTTCAGGAAGCTCTACGACGAGGGTAAGTTCATCGAGCAGGTTTCCGAGCAGTACTATGACGAGAAGGCCGACCAGTTTCTGGCTGACCGTTACATTGTAGGTACCTGCCCCAACTGCGGCAACGAAAACGCCTACGGCGACCAGTGCGAGAAGTGCGGCACCTCACTCAGCCCCACCGAACTCATCAACCCCCGCTCCATGCTTAGCGGCAACCAGCCCGTGCTGCGCGAAACCAAGCACTGGTATTTGCCCCTGGATCAGTACGAGCCCTGGCTGCGCGAGTGGATTGTGGAAGGCCATAAGCAGGACTGGAAAGCCAACGTGTACGGCCAGTGTAAATCGTGGATTGACCAGGGCCTGCACCCCCGCGCCGTCACCCGCGACCTGGACTGGGGCGTGCCGGTACCGGTAGCCGGGGCCGAGGGCAAGGTGCTCTACGTGTGGTTTGATGCGCCTATCGGCTATATCTCGGCTACCAAAGACCTGCTGCCCGACACCTGGGAAACCTACTGGAAAGACCAGGGTACCAAGCTGGTGCACTTCATCGGCAAGGACAACATCGTGTTCCACTGCATCATCTTCCCCACGATGCTCAAGGCCCACGGCGACTACATCCTGCCCGATAACGTGCCTGCCAACGAGTTCCTGAACCTGGAAGGCGATAAAATCAGCACGAGCCGCAACTGGGCCGTGTGGCTGCACGAGTACCTGCAGGATTTCCCCGGCCAGGCCGACGTGCTGCGCTACGTGCTCTGCGCCAACGCCCCTGAAACCAAGGACAACGATTTCACCTGGAAAGACTTTCAGGCCCGCAATAACAACGAGCTGGTAGCCAACCTCGGCAACTTTGTGAACCGGGCCGTGGTGCTGACGCATAAGTTCTTCGAAGGCAAAGTGCCCGCCGCCGTGGGCTTCACCACCGAGGATGAGGACGTACTGCGCCAGCTGCAGGAGTTTCCGGCCCGCATTGGGGAGCTGATTGACAACTACCGCTTCCGCGACGCGCTGAACGAGTTGATGAACCTCTCGCGCCTCGGCAACAAATACCTGGCCGATCAGGAGCCCTGGAAGCTAATCAAAACCGACGAAGCCCGCACCGGCACCGTGCTGCACGTGTCCCTGCAGCTGGCTGCCGCCTTCGTCACGCTGCTGGAGCCCTTCCTGCCCGAAGCCGCCGCCCGCCTGGGCCGGATGCTCAACACCGAGAAAGGCACCTGGCCCCAGGCCGCCCGCCCCGACGCTCTGCCCGCCGGCCACCAGTTGGCCGAAGCCGCGCTGCTGTTCACCAAAATCGAAGACGCCACCGTGGAAGCTCAGGTGCAGAAGCTGCTCGATACCAAGAAAGCCAACGAGCTGGCCGCCGCCGTAGCCGCTCCAGCCAAGGAGGATGTGAGCTTCGAGCAATTCCAGACGATGGATCTGCGCATCGGCACCATCGTGGCCGCTGAGAAGGTAGCCAAAACCAAAAAGCTGCTCAAACTCAGCGTAGACCTCGGTTTCGACGAGCCCCGCACCATCGTGTCGGGCATTGCCGAGCACTTCCTGCCCGAGGCCCTCATCGGCCAGCAGGTGCAGGTGCTGCTCAACCTCGCCCCCCGCGAAATCAAAGGCATCCAAAGCCAAGGCATGCTCCTGATGGCCGAAAACGCCGACGGTGTGCTCAGCCTCATGCAGCCCAGCAGCCCCGTGCGCCCCGGTTCCGGCGTGGCGTAATTCCTAGAACTGAGAAAAAGGGGGCTATAGCTGGTTATTGCCAGCCATAGCCCCCTTTTTTGTGGGTAGCAGGTGGTTTGTTGTAAGCGCATTTGATATTCTGTTTAGAGTGCTGGAAGGAATGCAGCTGCGTGGAAATAGTAAATATGATATCAGATCTGTCAATGAAAGTAGAATTAGTCCCCGTAGTAGATATTTCGTCGTTAGTTATTGATTGGCAACTGGCAGGCCCGCGCCCTGCGTCGAATTTTATACATAACCCCCTGCAATGGGAACAGTATCAGGCCCGCATACTACAGATAGCCGGATTTAACGATTATAAGCGTGTGCTACCGGGTAGCCATTTTCTAACTGTAGGGGACTGGACTTTACCAGATTTACAAAAGCTGATACAGGCTCACTTGCATCCCGCAGATGAGGTAGTAGCTGCAGCAGATTCCTGTGCCTTGTTTGGTGGTGGTATACTGTTTCTAGATGATACTCCTGTAGTAATTCCGCAGTGTTGCGGTACGCTGGCTGACCTGTACAGATGGCAAGCATTGGTGGAACCGCAGTTTCAGTCAGGCTACTTCTGCATGGAAGGTCACCCATGCCCAAAAGCTACCCGGCAAGGATCTATGCTGCGCATTACCTGTCATGACGAAGACGAAATGTTTGATCAGCCAACCCTACTGCAATTCTCAGTGGAAATTCAGGCACTGGCAGCCGCCATTTCTGCAGCCGAAAGGACATTGACAACTTTGTGTGAGAAAGTTGATAGGCTGTCCAGTAGTTTCGGTGTGCAGAAACTCTCAGATCATCTTATCCGAGGTAAATAAAAAGCCGCAACCGAGTAAAACGGTTGCGGCTTTTTATTTACCATTTCAGGGTTCATTTCACGTTCACCACGTTCATGGCCCGTTCCACACCCATAGCCCCAAAGGCCAGTACAGCCTCGGCGGCTTTTTCCAGGCGGCCTTCCAGGTCGATGTTTTCATCGGCAGAGAAGGGGCTGAGCACGTAATCCACCTGCCGGCCTTTCGAGAAGCTGGAGTCGATGCCGAAGCGCAGGCGGGCGTACTCGTCGGAGCCCAGGGTTTCCTGGATATGCTTGAGGCCGTTCTGGCCGCCGGCCGAGCCTTTGGCCTTTAGGCGCAGCTTGCCGAAGGGTAGGGCCAGGTCGTCGGTGACGACTACCATGTTTTCCTTGGTGAGCTTGAGGGTGCTCAGCCAATGAGCCGCCGCCTTGCCGCTCAGGTTCATGTAGGTGGTGGGTTTCACCAGCACGTAGGTGTGACCTTTGTGTTTGATTTCGGTGGTGAAGGCGTGGCGGCCCAGCTGCCAAGGCGCAGCGTCGTGTTTGCGGGCTAGGTAGTCGCCCACCATAAAGCCCACGTTGTGGCGCGTATCGGCATATTCCGGCCCGATGTTGCCCAGGCACAGCACAAGAAACTTGCTCACGGATTTGTAGCGGATTAGAGTCGGATTTTTACGGATTTGGTAGCCGAAAATATTCGGCCAGCCGCAATCAAACAGCACGTAACGGATGTCGCGTGCCTATAAAAAAAGGCTGCCCTGCGAACAGGACAGCCTTTTTGATAAGATTCTTCCGGAAAATCGTCCACGAAATCCGTGGAAATCCGACGTTGATCCGAAAAAATCCGGGAGCCTTATTTGTCAGCCTGCAGCTGGCCTTTGAGGGCACGCGGGATGGTAACGGTAGCAATGGGAGCCAGCGAGTTAGTGAGGATGGTGTAGCCTTTAGGCTCCACTTTGTTCACTTTGATCGACTTGCCCAGACCCAGGTCCGAAATATCCACTTCCACGGAATCGGGCAGGTTTTCGGGGGTAGCACGCACTTTGATCTTACGCAGCTTGCTTACCAGCTTGCCACCGGCCAGTACGCCCGGCGAAACGCCTACGTACTTCACGGGAACGTCCATTTTCACTTCTTTGCCATCCTGCAGTTCCAGGAAGTCAACGTGCAGCAACATTTCGTTCACGGGGTGGAACTGGGCATCCTGCACGATGGCGCGGCGGATATCACCTTCGATATTCAGCTCAACTACGTGCACCTCGGGGGTGTACAGCAATTCGCGGAACAAGATGGCCGGAACGGAGAAGTGAACTTCGTCGGCGCCGCCGTACAGTACGCAAGGAACGTACGAGTCGAGGCGGAGCGCCTTAGCGTCCTTCTTACCGAGATTCGCTCTTTTAAACCCTACAATCTCGAGGCTTTTCATAAACGGGTGCTTTTGAGGAAAAACCGCCTGCCCACAGCAGACAAACGGGCCGCAAAGATAGGCGGATTGTTTGGGATTTGAAAGCTGACAAACTAACCCATCTGTCATCCTGAGTGGAGCGAAGGACCTTATCCCGCCAGAACGGATATCGTTTCAGCGACTCGTTTTGAAGAAATAAGATTCTTCGCTCCGCTCAGGATGACAGTAAAACCACCTTACACAAACAATGAGCTAATCGACTCGTGCGACACCACGTTGTGAATGGCTTGGGCGAACAGCGGAGCCAGGGAAATAACCTTGATTTTGGGATTTTCCTCCTTCAACGGAATCGTATCGGTTACTACCAGTTCCTCCAATACCGAGTTGCGAATCCGCTCGTGGGCCGGGCCCGAAAGCACGGGGTGAGTAATAACGGCCCGCACGGATTTGGCCCCGCGCTCCATCAGCAGCTCGGCGGCTTTACAGATGGTGCCGGCCGTATCCACAATGTCATCCACCAGCACCACGTTCATGCCGGTCACGTCGCCAATTACCTGCATGGAGGCAATTTCGTTGGCTCGCAGGCGCATTTTGTCGCAGACCACAATTTCGGCCCCGAACTTCTTGGCAAAGGCCCGGGTACGCACCACGCCGCCCACGTCGGGGGAGGCAAAGAGTAGGTTATCCAGGTTCAGGCTTTTGATGTAGGGGGCCGTTACGGTGGAGCCGTCGAGGTGGTCCACCGGAATATCGTAGAAGCCCTGAATCTGGCCGGCGTGCAGGTCGCAGGTCATCAGGCGGTCAGCACCCACGCTCTGAATCATATTGGCCACTACTTTGGCCCCAATGCTCACGCGCGGTTTGTCTTTACGGTCTTGGCGGGCATAGCCCATGTAAGGCATCACCACATTCACCTTATAGGCCGAGGCGCGCTTGGCAGCATCCACCATCAGGGCCAGCTCCATCAGGTTTTCGGCCGGGGGGTTAGTACTCTGAATCAGGAATACGGCGCAGCCCCGCACGCTTTCATTGAAGGAGGGGCCCAGCTCCGTATCGGCAAACCGCTGAATGCTTAAGTCGCCGGGCTGGATGCCGTAGGCGGCCGCAATCTGCTCGCCCAACTCACGGGAAGCATTACCTGCAAAAATTTTAACCTGCTGTGACATGAAAAGGGGTGGTGGAAAAGTGAGTCACAGATTCTGCAAACTGAAAAAAGGGATTCCGCAGACGATAGAACGGGCCGTTCCATCTGCGAAATCCCTTTTCAATCTGAAAAATCTGTGATTGAAAAAGCGAAAGGCGCCGACTCTTCCGGTAGAGGGAAGAATCAGCGCCTTTCGCGTTGGAGAGTGTCGAAGTTGTCCGACCAGGGCTCGAACCTGGACTTTCTTGAATCAAAATCAAGCGTGTTGCCAGTTACACCATCGGACAATTTCCCGCTCGGCTGCCGGTGTAAGCGTGCCGTTTGGTTGTGCAAATGTACAGCGGCTTTTATTCAAGGCAAATTTCTAGGCAATTATTTTTTGCCAGGTTTAGGTGCGAAAGGCTAAGAAAGAGGCTTTCCTAACTGATTTTCAGCAGTTCAGCCGCTGAAAAAAAAGTTGGTGCACTGGCCTGTCGGGCGGCCTTGGCAATGCCGGGATTAAGCCGTACTTTTGCGACCTGAAACGTTGCACCCATCCCCTTATAGTAAAAGAAATGGCGAATACCGGCAAAATCACCCAGGTTATCGGTCCCGTGGTGGACGTGAGCTTCGCGGGTGAAGGCTCTAAGCTTCCCAACATTCTCGACGCCCTCGAAGTCATCAAGGACAACGGCCAGGTGGTCGTGCTGGAGGTCCAGCAACACCTGGGCGAAGACCGGGTGCGTACCATCGCCATGGACTCGACCGAGGGCCTGACCCGTGGCGCTGCCGTACGTGACCTAGGTGCCCCCATGTCGATGCCCACGGGCGAAGGCATTAAAGGCCGCCTGTTCAATGTAATCGGCCAAGCCATCGACGGCATCCCACAGCCCAAGAGCGACGGCGCCCTGCCCATTCACCGCCAGGCCCCGCCTTTCGAAGACCTCGCTACCTCGTCGGAGATTCTCTACACGGGTATCAAAGTAATTGACCTGCTCGCTCCTTATGTAAAGGGTGGCAAAATTGGTTTGTTCGGTGGTGCCGGTGTAGGCAAAACCGTACTCATCATGGAGCTGGTAAACAACATCGCCAAGGCCTACGCTGGTCTGTCGGTGTTTGCCGGTGTGGGTGAGCGTACCCGCGAAGGCAATGACCTGCTGCGCGAATTCATCGAGTCGGACATCATCAAGTACGGCGAGGAGTTCAAGCACTCGATGGAAGCCGGTGGCTGGGACCTGACCAAAGTGGACGAGAACGAACTGCTGAAGTCGCAGGCTACCCTCGTGTTTGGTCAGATGAACGAGCCCCCCGGAGCCCGGGCCCGCGTAGCCCTCTCGGGCCTCACGGTAGCCGAGAACTTCCGCGACGGTGACGGCACCGGTGCCGGCCGCGACATTCTGTTCTTCATCGACAACATTTTCCGCTTCACGCAGGCGGGCTCGGAAGTATCGGCTCTGCTGGGCCGGATGCCTTCGGCCGTAGGGTACCAGCCCACGCTGGCCACTGAAATGGGCGCCATGCAGGAGCGTATTACCTCTACCAAGCGTGGTTCTATCACGTCGGTGCAGGCTGTATATGTACCTGCCGATGACTTGACTGACCCGGCTCCGTCGACGACGTTTGCCCACTTGGATGCTACCACCGTACTGAGCCGCAAAATCTCCGAGCTGGGTATCTACCCCGCCGTAGACCCATTGGACTCTACTTCCCGCATTCTGTCGGTAGAAGTACTGGGCGAGGAGCACTACAACACCGCCCAGCGCGTGAAGGAGATTCTGCAGCGCTACAAAGAACTGCAGGACATCATTGCCATTCTGGGTATGGACGAACTCTCGGAGGAAGATAAGCTGACCGTAACGCGCGCCCGTCGGGTGCAGCGTTTCCTGTCGCAGCCCTTCCACGTAGCCGAGCAGTTCACCGGCCTGAAAGGTGTACTGGTTGACATCAAGGAAACTATTATCGGTTTCAACGCCATCATCGACGGCAAATACGACCACCTCCCCGAGGCCGCCTTCAACTTGGTGGGCAACATTGAGGATGCCGTGGCCAAAGGCGAGAAGCTGATGGCTGACGCCACCAAGTAATCTTTTAGTTGACAGTTCTCAGTTGTCGGTTGTCAGGAAGTTCTGACAACTGACAATTGACAACTAAAAACTGACAACTGATATGCATCTGGAAATCATCACGCCCGACCGTAAGGTGTTTGAGGGGGAGGTTACATCGGCCCAGTTTCCGGGTGTAGATGGCCTGTTTGAAGTATTGAACAACCATGCCCCACTGATTTCGGCTTTGAAAGCCGGGGAAGTGGTGCTGAACGGCGGCTCAACCCGCTTCGCCATTGAAGGTGGCGTGGTAGAAGTGCTGCGTAACAATGTAATTGTGCTGGCGGAAGGCGCTTCGGCGTAACGCTGGCCGATCTAACTTTTTGAAAGCCCCGCGTCTGCTTAGCAGGCGTGGGGCTTTTGTTTTGCTGCAAGGGGAGGTGGTAGCTTGCAGCTTTTGCGGGAGGCTGGTGTTCTTGCCCTGCCGCCCCACCCAATAGCGGCTGCTTACCTAAGAAATTCATGCACATCCACCCCAAAATCACACCCATTTACCAGACCTCGGTTTTCAAGTTTGAAGACCTCAACGAGTTGGAACTGTACTTCGGGGAACCTGGCAGCCGCTATCTGTACTCACGCAACGGCAACCCCAACTCCGATGAGCTGGCGGAGGCGGTAAACCACCTAGAAGGTGGGACGGGAGCCGTGGCCACGGGCTCGGGTATGGCGGCCATTTTTGCGGCAATTCTCACGTATTGCACGGGCGGTGACCATGTGCTGTGCGCGGCCGACATCTACGGGGGCTCAGCGGCGCTGCTGAATCAGGAGCTGGAGCGGCTGGGTATTGCGGTAACATATGTGCCCTTCGATGACCTGACGGGTAATTTGGCGGCGTATGCGCAGCCCCGCACCCGGCTGTTGCTCTGCGAAACCATTAGTAACCCGCTGCTGCGCGTGGTTGACCTGCGGGCGGCCGCAGAGGCAACTCACGCCTTAGGCCTGAAGCTGGTGGTGGACAACACGTTTGCCTCCCCGGTGCTTACCAACCCCTTAGCTTTCGGGGCCGATTTGGTGATGCACAGTGTGACCAAGTACCTGGCCGGCCACTCCGATGTAACAGCCGGAGCCGTGGTGGCCCGCACGGCCGAGGATGCCGCCCGGCTCAAGCAAATCGGGACACTGTTTGGCCTCACCCTGAGCCCTATGGAAAGCTGGCTGGCGGTGCGGGGCCTCAAAACCCTGCGCCTGCGCATGAATGCCCACTGCTACAATGCCCAGGCCGTGGCTGAGCTGCTGGCGGAGCACCCGGCCGTAGGGGAGGTATTTTATCCGGGTTTGTTCACGCACGCCCAGCACGAGCTGGCCAGTGAGCAGGGCGCGGGCCGCTTCGGGGGTATGGTGTCGTTCCGGCTGGCCGATGATTCGGTGGAGGCGGTAAACCGGTTCATCCGGGGTAGCCAGCGGTTCCCGTTTGCGCCGTCTTTGGCCGGGGTCGATTCGTCGTTATCATATCCGGTCGGTACTTCGCACCGGGCGCTTACCGAGGAGCAGCGGCAGGAGCTGGGTATTACGGCCGGATTGATTCGCCTGTCGGTAGGCATTGAGCCAGTAGCTGAACTGCTGACGGACTTGCAGCAGGCATTAGATTAGCCCGATTTAATAGTAAACCGCCTCTGAAGTGATTTAGAGGCGGTTTTTGTTTATACTATCTATAATGCATTTTGTACTCCATAAACTACCTGTGAAACTTTTTGTGCCAAATCAATGAGTTACGCAAGGTGATTGATTGCGTGAATCGATGATGCAACGCGCTGTAAATCAGCTTCCGTCATGGCTGAGCCGGAAGGCAAACAAAGGCCCCGCTCAAACAGGCCACCACATACCTTGCCGCCGTACACCGGAGCCTCCGCGAAAAGTGGCTGCAAGTGCAGGGGCTTCCAGAGCGGACGGCTCTCGATGTTGCGGGTTTCCAGGTGCAGGCGCAATTGCTCAGGTGTGAGGGCAGTTTCAGCGGGGTTGAGCAGAAGGCAGGTAAGCCAGCGGTTAGAGTGTCCCCCGGCCGGCTCCTGGGGCCCAAGTGCAAGGCCGGGAATTGCATGCAGATGCTTCTGGTACCAGGTATAAATTTCGCGGCGGCGCTTTACCCGGTCTTCCAACAGACCCATTTGTCCTCGCCCGATGCCCGCCAGTAGGTTGCTTAGCCGGTAATTGTAGCCTACTTCGGAGTGCTGGTAGTAGGGGGCCGGGTCGCGGGCTTGAGTGGCCCAGAAGCGCGTTTTGTCGGCCCAACCGGGGTGGTTGGTTACCAGGGCGCCGCCCCCGCTGGTGGTCAGTATCTTATTGCCATTGAAGGAGAAAACGCCTACGTCGCCGAATGTACCTAAGGGCTGGCCTTCATAGCGGCTACCCAAAGCTTCGGCAGCATCCTCTAGTACCGGTACCCCGTATTCCTGCGCCACGCTCAGCACCTCGCGCAGGCGGCAGGGCATGCCATAGAGGTGCACAATGATGAGGGCTTTGGGCCGGCGGTTCTGCCGCTGCATCTCCAATAAGGCTTCGCGGAGCCGCTCCGGGCAAATATTCCAGGTTTCGGCTTCGCTGTCGATAAAGACGGGCTTGGCTCCCAGATACAAAATGGGATTGGCCGTGGCCACGAACGTGAAGGAAGGGCAGAGCACCTCGTCGCCGGGGCCCACACCCAGCAACTGCAGGCCCAGGTGAATAGCGGCAGTGCCCGATGATAAGGCCACGCAGTGTCCGGCTCCCGTGAACTCGCAGATGTCTTGCTCAAATCCATCCAGGTTGGGCCCTACCGGGGCCACCCAGTTATCCTCAATGGCCTTGTGCAGGTAATTCAGCTCATGGCGGCCCAGGTGGGGTGGGGACAGATACAACCGGTCGTAATCCTGACTGCGCATGAAACTAAAAAGGAAAAAGGTAGGCGGGTAGCTAGCAAGATGAAGAAATTTGCTGATGCCGGAGCGGAAAATCTGCCAGGAGCTACGGTTGTCTTTGGGCCTGAACCGTTCGGGCGGGCACGCCCACGGCCGTGCAATTACCCGGCAAATTCCGCACTACCACGGCCCCGGCCCCCACTATCGTACCAGACCCCACGCGCACCTGGTTGATGACCGTAGCATTGGTGCCCAGGTATACGCCCGCTTCCAAGTGGGCCTCGCCGCCCACGTTGGCATGGGGCATCAGGGAGCAAAAATCCTCCAGCACGGCATCGTGGCCAATGGTACACCCCAAGTTCAGGAGCACATGCTGGCCCAGGGTGATGTCACAGGTAAGAATACAGCCTTGGCAGATAACCGAACCTGCCCCGATGGTGAGGTGCTGATAGTCGGCCTGTGCCACGCCGGGGTGCACCAAGGTGGCAAACTGCAGATGGGCGGAAGTGAGTCGGCCGGCAATGGCCTGGCGGCTGCGGCTGCTGCCCACGGCAACTACGGCGTGCAGCGGCTCCGGGCTGGCATTGAGGTCGGCCACAGTGCCGCGGTAGGGGATGCCGTGAATAGTAGGCTGGGCTGGCACTTGGTCATCGTAGAAGCCGGTAACCTCCCAGGTGGGTTGCTGCTCATTGATTTGCCGCACCAGTAGCAGCACTTCCCGGCCTAGCCCACCAGCCCCCACAATAGCCAGTGGCCGCAATGCCTTGGAAAAAGTAGAAGCTGGCTGCATAGAGGGCGTAAAATTATGAGGGCGAACTAGGAGAAGCGGGCGGCGTACCCCGGAAGGCTTCCATGGTGGCCTGGCCGGGCGCGGCAATATCGTGGGCACCCAGCACGCGGCCTACGGTGCGCAGCAAAATTCGCATATCCAGCCCGAACGACAGATGCTCCACGTACCACACGTCGTAGGCAAACTTCTGCTCCCAGCTGATGGCGTTGCGCCCGTTAACTTGCGCCCAGCCAGTAATACCGGGCCGTACCTCGTGGCGGCGAGCCTGCTCCGGGGAGTACAGCGGCAGGTACTGCGCCAGCAAGGGGCGGGGTCCTACCAGGCTAATGTCGCCGCGCAGCACATTCCAGAGCTGGGGTAGCTCGTCGAGGGAGGTGGCGCGTACCCAGCGCCCCAGCCGCGGCAGGCGCTCCGCATCGGGCAGCAGTTGGCCCTGAGCATCGAGCTGGTTGGTCATCGTCTGGAGCTTGTAGAAGGGAAACAACTGGCCGTGTCGGCCGGGCCGGGGCTGGTGGAACAGCCAGTGGCCCCCGTTCTGGCGGGCCAGCAGCACCGCCAGAACGGCCAGTATGGGCAGTGCCAGCACCAGCAGCGGGGTGGCCACGGCCACGTCGAGCAGGCGCTTGCCGGAGCGGGCGTACCAGGAAGGGCGTTGTGTCATAGCTGTGAGCTTGAAGCCGCAAGCTACACGCTGTCCGCTCTTTTCTGAACTGTCCGGTGTAATTGGGCAGCCCGGGGCATGATGAGAATGGCGGGTAGCTCGTAGCTTGCGGCCTCTAGCTTCCGATTCCCATGCTCGTTTTTCCCAACGCTAAGCTCAACCTCGGCCTGTACATCACCAGCCAGCGGCCCGATGGATTCCGCAACCTCGAATCGGTGTTTGTGCCGCTGCCGTGGACGGATGCGCTGGAAGTGCTGCCCGCTTTTATGGGCACTGAAACCTCGTTGACCCTTACCGGCATTCCTATTCCCGGCGAGCTGGCTACGAACCTGTGTTTGCGGGCTTATGAGTTGCTGAAGGCTGATTTCGACCTGCCCCCAGTACAGCTACATCTGCACAAGGTAGTACCCATCGGGGCAGGGCTGGGTGGCGGCTCCGGCGACGCCGCGTTTGCCCTGCGCGCCCTCAACGACCTGTTTGTGCTGGGGCTTACTCCGGCTGCGCTGGAAGGCTACGCCCGCCGCTTGGGCTCCGACTGCGCCTTTTTCATTCGGAACAAGCCGGTTTTGGCCTATGAGCGGGGTGATGTTTTCGAGGATGTTACGCTGGATTTGACCGGGGTGGCCTGCAAAGTGGTGTACCCGGGCCTGCACATCAGCACGGCCGAGGCCTACAGCCGTGTGCAGCCCCGCACCCCCCGCCACGAGTTACGCACGGCCATTAGCCAACCCCTGGAAACCTGGCGCGACACCATCAGCAACGACTTCGAGGAAGCCCTCATGCCGCAATACCCGGTACTGGGCGAAATCAAAGCACAGCTGTACGCGGCCGGTGCGGCCTACGCCAGCTTATCCGGCTCTGGCTCGGCGGTGTACGGACTGTTCCCAGGCCAGGAAACGCCACCGAAACTGGAGCTGGCTCAGGAATACCAGGTGTGGGACGGGCGGTTGTAGTGGTGAAATGGTGAGATGGTGAGTTTGATGTTCGGCTTGCGCCATTCGCGCTGTATAGATCAACAGAACGTCAAACTCACCATTTCACCAGTTGACCATCTCACTACTAGCCCACCAGCACATCAGCCGCCTGGGCTTTGCGCTGGCGGCGCTGGTTCCACTGGTCGAGAATGGGGTGAATAAGCACGCTGGACAGAATAACCACCGTGCCCAGATAGAAGCCGGTAGAAAGTTTTTCCTGCCCGAAACCTGGCACCCGCAGCGTGTACATGATGACGGCCAGCACAATGCCGTATACGGGCTCCAGGTTGATGGTCAGGTTCACCACGAAGGCCGAAATGCGCTTCATTAACTCCACGGACGTGCTGAAGGCATACACCGTACACACGCCCGCCAGTAGCAGCAGCCACAGCCAGTCGTAGCCGGAAAGTGCCAGCTGCAGGCCCTGGCCCTCGGTGAAATACCGGCTATACACGGGCATGAACAGCACGATGCTCAGGCAGGCCCCGGCCATTTCGTACAGCGTCACCTGAAACGGGGTGTGGCGCTTCACCAGCTTGGAGTTGAATACGCTGAACAAAGCCGACAGCCCCGCCGATAGTATCGCCACCAGCAGCCCCGCCATCTGGTCCAGCTCCGCCTGCGACACCAGGTACAGCCCCACCATCGTCAGCAAACCCAGCCCCACCTCATAAAAGCGCACCCGCCGCCACAGCACCAGCGGCTCCAGCAGGGACGTCCACAGCGCCAGCGTAGCCAAACCCGCCAGACACACACTCACCGACGACAGTCGGGCGGCTAGGAAAAAGGTAATCCAGTGCGCCGCCACCAGCACGCCCACACCCAGCAGTTTGGCCGCTTCACCGGCCGCCACCCGCCACGGCTGCCGCCGCACCGCCAGCAGCACCGCCAGGCCCGTAGCGGCCAGCAACGTGCGCCAGAACACCAGCTCCACCGGCGGCACCGAAATCAGCTTGCCCAGAATAGCCGTGAAGCCCCACAGCAGCACAATGAAATGTAAACGCAGGTAGTCTTTGAGCATGCGGTGAAGTTGTGAGGTGGTGAACTTGTGAAATGGTGAGTTTAATGTTCATAATGAGCTACTTGCGTGGGTTGAACATCAAACTCACCATTTCACAAGTTCACCACCTCACCGTTACTGCGGTATTACCCGGTAGAGCACGGCCCCGATGAGGGTGAAAATGATGCTGGGAATCCAGGCGGCCAGCAAAGGCGAGAGGGTGCCCACGGCGGCCAGGTTGCGGCTCAGAATCACGAAGATGATGAACACGAAGGCCAGCACGAAGCCCAGCGCAATCTGTCCGCCCACACCGGCCCGGCTCTTGCGGGCACTCATAATCACGCCAATGACGGTGAGAATGAACATGGCGTAGGGGTAAGCGTACCGCTCGTGTTTCTCGCTCAGGTACACCTGCGTATCGTCGGAGCCGCGGGCTATTTTCTGGTCGATGAAGCGGTTAAGCTCGGGTAGGGTGAGGGTTTCGGCCAGGCGGTAGGTGCTGGCGAAATCCTTCGGATAGAGGTTGAGCACCGTGTCGCGGGCGGGCATGGTTTTGAGCGTTTCCTTCTCGCCCCGGAACGTGCGAACGAGCTGGGGCGTGAGGTGCCAGGCCCGTTTGGTGGAGTCCCAGGTAATGGCTTCGGCCGTCATGCGGCGCTTGAGCAGCTGCCCGTCAATGGTTTCCAGCGCAAATTTGTAGCCCACGTTGTTCACGTTGTCGTAGCTTTCCATGAAGGCGTAGTTCTGCGGGCCGATTTTGATGTGCACGTTGCGTCCGCTGAACCGGTAGGGGTTTTTGATGTAGGCCTTCTCGAAGCGCACCCGGGTTTTGTTGGCAATGGGAATCAGCCAGCCCGTCATGGCCATCGTCATCACGCCCAGAATTACGCTGCCCATGATGTAGGGTAGCAGAAACCGCTTAAAGCTGATGCCCGAGGCCAGAATAGCCACCACCTCGGTGCGCGCCGCCAGCTGGGCCGTCACAAACACCACCGCAATAAACACCGTGATGGGGGAGAGCAGGTTGGCGAAATACGGGAACAGGTTCACGTAGTACTCTGTCAGAATCTGCCAGGCCCCCAGGTTGTGCTGCAAAAAATCGTCGTTTTTCTCCGTGAAGTCAATCACGCAAATAACCGACACGAGCAGCACCACCGAGAAGAAAAACGCGGTGAGAAACTTCTTAATGATGTATTTGTCGAGCAGCTTCATGAATCACAGATGCACGCTGATGAAATTGATTACGCAGATTTTCCGGCGCAAACGAAGAGGGAAAACGGTTAAATTCAGACCAAAAGCGCCTAGCTACTGTACTGCGGCTTCAGACGTCAACAGGCTGACTATCCTGGCAAACGAACGAATCAGCGTAATCAGTTTAATCAGCGGGTATCTGTGCTTTACAAGCGCGTCATCACCTGCTTCACCATTCTATCTTTCCACTCGCGGAAGGTGCCAGCCAGGATTTGCTGGCGGGCCTGCTTCACCAGCCAGAGGTAGAAGGTGAGGTTGTGGATGGAGGCAATTTGCGGGCCCAGCATTTCCTTGCTGTGGAACAGGTGGCGCATGTAGCTGCGCGAGTAGAAGGTGCTCACGTAGCCGCCCAGCTCTTCGTCAATCGGCGCGAAGTCGTCGGCCCACTTTTTATTGGTCACGTTCATAATGCCCTGGGTGGTGAACAGCATGCCGTTGCGGGCGTTGCGGGTGGGCATCACGCAGTCGAACATATCCACGCCCAGCGCAATGTTTTCGAGGATGTTGGCCGGCGTGCCCACGCCCATCAGGTAGCGGGGCTTGTCCTTGGGCAGGATGCCGCACACCACATCGGTCATTTCATACATCATTTCCGCCGGCTCGCCCACGCTCAGGCCCCCAATGGCGTTGCCTTCCCGGCCCTGCTCGGCAATAAACTCCGCCGATTTCACGCGCAGGTCCTTGAACGTGGAGCCCTGCACAATCGGGAACAGCGTTTGGGAGTAGCCGTAGTGGCCCTCGGTGCTGTCGAAGCGCTGAATGCAGCGCTTCAGCCAGCGGTGGGTCATGTCGAGGGAGCGGGCGGCGTAGCTGTACTCGCAGGGCCAGGGCGTGCACTCATCGAAAGCCATGATGATGTCGGCCCCGATGGTGCGCTGAATGTCCATCACGCCCTCCGGCGAAAACAGGTGCTGGGAGCCATCCACGTGGGAGCGGAACTTCACGCCTTCTTCCTTGATTTTGCGCGTGCCGCTGAGCGAGTACACCTGGTACCCGCCCGAATCGGTGAGGATGGGCCGGTTCCAGCCGTTGAACTTGTGCAGGCCGCCGGCTTTGCTGAGCACTTCCAGGCCGGGGCGCAGGTACAGGTGGTAGGTATTGCCGAGGATGATCTGGGCGTTGATGTCGTCTTTCAGGTCGCGCTGCTGCACGGCTTTCACGGTGCCGGCCGTGCCCACGGGCATAAAAATGGGCGTTTCAATGGCGCCGTGGTCGGTGTGCACCACGCCGGCGCGGGCATTGGAGTGCGGGTCGTTGGCTACGAGGTCGAAGGTCATTCTGGGGAGTAAGTTGTCAGTTGCTGGTTGACAGTTGTCAGTCAGCGTTGCAAAATGAACGATCTGACAACTGACAACCAGCAACTGACAACTGCTACAGACGCAAAGGTACTCGCCCCACCCCGAATGCCTACTTTTGCTAGCTGAATCACTCCTTGCGTTTTGCCTTTCTCTCTTTCCCCCGCCATCTGGGTGCTGCTGGCCGCCGTGCTGGTACAGCTCTGTTACGCGGCCTACTACTTTCTGCCCTTCGCCCGCCGCCCCCCGGAGCCCACTGCCGGCCCGGATGATGAGCCTGTATCCGTACTCGTGTGCGCCCACAATGAGTTGGAAAACCTACGCCGCCTGCTGCCCCTGCTGCTTCAGCAAGACTACCCGGCCGGCTTTGAGCTGGTCGTCATCGATGACCGCTCCAGTGATTATACGTTTCTGTATGTGCAGCAGCTCACGCAGTATTACCCGCATGTGCGGCTGGTTACTGTCACGAGCACCCCTGACGGATTGGCACCCAAAAAGTACGCCCTGACACTGGGCATCAAAACTTCTCGCCACCCCCGCCTGTTATTCACCGATGCCGACTGCATTCCGGCCACCAATCAGTGGCTCAGATACATGCAGCGCGGCTTCAGCCAACCGGCCGACATGGTATTGGGGTACTCGGCTTACGCCGAAGAACCGGGCTTCCTGAATAAGTTAATTCGGTTTGAAACCTTGCTGTCGGGGGCACAGTATTTGTCCTTCGCCTGGCGCGGCCAGCCGTACATGGGGGTAGGGCGCAATCTGGGGTACACCCGGCAGGTCTTTCAGCTAACCAAAGGATTTGCTTCCCACATCCGCAGCCTCTCCGGCGACGACGACCTGCTGGTGCAGGATGCCGTGCAGCGCGGGGTGCGGGTAGCCGTAGTGGCCGAGCCGGGGGCGCATACCCTCAGTGAGCCGGCTGCAACCTGGGGCGCGTGGTGGCGGCAGAAACGGCGGCACCTCTCCGCCGGGCGCAGCTACCGCCTCGCCGACCGGGCTCGAATAGGAGCCTTTATAGGCTCTAATCTGCTTTTTTACGGCATGGCAATCGGCCTGCTGTTTTCCCACTCCGATTGGGTACCTTTGGCTACGGTGTGCCTGCTACGCACCGCTGCTATGCCGGCCGTGTACCACCAACTTGGCCGTAGGCTCGATAATCGGCTGCCCCTCATGTGGCTGCCGGTGCTCGATGCTGTGTATTTTTTTTATTATCTCGCTCTGGGAATTTCGCTGTTCCTCTACCGTACGCTCCGATGGAAGTAAATCAGGAAAAACAGTTCTCCGCCAAAGCCAAGCACGATTTCAAGTTGATTCGGGCCGCTGTGGAGAAGAACGACGGCAAGGCTTACGCCGAGCTGATGCAGATCTACAAGAAGCCCGTGTACCACGTGGTGCTGAAGATGGTGCGTAACCCCGACGACGCCGAGGACCTCACCATCGAAGCCTTCGCCAAGGCCTTCCGTAACCTGCACAAGTTTAACCCCGAGTTTGCCTTCAGCACCTGGCTGTTCCGCATTGCCACCAATAACTGCATCGACTTTATTCGCAAGAATAAAATCAAGACGATGTCCATTGACTCGGCCATCAAGATTGACAACGGCGACGAAATTACCATCGACTTCCGCGACCAGAACCTGAACCCCCAGGAAACGGCCATCAAAAACCAGAAAATCGAAATCATGCAGCACGTGGTGTCACGGCTGCCCGATAAGTACCAGCGCCTCGTGACGCTGCGCTACTTCGATGAGCTGAGCTACGAGGAAATTGCCCAGGAACTAAAAGCGCCCCTCGGCACCGTGAAAGCCCAGTTGCACCGCGCCCGCGAGCTGCTCTATGACATGGTAAAAAACAAAAAGGAAATCATCTAGCAAAAAAGCCCCGTCGCAAGTCGGGGCTTTTTTTGTATTGCTTGCAGGAAAGCTACTTACATGAGCTTATGCTAATTCCTATCTTCATTTACATTGTAGTTCCCATAGTTTGCCTTTGCCTGCACTTGTTTTTGTGCCAGTGGATGCAAAAACAGGCAATTGATCCGCCGTTTTGGGCACTGTTATTGGTAATGATTTCCTATGGCGGCTGGCTGATAATTTTACTAACGGGGCTGTTTTGGCAATGGTCGGGAATGGCGTCGTTGGGTTTATTCTACCTACTATTCGTAGCCCCGTTTCTTATGTTGGGAACAGCAGTCAGCATTGCCCGCCAGCAGCAACTGTCAGTATATCACCGCTGGGTTTTCAGAGCTAGTGCAGGCTATATACCTATTGTTGGGGTAGTAGTGTTGATTACGTTGTTAGGTAGGTAGGCGTGTTTGTGCGCTCTGCTTCGTTCGTTTTTGATCTGTGGTCTACCTTTGCCCCACGATGAACCTGATCAACCACTACTTTCCCCACCTGACCGACCACCAGCGCCAGCAGTTCCAGCAGCTCGATACCGAGTTCCGGGGCTGGAATGAGCGCCTTAACCTGGTAGCCCGCACCGACGTGGACAACCTGGAGGAACGGCACTTTCTGCACTCCCTGGGTATTGCCAAAGTAGTGGAGTTTGCGCCGGGCTCCTCAGTGCTGGATGTAGGTACGGGCGGTGGCCTGCCGGGCTTGCCGCTGGCCATTCTGTTCCCGGAGGTGAAGTTTCATTTGGTGGACAGCATCGGCAAGAAAATCCGGGCAGTGCAGGAAATGGCCCACGCCCTGCACCTCACCAACCTCACCGCCGAGCAAACCCGCGCCGAGCAGCTTCGTCCCAAATACGACTACGTAGTGAGCCGCGCCGTAGCCCGCCTGGCCACTTTCCACACCTGGATTGCCCACCGCTACAAGCCCCGGCAGGAAGCGGCCCCGGGCAGTGGCCTCTATTACCTCAAAGGCGGCGACCTAACCGAGGAAATTCAGGAATCCGGCCTGCAAGCTTCTGTTATCGACCTGCCGGACTTTTTTCAGGAGCCGTTTTTTGAAACGAAGAAGGTGGTAGTAGTGCGCAACAACTAGTAGTCGTTGTGGGCGGAGCGAAGCACTCCAGCCTTATTCAGGGTTGGACTGCCGGGGGAAGCAACAAGCCCATAACGCCAACACGGGCATTGAGGGCGTTGAGGCTATCTTGGAGCCGCAGCCTGAACTCGTCAGTGCATCATACTCAGAAGCCGCCCGTTATGGCTTGTTATACCTTCTTGCAATGACAAACAGTTCCTACCCCGGCACCTCCGCCGTAAGGAACTGCACGGCGCGCCGTTCCGAGTAGTACGGTCCGTCCGGCGCGCCTTCCCCGAAGCCTACATGCCCACCATCGGCGGGCGTTTCCAGGAACACGTAGGGGCTTTGGGCGGCTACCTCATGAGGAAAGCAGGAAGCCGGCAGAAACGGGTCGTTTTGGGCGTTAACTAATAGCGTAGGAATGCGGATGCCGCTTAGGTAGCGGCCCGAGCTGGCGTGCTCATAGTATTCATCCGCCGACTTGAAGCCGTGCATGGGTGCCGTAAACCGGTCGTCAAATTGCGGAAAGTCCTGCAGCAGGTCAATATCGGTAAGGTCTACCTGGCCGGGCAGCAACGCCGCCTTCTGCCGCATTTTTGCTCGCAGGGTTTTCATAAAGCGGTTGAGGTACAGGCGGTTTTCCGGGCGGGCAATGTGGTGGGAGCTAGACTTCAGATCAGTGGGCACCGAAAACACAGCGGCGCGCTGCACTTCCCGGGGTACCCGGCCGGGGTTTTCGCCCAGGTATTTCAGCGTCACGTTGCCCCCGGCCGAAAACCCGGTCAGGAAAACGCGGCGGTAGCGGGCAGTGCCCAGCGCGTAGCGCACCACAATATCCAGGTCGTCGGTGTCGCCGAGGTGGTAAGAGCGGAGCAGGCGGTTCATCTCGCCGCTGCAGCTGCGGTAATTCCAGGCTAGGGCATCGAGGCCGGCGTGGTTGAGGGCCCGCACCATACCCCGCACGTAGGGCCGGCCCGCGTCGCCCTCCAACCCATGCGATACAATAGCGAGGGTATCGGTAGCTTGTCCATCAGGTCGGCGCGACCAATCCACGTCTAGAAAGTCCCCATCCTCGGTTTCTACTCGTTCCCGCTGGTAGCGCACATCGGGTACAGAGCG
Organism: Hymenobacter endophyticus; assembly: GCF_032464715.1. Classification (NCBI taxonomy): domain Bacteria; kingdom Pseudomonadati; phylum Bacteroidota; class Cytophagia; order Cytophagales; family Hymenobacteraceae; genus Hymenobacter; species Hymenobacter endophyticus. Next base: position 104,006 of record NZ_JAWDJT010000004.1, on the reverse strand, counting down.
CCACAGGCTGGGTACAATGGTTTGCAGGTGACCGTTGAACATGTAGAACGGCGGCTGGTAAGCGGAGTGTGATACAAGGGGCATAGCAGTAGGCAGCAGTAATCCAGAAAAGTGCAGCCAAGTAGGGCCTGGAAATATACGCAACAGAAGGTAGGCATGCCTACTTTGCCGTTGTCTGAGAGAGAAACAGTCTGGACCTGAAATAGCCTTTTACTTCCACCTTTACAATGCGCGTGTTGTTGTGTTAATAGTTGAGGTTCAATATTTTATGAGTGGTCGAGCTGAAATAAAATCAGAAAAATATGCGTACCCATCAACAGGATGAACGTAGAATATGGTCCTGACCAACTGCCTACGTATTATGAAAACAACGCACAGTATTTTCCGCCTTTTTCTGCTGGGTTCACTTGCTACAGGCGCTGCCTGTACGGGTACCAGCCCCGGTGCCGCCACTGATGCCGCTACCACAACGGGCACTGATGCCACCGGAACCCGCTCCGGCACCGACATGACTTCGACGCCTCCTGCAGATGCTGCCTCCGGCGCTGGCAGTAGCGGAACTACTACAGCAGCAACGAGTGAAGCGGCTGGCACAACCGGCAGCGCCACCAGTAGCACCACCGGTGCCGGCGCGGGTAACCCCGCCGACATGACTGCCTTCACGGCCACCTTTGCTACCATGCAGGACCCTGTGTTTCTGATGAATGCGGCTAGCAGTAATCTGTTGGAAATACAGCTTGGGCAAGCGGCCGCGCAACGAGCTAGCAATGCCGACGTGAAGCGATTCGCACAGATGATGGTGACGCACCATACCAAAGCCACCCAAGACCTCAAATCAGTGGCCACACCCCTGGGCGTGCAGATACCTGAAACCATGATGCCGGTACATCAGGCCATGGCTGATAAAGTCCTGAGTAAATCAGGCAAGGATTTCGATGAAGCCTACATGGACGCCATGGAAACAGCTCATAAGATGGACATTGCCATGTTCGAAGTGAAAAGCCGAGCGGCCAACACGCCAACCGTGAAGACGTTTGCTACCAACACCCTGCCTATGCTTCGCTCCCATGAGAAGATGGCCAGTGAAACAGAAAAAAAGGTAGACTAGGCGCTGAGCGAGCGGTTGAACCAATAAGTCAGCCGATATAGCATTCTGTTGCTATAAATGCCGCCCTCGCTTTGGCTCCTGAGCTACAGCCGGGGCGGCTGCTTGCTGCGGGGGAGTATGAGGAGGTTTTGCCGGAGAGGTTTGCTATTTCAAACCAAACTACTACCTTTGCACTCCCCAATTGAACTGAATTCGAGCAGAAGACCATATTTCAACCCCCATGGCAAACCATAAATCGGCCCTTAAGCGCATCCGTTCCAACGAAGCTAAGCGCGTGCTGAACCGTTACCAGGCTAAATCTACTCGCACTGCTATCAAAAAGCTGCGCGGTACCACCGATGCTTCGGCCGCTCAAGAGCAGCTGCAGAAAGTATCGTCGATGCTGGACCGTTTGGCCAAGAAGAACATCATTCACAAGAACAAAGCCGCCAACAACAAGTCCAAGCTGGCTAAGTTCGTGAAGTCGCTGGCTGCTTAAGTAGTCAACCGGCTTTCTGCTCTTATTGATAAAGGCCTTGTGCGCAAGTACAAGGCCTTATTGTTTCTAAATGAATTTGATTGATATAGGTCAGGCTGCTGAGGTTTGCTCCGGGTTTCCAGCCTAGAAGGCATAGATAGAGGAATAGTTCGCACAAGCGGACTTTGGTAACGAAAGAGGCCCGTTCACACCATGCGAACGGGCCTCTTTCGTTACGGTAGGGGGTTACGCTACGCTTACCTTCACCATATTGGTTTTGCCCTTTTCATTGATGGGCATAGAAGCCGTATTGATAAACACGTCACCCTTCTGCAGGTGGCCGGTAGTAGTCAGGGCGTACTTGATGTCCGATACGGTGCTGTCGGTGCTCACCATCCGGTCGTAGTAGAAGCCGCGTACGCCCCAAATCAGGCTCAGCGTGGTTAGCAACGAACGATTATCGGTGAAGATGAAGATGTTGGCTTTGGGCCGGTACTTAGCAATCTGGAAGGCCGTGTAGCCCCGGTGCGTCATGCCGGTAATGGCTTTGGCACCGGTGTTCTTGGCCAAGTGGCAGGCCGCCGACAGTACGCTGTCTACCATGAACGTGGGCGACTCGGGCGTAATAGGCCACCAGCGGTGATACAACGATTCGCGGCGGGTTTCCACGCTCATAATCGTGCCCACCATCGAGCGGATTACCTCGGCAGGGTAGGCGCCCACGGCGGTTTCAGCGGAGAGCATCACGGCGTCGGCGCCGTCGAGTACGGCGTTGGCCACGTCGCTGGTTTCGGCGCGGGTGGGGCGGGGGGCCGTAATCATGCTTTCCATCATCTGGGTAGCCACAATTACCGGTTTACCGGCCTTATTGCACTTCTCCACAATCATCTTCTGGGCCATCGGCACCTCTTCCATCTTCACCTCCACACCCAGGTCGCCACGGGCTACCATGACGGCGTCGGTGAGGGCAATGATTTCGTCGAGGTTCTTCAGACCTTCAGGCGTTTCAATCTTGGCAATGACGCGGGCCGTTTTGCCGCTTTCCGCAATCAGGCTCTTGATGAAGCGGATGTCTTCGCCCCGGCGGGCAAAGGACAGGGCAATCCAGTCTACGTTGTTTTCGAGGCCAAATCTCAGGTCTTCAATATCCTTCTCCGTCATGGATGGGGCCGAAACCTCCGAGTCGGGCAGGTTGATGCCTTTGCGGGGTTTCACCAGGCCGCCGTAGATAACCTCCACGTCCACTTCCTTGTCCCGGTCAGTGGCCAGCACGCGCAGCTCAATCTTGCCGTCGTCGATAAGGATCATGTCGCCGGCCTTCACGTCGCGGGCCAAGCCCAGGTAAATCGTGCTCAGGCGCGTAGCCGTGCTGATTTCCTTCTCGCCGCACACCAGCTTAATTTTGTCGCCGGCCTTAATTTCCACGCCGCCGCCTTCTACCTCCCCGAGGCGGATTTTGGGGCCCTGTAAATCCTGCAGCAGGCCCACGTGCGTGCGCATGTCCTTATTGAGGCGGCGCACCGTGTTAATCACCGACAGGTGGTCTTCGTGGCTGCCGTGCGAGAAGTTAAGGCGAAATACGTCCACACCCTCGCGCATGAGCATGCCCAGCTTCTCGTAGGTGTTGGACGCGGGGCCCACGGTGGCAATTATCTTGGTTTTATTAAAATGCGGACGAGCTTCCATGGGGCGTTGTATGGTCAAAAAAGTAATGCAGTAAAACAAGGAAACACATGCCGCACTGAGCAGCGCAAAGGACCTTACCCCGTAGCAACAGCTCGTCTGGGCGAGTGGCAGTTCGGCGTGATAAGGTCCTTCGTGCTACCCAGCAGTACAGGAGTTCAAAACTCAAAAGAGCAGATTTTCTTTGAATTTAAGGTCATTCGGGTCAACCTGACTGACTAACTGGACCTCGGGCAGAGCCGAAAGTTGCACGAGTAACTCATCTGAGGAGTGGCTGGCCATGCCGTTGCTCACCTGCAACAAATAGTCGTACTCCTTGATATCGGGGGCCAGGAAGGGCTTTTTCAGAGGCGAAGGATCCACGGAACGGTTGCGTAGCAGGCGTAGCGTGTGGTGCTCGGTGGTGTGCAGATAATTGCTGATGACCAGCCGGCCCTGGCTGAACAGGTCGTAAATCAGGTCCTGCTGCTTAATCAGCCGCAAATGCAGCGCCCGGTTGAGTACCCAGGCCAGCGTGTGCTCCCGGCTGGACGATACGAGCCCGAACAAGTCGAAGTCGCAGTCATACTCCACATCCAGGGTAAGGGTTTTCATGAGCGGGGAAAGGAAGGAAAACGCAAAAATAAGCGCCGTAGTACCCCGGTGGAACACAACGGGCCATAATCTTGTACCCGGAAGATTAGGGGGTCGAAGTTTGACAATGTTAGCGAAGATGGTGTTATTTGTGCCGAGTTTTCCTTAAACCCCCACGGAAATGTCTGAAATTGCAGAAAAAGTAAAGGCCATCATCATCGATAAACTCGGCGTAGAAGCTTCGGAAGTAACGCCGGAGGCTTCCTTCACCAACGACTTGGGCGCTGACTCGCTTGATACCGTTGAGCTGATCATGGAATTCGAAAAAGAATTCAACGTGTCTATCCCAGACGATCAGGCTGAAAACATCGGCACCGTGGGCCAGGCTATCAGCTACCTCGAGGAGCACGCTAAATAGTTTTTAGTGCTTAGTTACTAGTGCTTAGTGCCTGGGTAGTTCCGGTGCAGGCTGAGCACTAGCAACTAAGCACTAAAGACTATAGCTGCTTACCGGCCGGCCTGCCGCCGGCCGTTTTGCTTTTCCAGTGATTTCCTTTCTTTCGCTTCTCTGAGCCTGCCTATGTCTCTTCGGAGAGTTGTCGTGACCGGCCTGGGTGCCATTACCCCGCTGGGAAACACCGCCCCCGCCTATTGGGAGGGCCTGCAAGCCGGCGTGAGTGGGGCCGCCCCCATCACCCGTTTTGATGCCAGCAAGTTCAAAACTCGCTTCGCCTGCGAAGTGAAGAACTACAACCCGGATACCTATTTCCCTACCAAGGAAGGCCGGAAAATGGATATCTTCACCCAGTTTGCCCTGATTGCCGCCGATGAGGCCATTCAGGATGCCAACCTGGAAGGAGTGGACAAAGACCGGGTCGGCGTTATCTGGGGTTCCGGCATTGGGGGGCTCACCTCCCTGCAGGCGGAGTGCATCAACTTCGCCAACGGCGACGGTACACCCCGTTTCAACCCATTCTTCATTCCGAAGATGATTGCCGACAGCGCGTCGGGCAACATCTCCATCCGCCACAAATTCCGGGGGCCGAACTTCGTGACTACCTCGGCCTGTGCGTCTTCGTCAGACTCCATCATCTCGGCCTTCAACTACATCCGCCTGAACATGGCCGATGTAGTGGTGACCGGGGGCTCGGAGGCGGCCATCACCGAATCGGGGGTGGGCGGCTTCAATGCCCTCAAAGCCATGAGTGAGCGAAACGATGCCCCCGAGCAAGCCTCCCGCCCCTATGACAAGGAGCGGGACGGGTTTGTATTGGGAGAAGGCGCAGCCTCGCTTATTCTGGAGGAATATGAGCACGCCAAGGCGCGCGGGGCTAAAATCTATGCTGAGCTGATTGGCGGCGGCATGTCGGCCGATGCGTACCACATTACGGCTCCGGACCCTGAGGGCAATGGCGTAGTGCTGGTAATGCAGAACGCGCTGCGCGATGCTGGTATCTCGCCCGCTGATGTAGACTACATCAACACCCACGGCACCAGCACGCCGCTGGGCGACGGGGCCGAGGTGAAGGCCATTCAGAAGGTGTTCGGCGAGGACGCCTACAACCTCAACATCAGCTCCACCAAGAGCATGACGGGCCATCTGCTGGGCGGTGCCGGAGCCATTGAGGCCGTGGCCTGCATCTTGGCTATGCAGCACAACGTGGTGCCCCCCACCATCAACCATTTTACCGACGACCCGGAGCTGGACCCTAAGCTAAACTTCACGTTTAACAAGGCCCAAGCCCGCGAGGTAAACGTGGCCATGAGTAACACCTTCGGATTCGGCGGCCACAACACGTCCGTCATCTTCCGCAAAATCTCTGAATAATGTGAGAAATGTGGGCTGAATGTGTCCAATGTGACAATAGTTGCTGATGGCATAGGTTCAGCAACTATTGTCACATTGGACACATTCAACTCACATTTTTTACATTCTCCACATTTGAAAAAAATGCCAAAGCCCGGTCAACCCCTGCCGCTATTCGGTTTTTTTCGCCGACTGCTGGGCCGTGACCGGGCTTTTCGGCAGGCTATTGCCACCCTCACGGGTCACACGCCCGACAACGTGCGCCTGTACCAGCTGGCCTTCACGCACTCCTCCATTGTGCGGCAGCAGGGTGAGCAGGCCCGCCACCAAAGCAACGAACGGCTGGAATTCCTCGGCGACGCCGTGCTGGGTACGGTGGTAGCCGAATACCTGTTCCGCAAGTTTCCCTACGAGCAGGAGGGCTTTCTGACGGAGATGCGCAGCCGCATCGTGAACCGGGAAAGCCTCAACGCCATTGCGCTCAAAATCGGGCTGGATAAGCTGGTGCAGCTGGATGCCGCCCAGGGCCGGGCCGCCCGTTCCCGCTCCGTGAACGGCAACGCCCTGGAGGCGCTGGTAGGAGCTGTGTACCTCGACCAGGGCTATAAAACGGCCCGTAAGTTTGTGCTCAGCCGCCTCATCAAGCCTTACGTGGACGTGAAGGCCATGACACAGACGACCACCAACTTTAAGAGCAAGTTGATTGAGTGGGCCCAGCGCAACGGCAAAAACCTGCGCTACGACCTCACCGGCGAAGCCCGGCCCGGCGGCGTGATGGAGTTTTCGGCCACGGTGGTAGTGGATGAAAACCCGGTAGCCGTAGGCATGGGCCTGAGTAAGAAACAAGCCGAGCAACTCGCCGCCGAGCGGGCTTTGGAAGTGCTGGGCGTGTAAAATGGAGCTACATTTAAATACGAGTGTGCTGTACGAGGGCATTCGTTACAGCATCTATTGGACCAGCAAGGCAGCAGAGCACGTGGCAGCTAACTACGTTGATCCACTACACCGAGTAACGCATACTGAAATCGTGCAGCTTTTAAAACGGGCACGATACAAAATCCCTATTCAGCAAGAGAAGCGCCCTTACTTCTTTGTGTTTCTCACGGGTCGCGCCAGCATGGTGTGGGAGACATATGTATATTTGATTCCACCCTTGAACAACTGGCCTGCTCGATGCGTTATTGTGACGTGCTATCAGAGCAATAAGCAGCAATACCGGGCGCTATTTGCCGTCTAAATTTTAAGCCATTCCCCGATGAATCAGCTTCGTAAGCGTACTTTGTTAGTACACCATGAAGAGCTTCAGCAGCTGAAAGTGGCGTACCGGCGGGGCGAAATCAAACTAGATGTAAGTCCGTTGCGGTTAGAGCCTGGCTTGTTTTCTTCAGAGGAAGAGTATGAGCAAGTTGTGAATAGTGTAGTTGCTCGAATTAAAAGCGGAGAAATACAGCCGAGCGAGGAAGACCACGAACCGTAAGAACACTGCGTCTTCAGCAAAAACCACTGTGTCCTCTGCGGGCTAACCTCGTACCAACGACGTAGTCCGCAGAGGACGCGGTGTTTTCGCAGAAGGCGCAGAAAGCGGACAACCCAATCCGGGGAAATGGAGTTGATTTGCACTGTTAACCCTTCCACCCGAACTCATGCGAATAGCCGGCGCTGCCCTCAACCAGATACCGTTTGACTGGACCCACAACCTGCGCACCATACAGGAGGCCATAACGCAGGCCAAGGCGGCCGGTGTTGAGTTGCTGTGCTTGCCGGAGCTATGCCTCACCGGCTATGGCTGCGAAGATTTGTTTTTAAGCGACTGGTTGCCAGAGTCGGCGCTGCTGCACTTGCAGCAGGTACGGCCCTGGACCGACGGCATTTGTGTGGTGGTAGGGCTGCCTATTCGGCTCAACCACCGCACCTACAATACGGCCGCCGTACTGCGCGACGGGCAGATTCTGGGTTTTGCCGCCAAGCAGTTTCTGGCCAACGACGGCGTGCACTACGAGCCCCGTTTTTTTCACCCCTGGCCGGCCGGCGAAACTACTACGGTGAAGTGGGAAGGAGAGGAGTGGACGCTGGGCGACATGATTTTTGAGCACCAGGGCGTAAAGTTCGGCTTCGAAATCTGCGAGGATGCGTGGCGGCCCGACGACGTGCGGCCCGCCTGCCGCCTCGTGGGCCGGGTGGATTTGATTGTGAATCCCTCGGCCTCACACTTTGCCATGAGCAAGACGGATGTGCGCTACCATCTCGTAACGGAGGCCTCACGCAACTTCCGCTGCACCTACCTCTACGCCAACCTGCTGGGCAACGAGGCCGGCCGCATGGTGTACGACGGCGAAATTCTGGTGGCCCGCAACGGCCACCTGCTGCTGCGTAACCAGCTCATGAGCTTCAAGGAAGTGGACATGGAATGCGTGGACGTAGATTTCAGCCAGCCCCTGGAACCCGCCGCCGAAATAGAGCCGCTACCGGCTCCTGATGAGTACCGGGAGTTGAACCAGGCCCTGAGCCTGGCCCTATTCGACTACCTGCGCAAGGCCCGCAGCCGGGGCTTCGTACTGAGCCTGAGCGGCGGGGCCGATTCGGTAATGTGCGCCGTGGCCGTGGCGGAGTTGGTGCGCTTAGGCACTGCTGAGCTGGGTACCGCCGAGTTTATGCGCCGGGCCGGCTGCTTCACGGCCGAGGAAATTGGGCAGCTGGCCGGCCCCGTAATGCCAGTACCTGACCAGCAAACTCCCGGCCCCAAGGATGCCTCACTCATGGAGCCCGGCCAGCGGCAGCAAACGGTAAATCAGCAGCTCACGCGCCGCCTGCTTACCTGCGCCTATCAGGGCACCGTTAATTCCTCCGATGATACCTACAACTCGGCCAAGGAACTGGCCGATTCGATTGGGGCGGTGTTCTATAACTGGACCATTGATGAGGAAGTAACCGGCTACGTGGGTAAAATTGAACATGCGCTGGGCCGCCCGCTCACCTGGCAGACGGATGATCTGGCCCTGCAGAACATTCAGGCCCGGGTGCGCGCCCCGGCCATCTGGCTGCTGGCCAACGTGCAGAACTGCCTGCTCATGACCACCTCCAACCGCTCGGAAGCCAGTGTGGGTTATTGCACCATGGATGGCGACACGGCCGGTTCCATCTCGCCTATTGCGGGCGTGGACAAGGCCTTTGTGAAGCAGTGGCTGCGCTGGGCCGAAACTGAGCTCAATTATCCGGCCCTGCGCCACGTGAATGCCTTGCAACCCACCGCCGAGCTGCGCCCCCTGGAAGAAAAGCAAACTGACGAAAAGGACCTGATGCCTTATCCGCTGCTCAACCGCATTGAGCGGCTGGCTTTCTACGACCGGCTCAGCCCCCGGCAGGTGCTGGCTACGCTGGTGCAGGAGGAAACAGCCACCGATGAGGAGGAGCTGAAAACCTATGTAAAGCGCTTTTACAGCCTCTGGAGCCGCAACCAATGGAAGCGGGAGCGGTATGCCCCCGCCTTCCACCTCGACGACTACAACGTGGATCCTCGTTCCTGGCTGCGTTTCCCCATCCTGAGCGGAGGCTTCACGCAGGAGTTGAACGCGCTGTAAGAATCGATGTTCTGCCGCGTACGTCCGGTCCGGCGGCTGCAAGCCGTCGGGCCGGTTGTCGTTAGCTGACATCCGAACGATGACGGAGCAACGTCAGCACGCTTAAGCTGGCCCGACGGCTTGCCGCCGCCGGGCCGGGTACCGTACTACCCGCAACGGCTAGCCGGAATACCAAGCACGAAAAAGCTGGTTATGCCGCAAACCCTGTACTTTCGTAGCTCAACTCTGAACAGCATGGTGGCGGCAAGTAGTCTGACTCAACTATACCAGGAACGTGAGGCCTACCGGCTGCCCCTGTACTCTACGCGGCAGGTAGCTCACCTCACGGGGCTTTCGGCCACTACCGTGCAAACCTGGACGCGGGCTGAGGATGCCCTGGTTCAGCCGGCCAGCGCCGATGGGTTGTCGTTCTTGAACCTGGTAGAAGTACACGTGTTGGCCGCCATCCGGCACCAGCATGGTATTTCGCTGCAGCGGGTGCGCCACGCGGTGCAGTTCGTGCGCCAGGAGCTGCAGTCGGAAAACCCGCTGGCCCAGCACCAGTTTGAAACCGACGGCGTGGATTTGTTTGTGCGGGCTCTGGAGGATGATTCCATGCTGATCAATGCCTCTCGGCGGGGGCAGCTAACTATTCGGGAGCTGGTAGAGGCCTACCTGCGCCGCATTGAGCGGGCCGCCGATGGTTTCCCGCTGCGGTTGTTTCCGGTGTATGGCAGCACTGTTGGCTTCGTGCCCGAAGGCTTGCCCTCCCTCATTGCCGTCGACCCTACCGTTGCCTTCGGCCGGCCCGTGCTGACGGAAAACTACGTGCCCGTAGATGTGGTGGTAGGCCTGTACCGCGCCGGTGACTCGGTGCAAGTTATTGCCGGGGAGTTTGGTGTAACCACCCGGGCCGTGGAAGAAGCAATTCGTTATGAGCTTGGAGCCGCAGCCTGAACCCGTATTTTTCCTGGACCGTACCGTGGCCATGCCGCGTGTGCAGGCTGCATTGCGCGAGCAGCAAACAGCCTTTGTAAGCCACACCGACCTGTTCCGGCCCGAAACGCCCGATACGGAGTGGCTGCCGGCCGTGGTAGCGCGCGGCCTGTGCGTACTTACCCAGGAGCGGCGCATCCGCTACAATCCGCTGGAGCAGCAGGCGTTGCTAGCCAGCGGGGCCGCTACGTTTATCATCGTAGCTAAAGGCCTCACCAGTGCTGATTTGGCGGCCTGTGTGGTGCGGGCCCTGCCGCGCCTGCGCCGGTTTGCGCTCCGCACGCCCCGGCCGTTTCTGGCTAAAGTGTACGTAGATGGCAGCGTGCAGCTGCTGTCTTCTCCTTCCTAACCCTACCGTTTACCTCTCCTGTGTATGAGTTTGCTAAGTGCCATTCTTTGGAATCAGAACCCCATCATTGCCGAGCTGGGGCCCCTCACGCTGCGCTGGTATGGGCTGCTCTTCATGTCGGGCTTTGTGGTGGGTACCTTTATCTTGGGCCACGTCTATAAGTCGGAGAAAGTGTCGCCGCGCTGGGTGGATGTTATTACCATTTACGTGCTGCTGGGCACGGTACTGGGCGCGCGCCTGGGCCACGTGTTTTTCTATGACTGGGCCCAGTATAAGGATGATTTGCTGAGCATCTTCAAAATTTGGGAAGGGGGCTTGGCCTCGCACGGCGCTACCATCGGCATCATCTTCGCCGTGTGGCTGTTCAGTCGCAACAATAAGTTCGATGTGCTCTGGACCCTTGATCGGATTGTGCTGGTAGTAGCCGTGGGCGGCGCCCTCATCCGTATCGGTAACCTGATGAACTCCGAAATTGTGGGTCGCCCCACCGATGCGCCCTGGGCCTTTGTATTCCCCCGCGACACCGAGCACCTGCAGGAGCCGCGCCCCGACCAGCCCGTGCCCGCCGGCTCGGTAGCCGTGCGCCGCGTGGGCCAACCTGATGGTAAGGTGGCCTACGAAACCCAGCCCGTTAGCGGGAGCGTGGGCCCTGGTGCGCAAGTAGCCGTGCCGCGCCATCCTACCCAGATTTACGAGTCGCTGTTCTGCGTGTTTCTGTTCGTGGTGCTGTACTCGATGTGGAACCGCACGAAGGAGCACACGCCGCGCGGCCAGCTGTTTGGGCTGTTCGTGGTGCTGCTGTTCACGTTCCGGATTGTGGTGGAGTTCTTCAAGGAAGACCAGGTGGCGTTTGAGCAGGGCATGACCCTGAATATGGGCCAGTGGTTGAGTATCCCGCTGGTGTTCATGGGCCTCTACGTGCTGTTTACGGCCCGCAACCGTCCCGGCCGCGCCCAGGATGCCCCCCGCGACCTGCACGAGCAGGAAGCCCGCGAAGCCGCCCTGGCCGCCGCCAAGCGGTAGGGTACCCGGCAACCAGACCGTCATTCCGAGCGCAGTGCAACGAAGCCGAGGAATCTCGCTCGTTAGTAATCTGATTACTTTGGCAACGTCAGCACGCGAGATTCCTCGGCTGCGGCTCCGCACACTGGCTTTATGCGCCACATGCTCGGAATGACGTTCAAACAAAACGGCCCCGCGCTCAACCTGAGCACGGGGCCTTTCTGTGTGTAGTAGCGCGAACTTTGTAGTTCGCGCCCCGGAACGAAATCATTCGGACGGCGCGGGGGCGCGAACTACAAAGTTCGCGCTACTGTGCGCTACTACCTAGGGGCGGCGGTTTACGGCGTTGAGGTCTTCGAAGGCCGACTTGAGGCGGGTTACGAAGCTTTCCTCGCCTTTGCGCAGCCACACGCGCGGGTCGTAGTACTTCTTGTTGGGCGAATCCTCGCCGGTGGGGTTACCAATCTGGCTTTGCAGGAAGCCTTCGTTCTTCTGGTAGTATCCGCGGATACCGTCCCAGAATGCCCACTGCATATCGGTGTCGATGTTCATTTTAATGGCCCCGTAGCCGATAGCCTCGCGGATTTCCTCCTGCGAGGAGCCCGAGCCGCCGTGGAATACGAAGTTGATGGGACGCTCAGCCTCCAGGCCAAATTTCTCCTTCACAAAGTCCTGGGAGTTTTTCAGGATAACGGGCTGGAGCTTCACGTTGCCGGGCTTGTACACGCCGTGCACGTTGCCGAAAGCGGCGGCAATGGTGAAGCGGGGGCTGATTTTGCTCAGCTCCTCGTAGGCATAGGCTACTTCCGAAGGCTGGGTGTAGAGCTTGCTGGAATCCACGTCGGAGTTGTCCACGCCGTCTTCCTCACCGCCGGTTACGCCCAGTTCAATTTCCAGCGTCATGCCAATTTTGGCCATGCGCTTCAGGTACTCCTTGCATACTTCAATGTTCTCCTCGATGGGCTCCTCCGAGAGGTCGAGCATGTGGGAGGAGTAGAGCGGCTGGCCGTGCTCAGCGTAGAATTTCTCGCCAGCTTCCAGCAAACCATCAATCCAGGGCAGCAGCTTCTTGGCGGCGTGGTCGGTGTGCAGAATCACGGGTACCCCATAGGCTTCGGCCATCAGGTGCACGTGGTGAGCCCCCGAAATGCCGCCGGCAATGCTGGCCTGCTGCTTGTCGTTGGCCAAGCCTTTACCGGCAAAAAACTGGGCCCCACCGTTCGAAAACTGGATGATGACGGGCGAATTCAAGTCGCGGGCGGCTTCCAGCACGGCGTTTACCGTATCGGTGCCGGTTACGTTCACGGCGGGCAGGGCGTAGCCGTTGGCTTTGGCGTGTTCGAAGAGCTGCTGCACTTCGTCGCCGTGCAGCACGCCGGCGCGCAGGCCGGTGAGAGTGGTTTGTTCAGCCATGTGTACTGAAAAGGATGATGGCGCAGAAGGAGCCGCGCCGGGTTTGCAGAATCGACGGTCAAACATACTCAAAAGAAAAGGGCCATGCTAAACGCCGTGGCGGGCTTACAGCGAATTTTCGCTGTAAGCCCGCCAGCTACCGGTTTCTCTCTCGTAGAGTACGTTGCTCGAGCCGCAGCTTATTGGAAGCTATAGGTGTACAAAGCGCCCTGCTCGTTGCTGATGTAGAGCGTGTCGTTTTCCGTGAAAACGGCGCCTTCCGTCTGGCCAGCACCCTTCAGGGAAATTTGTCGGGGTGCGGCTTTCAGAATTTCGGGGAGGCTGCCGGCTTCCAGTACAAACATTTCCTGGCGGGCCAGTAGTACCAAGCGGCGGCCGTCGGGGCTAAGGGCGGCGTCGGTAACGGCGCCGGGGATAGGCAGCTTGGCTACCAGCTGGGCCGTGTAGGTGCCGGGCTGATCAGGCACGCTGTACACTTTGCTGGTTTGCTCCTGGCCCCGGTCTTTGGTAAACAGGTACACCTTGCCGCCGTACCAGAGCGTGGCCTCACAGTCGAAATTTCGGTCGTCTTTGGCCGGCGGGAACTCTGTCTGGTCGGGGTATTTGAGGTGAATTTCCTGCACCTGCTGCGGGTTGCTGGGGTTGAGGCGGTAAATCACCAGGTCGCGGCGGTTATTGTTGTTATTGCCCACGTCGCCGATGTACACATGGCCGCTCTGGTCGCGGGTCACGCTTTCCCAGTCGTGGCTTTTTACGGGTACGTCAATCTGGGCGAGGGTTTTTCCGGCCGTGCTGATTTTGTAGAGAATGGGCTGGGTGCCGTCGTCGCCGTGGGTGTAGAAGGAGCCCGCCTCGCCGGTGAGGGCGAGGCCCGAGCTTTCCGGTACGCCGCTCATGGTACCCACCTGGCTGAGGCCCGCAATGGCTTCGGCGCCCTTTCCGCCTTTCTTGCCCTTCTTCTTGCCCTGTTTTTCTTCCTTCTGTTTACTGCTGGTTTCCTGGGTTTGGGCCTCAGAACAGCTGCTTAGCAAAGTGCCAGCCAGGGCGGCGGCAAAAAATAAAGTGCGCATACAAAGCTTCATCAAACTGAAAAAAATGCTGCCATAGCCGACGGCCACAGCAGCAACAGAAAGCCTTATACGGGAAAAGGCGAAATTGTGAAGTAGTGAATTTGTGAAGTGGGGAGAAGCTGGCCGCCTAAAAGCCTTTGTCATCCGAAGAGGCTTCGCAAACTCAGGATGACAGCCAATTTGCAACTTCACTGTCACGGTACCGGGTCGTAGCCGTGGCCGCCCCAGGGGTGGCAGCGGCCGATGCGGCGCAGGGCCAGCCGGCCGCCGCGCCAGGGGCCATATTTGGTCACGGCTTCCACGGCGTAGGCTGAGCAGGTAGGCACGTAGCGGCAGCTGGCCGGGGTGAGGGGGGAAATCAGGTGGCGGTACACCCACAGCAGGCCCAGCACCAACTGGCGAAATAGGTAGGTCATAGTGAGGTAAAGGTAGAAGCCGGGCGTGTGGTTCCTGGCGTGGGTACGAACCAGGGCGTAGGCGCAACCATCGGCGGAACAGCTTATCTTCGCCGCCAAACCACTCATCCACCCCCAATTCCATCATGCAAAAACAACACTGGGCCAAAGTGCTGCTGCTCACGCTGCTGCTCCCACTGGCCGCCAAGGCCGACGAAGGTATGTGGCTGCCCCTGTTCGTGAAGCGCCTCAACCAGGCCGACATGCAGAAGAAAGGCCTCAAGCTCACAGCCGAAGAAATCTACGACGTCAACAATGCCTCGCTGAAAGATGCCGTGGTGCAGCTGGGCGGCTTTTGCACCGGCGAGTTTGTGAGCAGCCAAGGCCTGCTGCTCACCAACCACCACTGCGGCTACGACGCCATTCAGAGCCACAGCACCCCCGAAAACAACATCTTGCAGAACGGTTTCTACGCCGCCACCAAGCGCGATGAGAAGAAGAATCCGGGCCTGTTCGTGGATATTCTGGTGCGCATGGAGGACGTGACCGGCCGGGTGCTGGAGGGCATTACGCCCGCCACCTCGGAGCAGGAGCGCATGGCCACCATCCAGAAGCGTCAGCGCGAAATGGCCGATAACGCCAAGGAAAATGGCAAATACGTGGCCTACGTGCGCGACATGTTCGGGGGCAACGAGTACTACCTGTTCATCTACCAGCGCTTCGGCGACGTGCGTTTGGTGGGTGCGCCGCCGGAAGCCGTGGGCAAGTTCGGGGGCGACACCGACAACTGGATGTGGCCCCGCCACACCGGCGACTTCAGCATGTTCCGGGTGTACGCCGACAAGAACAACCAGCCCACCGCCGGCCCCCAGGACGGCAACGTGCCCTACGTGCCCAAAAAGCACCTGCCCGTAGCCCTGCAGGGCGTAAGTGAAGGCGACTTCGCCATGGTATTCGGCTTCCCTGGCCGCACCCAGCGTTTCCTGCCCGCCGCCGGCCTGCAGCTCACCCTCGACCAGACCAACCCCGCCCGCATCAAGCTGCGTGATACCCGCCTGAAGCTGTGGAAAGAAGACATGGACCAGGACGCCGCCCTGCGCCTGAAGTACGCCTCCAAGTACGCCGGCATTGCCAACTATTGGAAGTACTTCATCGGCCAGAATGAAGGTATGAAGCGCCTGAAAACCGTGGACGCCAAGAAAGCCGAGGAAAACGCCCTCATGCAGTGGATTGCCCAGGACCAGACCCGCGCTCAGCAGTACGGCGAAGCCCTGAACACCATCAACCAAAGCTACGCCGGCATCCGCCAGTACAACCTGAGCAGCCAGTACGTGAACGAGGCCGCATTCGGCACCGAAATCATCACACTGGCCGCCCGCATGATGCCCCTGGCCACCGCGCTGAAAGCCGGTGATAAAGCCGGTATCGACAAAGCCGTTGCCGACCTGAAGGAGCCCGTAGCGGATTACTTCAAGGATTACAGCGCCCCCACCGACAAAAAGGTGTTTGCGGCTCTGATGAACCTGTACATGCAGGATGTGCCCAAGGACCAGCAGCCCGACGTGTTCCAGACGGTGCAGAAGCAGTACGGTGGCTCCATGCCGAAGTACGCCGACTACGTGTTCAGCAACTCCTTCCTAACCTCCGAGGCCAAGGTAAACGCCTTCCTGGCCGCGCCCACCCTGGCTAAGCTGGAAGCCGACCCCGGCTACAAAACCTACCAGTCGGTGTACTCGAACTACGTGCAGAACATTGTGCCCAAGCTCCAGGGCTTGCAGGCCGGCCTGGGCCGCGCCAACCGCCAGTACGTGGCCGCCCTGCGCGAGAAGAACAGCACGAAGGTGTACTCGCCCGATGCTAACTCTACCATCCGGCTGAGCTACGGCACCGTGCGCCCCTACAAAGGCCGCGACGCCGTGGAGTACGACTACAAAACCACCGCCCAGGGTATTCTGGAAAAGGAGGACGCCACCAACCCCGAGTTTGTGGTGCCCCAGAAAGAGCTGGAGCTGCTCAAAATGAAGGATTACGGCCGCTTTGCCGATAAGCAGGGCAACCTGCCCGTGGCCTTCATCACCGATAACGACATCACCGGCGGCAACTCCGGCTCCCCCGTCATCAACGGCCGTGGCGAGCTAATCGGGCTGGCCTTCGACGGCAACTGGGAAGCCATGACCGGCGACCTGGCCTACGACCCCGACCTGAAGCGCTGCATCAACGCCGATATCCGCTACGTGCTCTGGTGCATCGAGAAGCTGGGCGGCGCCAAGCACATCGTGGATGAAATGACGCTGGTAAACAACGGCCCCAACCCCGGTGTGGGCCCCGCCACCGCCACCGGTGCCGATATGAGCGACGTGGAAAAGATGAAGGTAAAAACCGAGAAAGGCGGTAAAACCAAAATCAAGCGCAAAAAGGAAGCGGCCATGCTGTAAGGCGCAACGCGTCGGCCCAAAATCTGCCCTGCCATTCCGAGCAAGTTGCGCATCAAGTAAGGATGAGGAACCCGGGTTTGACCATGTGCAGGTATTGACTTCCTCACCTCGCTCGAAATGACAAACAAGAAGACCCGCTGCCACTTGGTAGCGGGTCTTTTTTTATGACCAGGCAACGGGGTATTGTACGGTTGAGCTAGAGTGGCTACTTTCCAGCAATAGAAACTGTTATCCTACGCCTATGCTGAAAATCTACCTGTTATCTGGGTTGTGTATTGGACTATTGGCTACTGCCCACGCTCAGGGCAACGGCCCCGGTTTGTGGGGTGCCCGCTCGGCGGGGCTCGGGCACATCGGGAGCGTGCTGGAAAATGACGGTTGGGCCGGTGCCGCCAACGCCGCCGCGCTAGGCAGCCTCGCCCGGCCTACGGTCGGCGTGGGGGCCGAAAATCGGTATCTGCTGCCCGCGCTGAATACGGTTTCGTTGGCCGCGGCCCTGCCCATCGGCTACCGAGCCGGGCAGCCGGCCACGCCGGTGGTGGGCGTATCGGCGGCGGTGGCCGCTGCGGAGGCTCCGCGCTATGGCGTAGTGGGTTTCACAGCCCAGCGGTTTGGGGGTAAGCTGTACTCAGAGCAGCGCCTGGGACTGGGCTACGGCTACCAGCTGGGCACGGTGCGGGTGGGGGCGCGGGTGGAGGTGCTGCAAACCAGCTTCGAGGGCCTGGGGAGCCGGCGGGTGGTGGCCGCGTCGTTGGGCGGGCAGGCCGATATTATTCCGCGCAAACTCACCTTCGGGGCCACGCTCTACAACCTCAATCAGGCCCGCCTCTACGAGTACCAGGATGAGCGCCTGCCCACCGTGCTGCGGGCTGGGCTGGCGTGGCGCGCCTCCGAGAAAGTGTTGCTGCTGGCCGAAACCGAAAAGGATGTGGAGCAGGACGCCGACTTCAAGGCCGGGCTGGAATACCGGCCGGTGCCGGTGCTGGCCGTACGGGCGGGGCTGTCGTCGTTGATGCAGCAACTCACGGGTGGCGTAGGCCTGAAAGCCGGGCAGTTTCAGGTGGACTACGCCGCGGCCTGGCACGAGGCGCTGGGCCTGAGCCAGCAGCTGAGCGTGGCCTACGTGTGGGCGAAACCGCCGCAGCCATGAGCCGCCGCCTGCTTGTGGCCGGGGCGCTGTTGCTCACGGCCGCTGCGGCCCGGGCCCAGGAGTACCCCCGCGCCGCCGTACCCGACCTTGACCGGCTGACTCAGGAGCTGTTTGCCGAAATCCAGAGCGACCAGGTGCCCTACGAGGACCTCTACGAAACGCTTCTGCAGTATTACCAGACGCCCCTCAACCTCAACACGGCCACCCGCGAGGAGCTGCGCGGCCTGCTGCTGCTTTCCGAAACCCAGATAACCAGCCTGCTCGAACACCGCCAGCGCCACGGCGCGTTGCTGAGCCTCTATGAGCTGCAAAGTATTCAGGGCTTCGAGCTGCGCACCATTTACCGGGTGGCCCCCTTCGTGGCGGTGCTGACTACCGACCCCAACGCCGCCCGCGGGCCGCTGTGGCAGCGCATCTGGCAGGAAGATAACAATGCCCTGTTTGTGCGCTACGAGCGGACGCTGCAGGGCCGCCCCGGTTACCTCCCGCCCGATACCACCAGCACCGGCGCGCCCGCCTCGCGCTACCTGGGCTCCCCCGACAAGCTGCTGGTGCGCTACCGCGTAAGCCGCAGCAAGGATTTCAGCCTGGGCTTTACGGCCGAAAAGGATGCGGGTGAGCAGTTTGCCTGGGACCCCAAAACCCGCCGCTACGGCGCCGACTTCTACTCCGGTCACTTGGTGGTGCAGGAGCGGGGCCGGCTCAAAAACCTGGCTCTGGGCGACTACCAGCTACAATTCGGGCAGGGCCTGCTGCTGTCCTCGGGGCTGGCGGTGGGCAAGGGGGCCGAAACCATTACCACGCTCCGGCGCAGCTCGGTGGGCGTGCGGCCCTACTCCTCGGTGCTGGAAAGCACGTTTTTTCGGGGTGCGGCGGCTACGGTGGCCTTAACCGGTACCGTGCGGGCCACGGCCTTTGCCTCCCGCAAACGGGTGGATGCGGCCTTGCAAACGGCCCGCGACTCCCTGGCCGATTTCAGCGAGTTTACCTCCGGTCTGCTGCTGACTGGCTTTCACCGCACGCCCACTGAGCTGGCCAACCGCCAGGCGTTGCGCGAAACCGTGCTGGGCGGCAACCTTACCTACGCCAGCCGTGGCGGCGACCTGCAGGCCGGCCTCACGGCCGTGAACACGCTGTTCGATAAGCCCTTGCAGCGCCGCGACGAGCCCTATAATGCCTACGAGCTACGCGGCCGCCGCAATCTGGCCCTTAGCGCCAGCTACAGCTACCTGTGGCGCAACCTGCTGCTGTTCGGCGAAACGGCCCGGAGCAGCGGGGGCGGGCTGGGCACTGTGAACGGGCTGCTGGCCAGCCTCGCGCCCAACGTGGATGTATCGGCTTTGTACCGGCACTACGCCCGCAACTTTCACACGCTGTATGGCAATGCCCTGAGCGAAAACACCCGCAACATCAACGAAAGCGGCCTGTATCTGGGATTGAAGCTGCGGCCGGCCGCGCGGTGGGAGGTGTCGGCGTACTACGACCGGTTCCGGTTTCCGTGGCTGCGCTACCAGGCCGGGGCGCCCAGCACCGGCCACGACTGGCTGGTGCGCTTGGCCTTCAGTCCTACCAAAACCAGCCTGCTCTACGCCCAGGTTCGGCAGCGTACCAAGGCCTACGATGCCGATTCCCTGCGCCCCGTGCCGCTGCTCGTACCTACGCGCCGCCGCAGCTTTCTGCTGTTCTATGATGCCAGCCCCACCGCTTACCTGAGTTTGCGTACCCGCGTGCAGGGCTCAGAATACCAGGAAGACAATGGCCCCGCCCGCCACGGTTACGTGCTGGCCCAGGACGTAACGGTGCAGCCCCTGCGCCGCCTGCGCCTCTCGGCCCGCTACGCCCTTTTCGACACCGATGACTATGACACCCGCCAGTATGTGTTTGAGCAGGATGTACTCTATGCCTTTTCAGTGCCGGCCCTGTCTGGGCAGGGCACCCGCGCCTACGTACTGGCCCAGGTAGAAGTAAACCGTCACCTTACGCTCTGGCTGCGCTACGCCGATACGCACTACCGCCACCAGCGCACCGTGGGCTCCGGCCTAGAGGAAATTGAGGGCGCCCGCCGCTCCGATGTGAAAGCCCAGCTGCGGTACCGGTTCTGAGAAGCTGTTTGTGGGTTCATGGGCAGTCCACCGCAAGCCGGGGCACTTCTGAACCATGAAAAAAGGGTCGTCCTTCCACGCGGAAAGACGACCCTTTGCTCATTGTGCTGAACGGCGACTATTCTTTCAGCAGGCGCACTACCGTGGAGCCGTTGGGCATATCCAAGTGCAGGTGGTAGAGCCCGGTGCTGAGGGCGGCCAGGTCCAGCGGCACCTGCAGAATGGTATCGGTTTTCGTGAGGCTACGGGTGAGTACCTGGCGGCCCAGGGCATCCGTTACCCGCAGCCCGATGCGGCCCCGCTGCTCATTCTCGATGCGCACACTGAACACGCCGGCGCTGGGGTTGGGGGCCACGGTTATTCCCTGCAACAGGGGCGCGTTGCCCAAGCCCGTCACCGTGCCCACCGTCTGGCAGCTTTCATTGGAATAAGCTGAGGCACCGGAACCGTTTACAGCCCGCACGCGGTAGCAGTAGCGCCCGTTGCCGATAACGGCATCCTGGTAGAAATCAGAACCGGCAGGTAACAGGGCAATACGGGTAAAAGCCCCGCCGCCTACTGAACGCTCCACCTCAAAGCCGGTTTCATTGTTCGACCGGTCGAGCCAGAGCATATCAATGGTAGCGCCGGTAGGCGTGGTAACCGGGGCAAAGGCGGTAAGGTTGATGGGGGCGGCGGGCACCTCATTCAGCGTACACAGCTCCAGCGTCCAACCGGTGAGGGTGCCGGCGGTGGCCGGGTCGTTGCCGGAAATGGTGAGCGTCCAGTTGCCAATTGCCGAGGAGTTGAGCAGGCTGGCTAATGCCGTGGCGGGCCGCACCGTGGTACCGCTGGGCAGAGGGCAGGCCAGGGCCGTGGCCGCCGCATCATCAAACGAGAGGCTGAGGTTACTGGTGCCGGGGCAGTTGCGGGCAAATAGCACCACGCGCTGGCCAGCCGGGTTGGTCAGACTGATTTCCAGCTGCCCGGCATTGGGGTGCGTGATGGCCAGGTTGCGGATGCGCAGGTCAGAAACCCGCTCCGTGCGCGTAACGGCAATAACCGAAGTTACCGTAGTAGCTGCGCCAGCCTGAATGGTGCGCGGTACGTTAGTAGCCGCCAGGCTCTGGCAGATTTGGGCACCAGTAGTAAACTGCACCACCGCTGAGAACGGTGCCGGCCCGCAGTTGCTCAGGGCCCGCACCCGGGCAAAGTAGGTAGTGAGGGGCTGCAGGGCGCTGGCCGGCGTAAAGCTGGTGGCGGTGCCGGTAGTCTGAGTTAGCACCACGTTGGTAAAGGCCGCGTCGGTGGCAAGCTGCACCTCATAGGCGGTGGCGTTGGGCACGGCCGTCCAGGTGAGCAGGGGACGAAGCGTGGCCGGGCCGCCGGTGGGCACCGTGAGTACGGTGGCCTGCGTAGCTGCCGCCTGCACCGTCAGCACCACATCCAGGGTACGAACTACGCCGCCGCTGGTGCCCGTCAACTGAAGTACATACGTGCCCGATGCCACGGCCCCGGTAGTGCTGACGGTGGCCGTGGTGCCGGTGCCGGCCTGAATGCTGGCGTTGGCAAACACCACGGAAACGCCCGCCGGCAAACCCGCCGCCGACAACGCCACCGTACCCGTAAAGTTCTGCAGCTGGCTGGCCGTAACGGCCACCGTACCTGAGCCCCCCGGACAGAAAGACAGGGCCGCCGCGCCGCAGCCGGGCCCTTGCAGGAAAAAGGTAGGGCCAGTGGGGACTTCCAGCGTGAAATCCTGGTTGGAGATGTCGAAGAAAATACCGCCCGTAGCCTGCACCCGGATGCGGGCCCTGGAAGAAGCCCCCACGCTGGCGGGCACGGTTACCGGCTCGCACCCATCGTTGGGCGTGTTGGCCAGCAGCACGGTGGGGTAGGTGAGGCCGCCATCCGTTGAAAGCAGCACATCCACGTTGGCGGCATTGATGGGGGCCTGGGTGGTGTTGGCTACGTTCCAGGTTACCTGTTGCGCCGCTCCGGCCACCCAGGTAGTGGCAGTGTTAGGGGTTGTTACCACGAAAGGGCCGGCAGTGCCTACCACCACCACGTTCATGGAGTCGTAGTCGACCCCGCCACCGCCCGCGCGGTTATCACGGGCCACCAGCCGAAAAATCAGGCGCCGGCCATACGTGGGCAGCAGTTCTCCCTTAGTTTGGGTGTTGCTGAGCAGGTCGGGGAGGCGCGGGAATGTGCGGGAGGGGCTGGTGGTAGGCGGGAAAAACCGAAACAGCGGGGCGTCACCGGTCGGCGCGTTCGGGGCCCCGGGGATACCCAAATTAAACTGCTCCCAGGAGTAGGTCAGGGCGTCGTTGTTGGCATCGGAAGCGGCGCCCGTGAGCGTGAAAGGCGTACTGATGGGAATGGCGTAGTTGCGGCCGGCACTCACCACCGGCGGCGTGTTGCCCGTGGCCGTATTCACCGAGCAATTGCCGGCCCCCACCATGTGGGCCACAATCTGGTCGAAGCTGCGCGAGTGAAAATACGGGTCGGAGTTGGGCTGAATATCATCGGCCCCGCAGATGCCGGCGTAGGCCATAATGGTGGTACCCGAGCCCGGCTCGTAGGCTGAGGAGGCCGAGCGGTTACCGCCGCCACAGTTGCCAGTGGTGCTGTTAAAGGTATGGTCGGCCCCGAACTGGTGGCCCATTTCGTGGGCTACGTAGTCGATGTCGAAGGCATCGTTGCGGGGAGCCGAAGCCCCGGTTACGCCCCGGGCTTTGCCGACAACGCAGACCGAAGGCAGTTGGGCCACGCCGCCGCCGCCGGTGCTGAAAACGTGCCCGATGTCATAGTTGGCGTCTCCAATCAGGTTGTCGGCGGTGGTCTGGTTCTCGTCCAGCATCGCGCTGCCGTTGTCGTTGGTGTACGGGTCGGTAGCGGGGTCCAGGAAAATCAGCTTGTCGTTGTCGGGCACCAGCACCATGCGTACGGCCAGCTCCTTTTCATAAATGCCATTTACCCGGTTCATGGAGGCTACTATACCGGCCATGGCACCGACTTTGGTGCCGCCATGAAAAGCCGCGTACTCTCCGGTGCAAGCCAGGGCCAGCCGGTACGTGCGCAACGTGGTGCCATTGGCTACCGCGGCCCGCTGCGCTTTGGTCAGCTGCGGCAGCGCGGCACTGGCATCGGCGGCGGGCGTGGCGCACACAAACGGGAAGGCGCTCCGGTTCATGGCCCGGCGCTCAAATACCAAGTGGGTCTGCTGGCCCCGCTCGGCCGGGTCAATGTACACCGTAGCGCTGGCCGACAGAATCAGGGCGTGAAATCCATCCGGGCTAACATCAAGGCGGGCCGTGGCCGAGGGGTCGTCGAGGCCCTGGGCTGCGTAAGTGCGGATGCTGGGGTAACGGGCCGCCAGCTCCGGGGCCATTACCGGCACCTGCACCACCCGGAACCGCTGCGAAGTACCATTGGGCAGTGGCAACGAGATGACCGTAGCGGAAGCCCGCGCCGCGCCACCGCGTTCCGTGGGAGCCGCACTCAGAGCGGCGCGCACCGCATCCAGCTGGAAAGTAACGGCCCGGAAGTGGGAAAGCGGCTGCGTGGCCGCCCGGGCGGCCGTCGGCACCTGCTGCGCATCGGCCCACAATACGCGCTGGGCGGAGGCGGTAGTGAAGGTGCTCAGGCTGGTAAGCAGTGCGCCACCAGCCAGCAACGACTGCCAGGCTTGCCGGAACAGGGTAGGGGTTTGGTGCATACTTATGGAAGAGGAATGCAAGAATTCGAGAAATAATCAGCAGAAATAGACGGCTCAAGTTAAAGTTTTTGCCTGCCGGGGCCGCGCTTCCAGCTGGATATATTTTGGCTGTTTATCAATGGTGCTAAGGGCTGTAACCGGGCAAATTTCCTGTGGTGGGCCCAATCCGAATTTCTGGCAAAAGCTCAATGCCAAGTCAGAAGCATGGTAGTAGCACCAACTAACCTCAAAACCGCAACACCCGCTGCCAATGGCAGCGGGTGTTGCGGTATAGGGTACTGATAATCAGCAAGAAACGGGTTACGCGTCGGTTTTCAGCAGCACCAGCTGCGCCTTGTCAGCAGCACTGATTTTGCGCCGGAACTCCAAGTAAGCCGGATACTCCGTGCGGGCAAACCGGGTGCGGGGCATCACCAGGCGCCGGATGTACTGAATAGTACCATCGGGCAGGGCGGTGAGCTGGCTGTGGTAGGTGCCGAAGGGCGTGGTCAGCTGCACCGGTGTGGGTAGCTGCTCGGCGTGCAGGCTGGCTGGCAAATGCAGCTGCAGGGTGTCCTGCTGGGTGAAAGCATGTTCCAAGACCACATCGGCCTGCCGCTCACCCACCGTAGCCTGGGGCGGAGCCAGACGGCTCAGGAGGTTGGGCGTCAGGAAAAGGCGTTTGCCACTGGGAGGGGCCAGTGCCGGCAGGGTAAGCGCCAGAGTTTCGGTAATGCCGGGCAGGGGCGCCGTGGGGCCGGTGTGCTTGTAGCCTACCTTGGTCAGGGTGAAGTTGGGCAGCGTCAGGCGCCGGCTGATATGCTTCTTCTGCTCAGCTAGCTCCAGGCCCGCCAGGCCCGAAACAGCATCGTATTCCAGGCCGGTGCTCAGGGTGCGCAGGGTAGCCGTAGCATTGCCTGCGGCGTCCAGATACACGTGGGTCAGGCGCTCCTGGCGGTTTTCGGAAGCTCCGTAGCGGGGCGTGGCAATCAGGCGGCCGCCTTCGGGCAGCAGCAGCAGGGCGTGGCGGTTACCCGTAAATCCGCCCATGTACCCAAACGGCGTGGTCTGACTGGTGCATTCCAGCCACACTGTATCGGGGCGGGCACTCTTAGTCAGGGGCACGCACAGAATTACGTGGTTGAA
The DNA here is from genome assembly GCF_032464715.1 of Hymenobacter endophyticus. Classification (NCBI taxonomy): domain Bacteria; kingdom Pseudomonadati; phylum Bacteroidota; class Cytophagia; order Cytophagales; family Hymenobacteraceae; genus Hymenobacter; species Hymenobacter endophyticus. Next base: position 79,084 of record NZ_JAWDJT010000004.1, on the reverse strand, counting down.
CTGGGAGCTGGGGAAGCTGGTGCGGATGTCCTGCTCATCGGAGCCGGCGCGCACCAGGGCCGCGTGGGCCTTAATGCCGGCCGCCCCCAACAGGGCCTGGCAGTAATTGGTCAGGGCCTTACAGTCGCCGTAGCCGTTGGCTGCCACCGAGGAGGCCGGAAACGTCTGCCAGCCGCCCAGGCCCAGTTGCACGGAAATGTAGCGCGTGTTGGCCTGCAAAAACTGATACACCTTGCGGATGCGGGCCCGCTCATCGGTTTCGCCCTGCACCAGCGCGGCGGCGGCCGCTTTCATAGCGGGCGGCAGCTCGTCGCGGCCAGCGTTGAGTTCGTAGGTCCAGCGGCTGAGGTCGGCCCAGGAGGTGAGGCGGCCGGCGTGACCCTGCACCTCAAACTCGGCGGGGGCCGTGTACACGGCGGGCGTCAGCTCGGCCAGGGGCGGGGCGTCGGTTTCTTCCTCGCGGGCGGCCAGATCGTGCACCTGCCACTCGTACACCTCCTGGCTGCCCTGGGTGCGTTTGGGCTGGGCCGTGCCAGCGGGTAGCTGCTGCTCCTGGTAGCGCAGGGCCATACCAGCCGGCATCAGTACTTTAAAGGTGGCCTGCTCCACGGCCAGCTGCTCCACTGGCTGGGGCCGCCAGGTAGAGTAAAACAGCGGATTATCCGACACCACTTCGTAGTCGAACTCCACGGTGTAGGGGTAGGTGGGTTGGCTGAGGTCGGCCACCCGGCCCCGGGCATCGGAAGCTAGGCTAAACCCATCCGACAAGCTAATATCCCGAATATCCTGACTGCGCAACTGGCGTAGCTGCCGGCCCATGGCATCGTACACGGCCCCCCGGAAGTAGCTGATGCTGTTGAGCTGACTGTAGTACACCAGCTCGGAGGCCCAGCGGGCCCCGTCCTCATCCAGAATGGTTACGGCCCGGTGGGTGGTTTCTACGGTGCGCGCCGCCGACTTCACCAGCAGCTGCTCATCCTGACGCCGGATAACGGCGTGGGCGTTTTCGCGCAGGGCGGCAGGCAGGTCGGCCACGGCATATTTAAGCGCGGGGCCTGGGGCCGCCAGCCCAGGCAGCCCAGCTGCCAAGGCCAGCGCAATACTCAACGAAAGAACACGCATGGCGCTTAGCTTTTTTTCTTGAGGACCAACCGCTCGTTCTGCTTGGTCATCATGCGGCTGAAAAATTCGCGCAGGTAGGCATATTCCTCGGCTTGATATACCGGACGGGTTAGGCTCATGCGGCTCATAATCTGCACGGTACCGCTGCCGGGCTGCACGGCGTAAGTGAAGCGGCCGCCGCCTTCGGGCAGCTCCACCGCCATGGGCTTGGGTATTTCCTCCAGTTCGTAGCCGGCGGGCAGCGTCAGGTTCACCAGCACGGTTTCATCCAGGTTGGCCCCAAAATCCACCGGAAAGCGCCGTTCTTCGTGCAGGAAGGGGTTCTTCTCGGTGCCGAAGTCGTGCAAAGGGCTCAGGTAGATAGTACCAACCGGTGCCTCAGCTCCGGCAGTGGCAAACTCATAGTCCAAAGTAAGGGGGCGGTTCAGGGCCGTTTGCTCCTTGAACGTGTATTTCGGAATGCTCCAACCTTCGTGGGCGGAGGCCAGCTCCTCCACGTATTTCTTTTCGCCCAGCTTGCGCAGCTTTTCCCGTTGCGCCAGGCCCAGGTAGCCGGCGTGTTCCTGGTGCACCTTGCCATTGATACCGCCTTTTTCATCCACGGTCAGGTTGATTTGGCTGTAGTGGAGCAGGCGGTCGGCGGGCTTCAACTCTACCCAGCGCGAAGCGCCGGCCTGGGGCAGTACCAGACGGCCTACGCCGTTGAGGCAGCGCGGCGGCAGCATACCGCAGGGGGCCAGCTCCTCCGTGGCATCTACCAGCATGGCTGTGCCATCGGGTAGCTCTACGTGAGCCAGTACATAATTAAAGCGGGAAATCAGCGGTACGTTGGTTTCCATGCGGCCGTGGCTGCGGGTACTCAGTACCAGAGGGTTGGCCTTAAAGCCGGCTTCCCGCAGAGCGGAAATCAGCAACAGGTTGATATCCGCGGCGCTGCCGGTTTTTTGGTCGAAGGCGCGCCGCACGGGGCCGGAGGCGTATACTCCGTTGTTGCCATTGTGCTTCACGCTGCTGCGCACCAGGTTATGGATGGCCGCCAGACGCGCTGCAGGCTCTTTGTGCTGGGCCTGCAAGGTGGTGAGCTGTTCTTTCAGGAAGCCCGCCCGATTAAGCTGCCCGCCCAGGTTGTCGCTGGTTAGTAACTCCCGGTCAATTTTATCCCAGGAGTCGGCCACAGCTTTGTAGGGCTCATCGGGCCACTTAATGCCAGCCAGCTCAAAGTCAATTTTGGCTATGTAGTCGCCGGTGGTGGTCATGTACGGTTCCTCCCGCATGGCAGGCACGTTTTTCATGGCCCAGCGGTGGTTGGTTACGCGCGGGGTTACTACCTGCGAGCCGCCCGAAGTCCGCTCCCCAAATTCCAGCTTCGACGACCAGCTAATGGTGTACTGAGTGGTGCTTTCTTCCCGCGTCTGCACTTCCAGGGGCTCGTAGCCCTGCATCAGCATTTTGTAGTCGAAGTATTCCGGAATGGCGGCCCGGTACTCACTCCAGCGCACCGGAATATCGCGCTGAAACGTCCAGTCCTGGAAGTTGAACGTGAAGGGCGACAGAACCGTGTACGTGTACTCAATAACGGAGCCTACGCGCACATTGGGCAGCGTGAACTTGCGGGTGGTGATGTTGGGGGTAGTTTCTTCCCGGAAAATAGCATCAGCATTCAGCTTTTCCTTGACTACCTGCCCGTTTACCAGGTTGTAAGTAAAGCCTTTCAAGCCCGACAGCTTTTCTTCACTGCTGTTTTTGTGGTAGAGCGGCACCTCCACGGTAGCGTACTCGTAGCCGGATTTGCGCAGGATTTTGAGCCGCGTCACCCGCTCGAATACCACTTTGAACTGGCCATCATTGTATTCAAAGCGGGTGCGGCCAAAGTCGCCGAGCACTACGGCCCCGGCCGTGCTGTCGGCCACGAAATTTTTGGGCGTCAGGTCAAGCTCATCAATCTTGCCGAACTTAATGGGGTCTGTTTGGGCCTGGGCCAGGGTTACGGCCGCGCCGGTGAGCATACCAGCCAGCCACAGCCGACGGAGTAAAGGTGACTTCATAGGAAGACGTAAAGGAAAATAAGAAGAATTCAAGCGGAATATTCCCGGCTGCAAACAAGCAGGCAATAAGGCACTACCAAGGGCGTAGATAGAGTTGGACAGAGTATCGGAACCGAAATATCCTATTTCTTGGGAACATGTGCAACAGATGAAGTGCCGCCTTTATGGTTCAGCCTATGCCAAGCGCATAATCTGGCGTGCAGGCCAACTGCTACTCTGAAAGGAATTATTGCCGCTGCAGTACAATGGGCTCGGCCAGCTTGCTCAACGCTTGGGTATACATAGCGCGCAGGGCGTGGTATTCCTCGGCCGTGTAGTGCGTTTTGAGCAGGTGCAGGCGGCCCACCAGGCTTAGGGTTTGCGGAGTAGGCTGGGTAACGTTGAACAGGAAACGCCCGCCGCCATCGGGCAACACCAATTGCATATTAGCCGGAAGCTCAGCAACAGCATATCCTGCGGGCAAAGTGAGGTCGGTGGCGTACTCGAAGCGCTGCACAGTGGCAAAATCAACCGGAAACAATCGTTCATCAGCCTGAAACAGGTTGCCGCTGAACACCAGCTGCTGCAAGGGGCGCAGGTAGAGCGTGGCCGCCGGGGCCTCAGCTCCGGGCAGGCTGGCAGTAAGCTCCAGGGCCACCGGCCGGCTCACATCCGGCGCCAACACGCTGGCCTTGCTGATTTGCCAATCGGGGTGAGCTTTCTGCCAGTTCTGCCGCAATTCCGGCAAGGGGCGGCGGTAATTGGAAGCCGCGTAGCCCGCGTACTCCTGCCGGATGCTGCCCTGCAGCTCGCCCTGGGGCGTGGCCATGAGTTGGGCGCGGGTATACAGCAGGGTGGGGGCGGTGTCCATCAGGTTTACCCAGCGCCCGGCCGGGCCTAGCAGGCGCCCCTGGCCGTTCAGGCAATTTTCGGGCAGGAGCGTGGGAGGCAAGCTGGCATCGGTGGCGTCCAGTAGCAGCTCTTTATTGTCGGGCAGCAGCACGTGGGCCACCACGTAGTTGAACTGGCTCACCACTGGTAATTCCGTTTGAATGCGCCCGTTTGAGCGGGTGCTCAGCAGCAAGGGCTGGGCGTCGAGGCCAGCGGCCCGCAGGGCAGCTACCAGTAGCAGGTTCACCTCGGCCGCGTTGCCCTTGCGCTGCTCCGCAACGCGTTTGGCCGTGCTGCCGGGGCGGGCGTGGGAGGCCGGCGTATCGTCGTAGGCAACGTGCTGCATGATCAGCTGCCGTACGGCCTGTGCCCGCTCAGTGGGGTTGGGCATCGGCTGGAGCACGGCGGCCAAAGCAGTTACCGGACTGTTGGCCTTCAGATATTGACCAAACCGCTCATCTTCCAGCAGCTCCTTTTCAATCTCGGGCCAACTGCCCACTATAAACTGCGGGTCGCGTTGCGGATCAAACTGAATGCGCTCCAACTCAAAGTCCACCTGGCTGAGGTAGTCGCGGCGCGTGGTCATGAACGGCTCTGAGTGAAACGCCGGTAGGTTCTTGATGGCCCAACGGCGCGTCACGGCCTGAGTTGTAATGCTATATACATTATCCGAAGCGCCAGCGTTAGTACTCCCGTATCCGGAGTTGGATCCTTCCCGATACGATGTTGCGTAAGGTTTTGTACCGGTTTCGTTGATTGTGAAGGGCCAGTAGGTGCGGGTGGTTTCCTTGTAACGGTAAAATGAGGGTATCACAGTGCGGTACTCACTCCAGCGCACCGGAATATCCTGCTGAAACGTCCAGTCCTGAAGGTTGAACAGGAAGGGCGAACGGACTACGTAGGTGAACTCCAGGATAGAATTTTCCCGCACGTTGGGCAGCGTGAAAGCATACTCATTCAGCCGCTCATTTATCTTCTTGCTGAACACGGCTTCCGTGCGTAGCGGCTCCTTGCTGAGTACGCCGGCTGTCAGGTTGTAGGTAAACCCCTTAAGCTGCTGAATTTCCTCGTGGCCGCCGTTCTTTGGGTCGTGGTAAAGGTACACGCGCACGGTGGCGTGCTCGTAGCCGGCCGGCCGGCGTATTAGCAGCCGGGCTGTGCGCGCAAAGCGCAACTCAAAACCATCTTTCTTGCCCTGGATACTGGATTGTCCAAAGTCGCAGAGCACCTCGGCGGCGGCAGAATCGGGGGTGGGGCTAGCCAGCAGGGCGGCGGCCTCTTTGGCGTCGAGTTTGCCAAATTTGATGGGCTCTTCCTGGGCGTGCGCAGTGGCGGCCCGCAGTAGTAGGCCCACAGTGGCCAGCACCCGGCCCGGAGTGGAGTAAATGAACGACACGAGCAATATGTGGTAACAGGCCGCAGCCTAGTAAATAACCACGAAGATAGGCGCGGCCCGGCAGATTTCCAGTACCCAGTGCCGTTCAGCTACGCGGCAGTTTTTCGGCGCCAGATTAGCAGGTACACCAGGCCCGCCAGCACGCTGAACACGCTGAACAAGTGCACGTAGGGCAGGTGGCTGGGCTTGTTGGCGAATACCCAGCCGGCCAGCAGCGCCCCCAGACCGATTCCCATTTCAAGGGCAATGTACATGGTGGCCACGGCCCGGCCGCGCCGCTCGGGGTGGCTCAAATCCACCGTCCAGGCATACAGAGTGGGCGAGTTGAGGCCCGTGCCCAGGCCCAGCAGAATAGCGCCCGCCAGAAACACCGGTGCCGACTGCGCCAGCGCCAGCAGCCCCAGCGAGGCCACCATAATGGCCGAAGAACCGATGAGCACCGGCACGCGGCCGTACTTGTCGGAGGCACGGCCCGCCACCAGCCGGATTACCAGGGAAGCGCCGGTGTAACAAGTGTAGAACAGCCCTTTGTTCTCGCCCACCAGGCCCAGAAACCGGCTTTGGTCGGGTACCACGGTAAGCACCGCCCCAAACGGGAACAGGCACAGCAGCGTAACCACGGCCGGGGCCAGTACCCGGGGCTCAAATACCTCCTCCCAGCTTTCCAGGCGCAGCAGCTTCCAACTGAAGGGCTGGCGCTGGGTTTTGGGCAGAGTTTCCGTCATGGTGCCCTGCACCACCAGACTCAGCAGGGCCAGGCCCGAGGAGCAATAGAACAGCGTATTAAGGGAGAAGCGCTGGGCCAGCCAGGAGCCCAGCATGGGGCCGGCAGCCATGCCCACTGAGCCCGCCACGCCCAGTAACCCCATGGCCTCGCCCCGGCGCTCCAGCGGAATAATATCGGCAATGAAGGCGGCCGTGCCGGTGGGCTTGAACCCGGTGCTGAACCCGTGCAGCAGCCGCAGCCCCAGAAAGGCCGTTACCGTAACCGCAAACGGGTAAAAAAACCCACAGATAAAGCACACCAAGGAGCCGAACACCATCACCGGAATGCGGCCCACGGTATCGGCCAGCTTGCCGCTGAACGGGCGCGAAATACCCGCCGTGAGGGTAAACAACGCAATGATGAAGCCTTTGTAGTCCTCGCCGCCCAGGCGGGTGAGGTAGTCGGGCAACTCGGGCAGCAGCATGTTGAAGCTCATGAAAAAGAGGAGCGACGACAGGCACATCAGCCAAAAACCAACGGTGTACACGCGTTGGGTAGGGGGCGCGGAAGGAGGAAACGTAGCGGGCATCAGAGCCGTAAAGGTAGCCTATAGAATGCCGGCCTCCGCACCCATACACCCACAGCTCAGCTTCGTGCCCCCGGAAAACCGCCTTTCCCTTGCCGGCCAAAACCACGGAATGCCAAAATTCTTTCGGAGAAAAATTCTCCACTAGCCAAACCTCCGTGTACCTTGCCGGTATTACACTCAGCATGTATTTCCCATCCTAACACTATGGCACAAGATCAGCAAGACCAACCGCAGAACGGCCATTCCGGCAACGGTACTGGCACGGCCGTAACGGGCGCGGGCACCTCCCACGACCAGCGTACGGCTGCCGGGGAGCAGAGCCAAACCATTACCACCCGCCAGGGCCACCCGGTTACCAACAACCAGAATACGCGCACCGTGGGTAACCGCGGCCCCGTAACGCTGGAAAACTACCACTTCCTCGAAAAAATCAGCCACTTTGACCGGGAGCGGGTGCCGGAGCGGGTGGTGCACGCCCGCGGCGCCGGAGCCCACGGCGTGTTCAAAGCTTACGGCAAAGTAGGCAACGAGCCCATTGAGCAGTACACCCGGGCCAAGCTGTTTAACACGGCCGGCAAGGAAACGCCGGTGTTCGTGCGCTTCTCCTCAGTAATTCACGGGGGCCACTCGCCCGAAACCCTGCGCGACCCGCGCGGCTTCGCCGTGAAGTTTTACACCGAAGATGGCAACTGGGACATGGTGGGCAACAACCTCAAGGTGTTCTTCATCCGCGACGCCATGAAGTTCCCGGACCTGGTGCACGCCTTCAAGCCTGACCCAGTAACGAACCGCCAGGATGGCGGGCGCATTTTCGATTTCATTTCGAATACGCCCGAGGCCATGCACATGATTACCTTCCTATTCTCGCCCTGGGGTATTCCGGCCAACTACCGCCAGATGCAGGGCTCGGGCGTGAACACCTACAAGTGGGTGAACAAGGAAGGCGCAGCGCACCTGGTGAAATACCACTGGGAGCCTAAGCAGGGTGTAAAAAACCTGACTCAGCCCGAAGCCGAAGCCATTCAGGCCAAAAACTTCAACCACGCCACCCAGGACCTCTACGACCATATCAAGGCCGGTGACTTCCCGGAGTGGGAGCTGCAGGTGCAGCTGATGCCCGACGGCTACCATGAGGAGCTTGATTTCGACCCCTTGGATGACACCAAGATCTGGCCCGAGGATCAGTTTCCGCTGCTGCCCGTAGGCGTAATGACCCTGAACAAAAACCCCGAAAACTACTTCGCCGAGGTAGAGCAGGTGGCCTTCGGAACGGGTGTACTGGTAGATGGCCTTGACTTCTCCGATGACAAGATGCTGCAAGGCCGCACCTTCTCGTACTCGGATACGCAACGTTACCGCGTGGGTACCAACTACCTGCAATTGCCCATTAATGCGCCCAAAAAACACGTAGCTACCAACCAGCGCGACGGGCAGATGGCTTACCACGTAGATACGGCCCCCGGCCAGAATCCGCACGTAAACTACGAGCCCAGCAACCTCAGCGGTCTGAAAGAGGCTGCGCCCTCGGGCCAGGAGCACGAGCCGGAGTACAACGCCAAGCTAGTGCGCCAAACCCTGGACCGTCAGAATAACTTTAAGCAGGCCGGGGAGCGGTACCGTCAGCACACCGAAACGGAGCGTAACGACCTCATCGAAAACCTGGTAGGTGCCCTGAGCGGTGCCGAGAAGGTGGTGCAGGACAAGATGGTAGCCCTGTTTACGCAGTGCGACGAGGATTACGGCCGCCGCGTGCGGGAAGGCCTGCAGCACGCCGCTGCCGGTAGCAACGGACAAGCTGCTACCAGCCCGCAAATGGTAAAAGAGCAAGCGTAGATAAGTTTGCGTTGAAATAGAAAAAGGGCTTCTGCAGTGTGCGGAAGCCCTTTTTTCTTGTCTTGCTGGCCTTGAACGCCCCCATCCTGGACGCAATTTGAGGTCCTCTAGTAATTTTTCGAACGATGTAGAGTTGAGCGACCTTCGTTGAGCGGCGCAGGCGAAGAGACGCAAATATGCGTCCCTACATCGTTTAAAAGCCCTTATATCACGCCGGAATAAGCTATGTAGACAGTCTGTATGACGTGATAAGGTCCTTTGTCGCCGCTTGATGCGCGGAATGCGCAGGGTGACAAGGTGGTTTCGATACGCTTGCTACCTCGCCGCCTACTTCCACCCACCGCCCAGGGCGCGGTACACGTTGACGGAGGCGTTGAGCTGCTGCATCCGGGTTTCAATGAGGTCGAACTTGGATTCCAGGGCGTCGCGCTGAGTGAAGAGGACTTCGGTGTAGTCGGCGCGGGCGGAGCGGAACAGGCTGTTGGAGATGGTGACGGACTGGTTCAGGGCCTGCACCTGCTTGGTTTTCTCGGCGTAGCTCTGCTGCAGGTTGTTGATGCTGGCTAGCTGGTTGGCCACTTCTACGTAGGCGTTCAGAATGGTACGCTCATAGTTGTAGGCAGCTTGAATCTGTACGGCGTTGGCGTTACCGTACACGGCTTTAATGCCGTTGCGGTTCACCAAGGGTGCCACCAAATCACCGGCCAATGAATACAGCATGCTCTCGGGTGTGGTGAACAGCAAACCGGGCTTAAAGGCCCCAAAACCGGCCCCGCCCGTGATGCGCAGCGCCGGGTAGAAGTTGGCCCGCGCAATCTGAATATCCAGCTTGGCGGCGGCCAGCTGCTGCTCGGCCTGCCGGATATCGGGGCGGTTTTGTAGCAATTGGGCAGGCACGCCGGCCTGCACCGGCGTGGGCAGCAGCTCGTTGAAGGCCGCCGAGTTGCGGGTAATCGGCTGGGGGTAGCGGCCGGCCAGGAAGTTGAGGCGGTTTTCGGTTTCGGTGATGCGCTGCTGAATGCTGTACTGCAGGCTGCGGGTGTTATGTAGCTGGGCCTCGAAGCGCTGCACGGCCAGCTCCGTAGTGCGCGCCGACTCCTTCTGCAGCTTCACCAGCTCCAGGGCGTTGGTTTGCAGCCCGATGTTTTGGCGCACGATGGCCAGCTGATTGTCCAGGGCCAGCAGCTCGTAGTAGGAGGTGGCTATTTCGCTGATCAGGTTAGTTACCGTGAAATTGCGGCCTTCCACCGTAGCCAGGTAGCGCAGCGCGGCCGACTTCCGGGCGTTGCGCAGCTTGTGCCAGATATCCACTTCCCAACTGGCAAACGCCCCGATCTGGTAGTTCTGGAGCGGGTCGGGGTTGCGGTGCTCGGGCTGGATACGGATGGCTTCCTCGGTGGCACCCTGCAGGGTGTTGCGGCTGGGGCGTTCGGCTTCGGCCTTCACGCCCAGGCCCACAAAGGGCAGGTACTCACCCTTGCGGATCTGCACCTCGTTGCGGGCAATCTGGATTTCCTGCAGCGAGATATTCAGCTCCTGGTTGCGCTGCAGCGCCGTGTCGATAAGGCCCACTAAGTTGGGGTCGGTGAAGAACTGCCGCCACTGCGCGCGGGCCGTGTTGGCAGAGTCCTGGGTGGCAGTGGCGTAGGTGGTGGGCACCGGCCGGCCGGCGGCCTTGGTGGCCAACTCGGGCGTTTTGCACGCGCCCACCGCCAGCGTCAGCAGCGCTGCGCTCAGGCCCTGATAGAGGCGTTTCTTAAGCATGACTGTGGCTCGGAATTTCATCAACTAAAACGTGGGGCTCGAACTCGGTGAGCGGGTGCTCGTTTTCGTCCCCGATGAGCTTGCGGCCGGAGGCCAGCGTGCCAAAAATGTAATACAGCCCCGGCACGATGATGACGCCGAACACGGTGCCGAACAGCATGCCGCCCAGGGCCGAGGTGCCGATGGTGCGGTTGCCGATGGCGCCCGCGCCGGTAGCCAGCACCAGCGGAATCAGGCCGGCAATGAAGGCGAAGGAAGTCATCAGAATGGGGCGGAAGCGCACTTTGGCACCTTCAATGGCCGCCTCGCGCACCGTCATGCCTTCCTCGTGCTTCTGCACCGCGAATTCCACAATCAGCACGGCGTTTTTGCCCAGCAAACCCACCAGCATCACGAGGCCCACCTGGGCGTAGATATTGTTGGCCAAACCGAAGCCCTTGATGAGCAAAAATGAGCCGAAAATACCGGCCGGCAAGCTCAGAATAACGGCCAGCGGCAAGAGGAAACTCTCGTACTGCGCGGCCAGCACCAGATACACGAACACAATCACTACGAGGAAGATGTAGATGGCCTCGTTGCCGCGCGATACTTCGTCCTTGGACAAGCCGCCCCAGTCGATGTCGTAGCCACGGGGCAGGGTTTTGGCCGCCACTTCCTGCACCGCCTTGATGGCCTCGCCCGAGCTGTAGCCGGGGGCCGCGTCGCCGCGGATGGAGGCCGTGGGGTACATGTTGTAGCGGTTGATTTCGTTGGCGCCCTGGCCTTTCACAATCTTCATAAAGGCCGACATCGGCACCATTTCGCCCTTGTCGTTCTTCACCCAGAGGTCCAGAATGTCCTTGGGCAGGCGGCGGTACTCGGGCGAAGCCTGCACGAACACCTTAAAGAAGCGCTGGTACTTGATGAAGCCCAGCTCGTAGGTGGAGCCCACCATGATGCTCAGCGTATTCATGGCGTTGCCGATGCTCACGCCCTTCTGCATGGCCAGCTGGTTGTCAATCTGCAGCTCGTACTGGGGGTAGTTGGCCGAGAAGAAGGTGAACAGGCCGGCCAGCTCCTTGCGCTTCTTCAGCTCGGCCATAAACTCGTCGTTCACTTTTTCCAGGGCTTTGTAGTCGCCGGTGGAGGTTTTGTCGAGCAGCTGGAGCTGGAAGCCACCCGCCGCGCCGTAGCCCGGTACTGCCGGCGGCTCGAAGAATTCGATGGTCGCGCCGGGAATTTCCTTGGCCTTCTCTTCCAGGCTCATTACAATATCGTGCACCGACTGCTTGCGCTTGGCCCAGGGCTTGAGGCTGATGAGCAGGGTGCCGGCGTTGGAGCCGCGCCCTTCCGTCAGCACTTCGTACCCGGCCAATGACGACACGCTTTCGATACCGGGCACCTTCTCGGCCAGCCTGGAAAGCTGCTGCGACAGGGCGTTGGTGCGCTCCAGGGTGGAGCCGGGCGGCGTCTGAATGATGGCGTAGAGCATGCCCTGGTCCTCGGCCGGAATGAAGCCCGACGGCAGGGTGGAGGAGATGCCGAAAATACCGAACCCGAAGGCAATCAGAATGGCAAACGTCACCACGCGACGGTCCACCACCTTTTCCAGCAGGTTGGTGTAGCGGCCGGTCAGGCGCTCAAAGCCGCGGTTAAACCAGTCGATGAAGCGGTTGATGGGCGTTTTCTTGCGGGGCTGGCCGTGGGTATTCTTCAGAATCATGGCGCAGAGCACGGGCGTCAACGTCAGAGCCACGATGCCCGAAATGACGATGCTGGAAGCCATAGTAATCGAGAACTGGCGGTAGAAAATGCCCACCGGGCCGCTCATGAAGGCTACCGGCACAAATACCGCCGTCATCAGAATGGTAATGGCCACAATGGCGCCACTGATTTCGCCCACCACCTCACGCACCGCCCCGTAGGGCGACAGGTGTTTTTCCTCCATCTTGGCGTGCACGGCCTCGACGACGACAATGGCATCATCGACCACAATCCCGATGGCCAGCACCAGCGCAAACAGCGTTATCATGTTGATGGTCATGCCGAAGGCCTGCATGGCCATGAACGCGCCCACCAACGACACCGGCACGGCAATGATGGGAATCAGCGTGGAGCGCCAGTCGCCCAGGAACAGGAACACCACCAGGGCCACCAGGATAAAGGCGTCGCGCAGGGTGTGAATCACGTTTTCGGTAGAGGCGTCGAGGAAGTTCGACACGTCGTAGCTGATCTTGTAGTCCATACCGGGGGGCATGGTTTTCTTCAGCTCCTCCAGCTTGGTTTTCACGCTCTTGATGACGTCGAGGGCGTTGGAGCCGTAGGTTTGCTTGAGCATGATAGCCGCCGAAGGGTAGCCGTCGAGGTTGGAGTAGATGTCGTAGAACTCCGAGCCCAGCTCCACGTTGGCCACGTCCTTGAGGCGCAGCGTTTCGCCGTTGGCATTGGCCTTGATAATCACGTTCTTGTACTCCTCCACGTCGTTGAAGCGGCCCTTGTAGGTCAGCACGTACTCCAGCGCCGAAGCCTCCTTGCCATCCGAGCGGCCGATGCGGCCCGGCGAACCAATCACGCTCTGGTCGTTGAGGGCTTCCATCACATCATCCACCGACAGGTTGTAGGCGCGCATCCGGTCCGGCTTCAGCCACACGCGCATGGCGTACTGGCGGCTGCCCAGAATGCTGGCCCGGCCCACGCCATCAATGCGCTGGATTTCGGGCAGCATGTTCACCCCGGCAAAGTTGAAGAGGTACCGCATGTCGGTATTCTTGTCTTTGCTGTAGAGGTTGACGTACATGAGCATGTTGGGCACCACGCGGTTCACCACCACGCCCTCGCGCTGCACCAGCGTAGGCAAACGGTTGAGCACCTGCGCAATACGGGTATTCACGTTCACCACGGCCTGCTCGGGGTCGGTGCCCAGGTTGAACACAATCTGGATATTGGCCTCCCCGGCCGATACGGCGTCGGAGGTCATATACTTCATGCCGGGCACGCCGTTAATGGCCTGCTCCAGCGGAATGAGTACCGACTCGGTGAGCACCTTGGCGCTGGCGCCCGGGTAGGCCGTGCTCACCATCACCATCGGCGGCGAAATTTCGGGAAACTGCGAGGTAGGCAGCGTTTTGATAGCCAGAACACCCAGGAACAGAATAACCACCGAAATGACGATGGCAAACACGGGTCGGCGAAGGAATCTACTGAACATAATTGTATGGCTGTAGAGACGCGTATTCGCGTCTGCTGCGTGCTGAGGTTGGGTACCGCTCGTGCTGACGTGAGACGCGAATACGCGTCTCTACAGCGGCCTTTTTAAGGCTGCTGTACCTATTCAGAATAGGTCTTCAGGTGCGAAATCACCGACTTGGGTTCCTGGTAGGAGTAGCGGATTTTGTCGCCATCCTTCACCTTGCGGATGCCTTCAAGCATGATTTTGTCGGTGGCTTTCAGGCCCGCGGAGATGATGTAGAGGTCGGGCATCTCCGAGGCCACGGTTACCTCCGTCTGGTGCACCCGGCGCTTGTCGTCCACCACGTACACGAACTTCTTTTCCAGCACCTCGAAGGTGGCTTTCTGCGGAATAATCACGGCGTTTTTGAGCGGCACCGTCATCAGCACCGAGCCGGTTTCGCCGTTGCGCAGCAGGCCCTCGGGGTTGGGGAAGGTGGCGCGGAAGGCAATGTTGCCGGTTTCGTTGTTGAAGTCGGCCTCGATGGTCTGCACCACGCCGGGGTACTTAAACTCCTCGTTGTCGGCCATGCGCAGCTTCACCTTCGTCTCGGCTTCGGTGCGGGCGTGGGCCTTGTAGGCCAGGTACTCGGCCTCGGGCACGTTGAAGTACACCCACATTTTGCTGTTGTCGGAAAGCGTGGTCAGCAAGTCGCCCTCATCCACTAGGCTACCCAGCCGGGCCTGAAAGTGGTCCATCATACCGCTGAACGGGGCCCGGATGGTGGTAAAATCGAGGTGAGTTTTGGCCAGCCCGACTTCGGCGTTGGCCTTGTCCAGCTTGGCCTGGGCCAGGGCCAGCTCGTTCTTGGAAACCACGTTTTTGTCGGCCAGCTGCTTGGTGTTCTGGTACTCGATGCCCACGTAGTTGGCCTCGGCCTTCGACTTCTGCAGCTCGGCCTTGTACACCATCGGCATGATCTGGAACATGAGCTGCCCTTCCCGCACGGCCTGGCCCTCATCCACGTAAATCTTCTGGAGGTAGCCTTTTTCCAGCGCCCGCACCTCAATGTGCTGGTAGGCGTGAATCTGCGACACGTATTCCTTGGTGATGGTCGTGTCTTTCTGGAGCGGGCTGGTGACGAGGAATTTTACCTTTTCCTCTTTCTCCTTGTGTTCCTTTGAGCAGCTGGTGCCGCCGTACAGTACGCCCACGCCCAGTAGCGTTAGCAGAAACCTTGTTTTCATAACCTTAAACGAGCATTAACCAGCGTTGTGCGACGCCTAAAAACGGGGGTGTTGGAGAGCTGTTAGCAGCGGCAAGCGGCCGGTGTACCAGGCTTGCGTGATACAAAGCACCGGGCCTTACATGAAGTCGGTATGAAGGGATAAAACCAATGGCGTAGGAATACCTGTGGATGGTAGCGGGGCGCCGGGCAACAAAAAAGGCTTCCGCGCCATGCGGAAGCCTGTTAGTATAAGGTAGTTGAATAGGGCTATATGTCGCCGGAGGGTTCGTCGGCGGCAACTGAATCCAGCAGTTCGCCGGCGCGGGCCGGAGTTTCCAGGGAGTCGGCCGGAACAATATTTTCCTCATTTTCCTCAGCGGAGGTATCCGCCGAGTCTACGGCCACGGTATCGGGCTGAATATCGAACAGGGTAGGCGCGGCGGCTTCGGCGTTATCATTGAAGGTATCGTCGGATGCCGGGGTGGACCGAGTGGCAGCGGGCAACACCGGGCGTAGCAAGTTTGGCAGCTTGGTTACGCCCCACAGGCCGGCCCCCAGCGCCCCTATCGAAAGTATCACCAGCGCCGCCCGGGCCCACTGTAGTCGCCAGGCTGGGCCCGGGGCCGCAGCCGTTGCTTGGGGGCGGGCAGCCGGCTGCGCGGAAACGGGCACCGTTGCTGGGGTTGGAGCAGCCGCAGCTGGGTGTCGTTGGAGTTGCTCCAGTTGGTTGCCTAACTGTTGAATGCGGGCATCAAGCGCTTGGTTGCGGGCTTCGGCTTCGGTGCGGGAAGCCTGAATAGCCTGCTGCAGCTGCTGTTTTTCCTGCATTTCGGTGTTGAGGCGGGCTTGCAGGTCGGCTACTTCGGCTGTGGCTGAGGGTGCCTGAGTGAGCTGCTGGCGGAGTTGGGCAATGCTGGCCGCCTGCTGGGCCTCCCGGGCTTCCATAGCCTGGCGCTGCTGCTGCAACTCCTGCGTTACCTGTTGCCGCAGCTGTTCCAGCCGTTGCTTCTCCTGCTCATTGGCTGCTGAAGTTTCAGTAGCCAGCCCCCCTCCGTAGGGCGGGTCGGCGGGGACATCCTCAGCTCCCAGCCAGCCCCAGAGCTGCCGGAGCTTGCCCGCTACAAAGCCGCCGGGTTGGGTTTCGTACGGTTCCTCTGTTGCTGCTTCAGGGGTAGTTGGCTGCTGGCCCCGCTGGCGCAGTAACTCGGCCCATTGGTGCAGGAAAGCAGGTGGCAGCACTACCTGGGGTTCTAGCTGCTGCAGGCGCCGGGGGAGTTGCCCCAGGGCGGGTACCAGCTGAAACTGCTCCGTAGCGGGCAGCTGCTGTAAGCCGGCTTCTACATCACCGGCAAACTGCATCGGCTGCAAGCACACCACCAGCCCCGCCACGTCGGTGGAGGCCACGGCCGGAAACTCCGGCTGCTGGCTGAGCCACTCGGCCAAAGCCGCCCGCTGCTGCTGAAACTGCTGCCAGGGCGAGATGCTAGACTCAAACCCCGCCAAAGCCTGCCCGTCAAGCTGCCAGGGTGCTGCCGTGAGAGCCGGGGTGGAAAGAGTGCCGCCCGCTGCCAGTAGCTGCAACACCGTAACGCCCCCCGGCTGCACCAGGGCTAGTATCGGCGCAGCCTTTGGCAACGACAGGTTTACCAGCAATACGCCCTCCGTAGCCGCCCCGGCCAGGGTGGCTTGCAGAGCCTCAGCATGGGCCTCAGCGGCGGCATCCGGAAAAGGGGCGAATAGAATACTATGCAGCATGGCAGCAAGAAACGACGGGAAGTGCGTAAAAGTACGGTCCCGCCGGCGCTTCGGTGTTGGCGCTCCGCTACCGGGCCGGTAGGATAGCCAGCAGGGTCTGGGCTTCTTCGCCGGTTTCGTGGTGCTGTTGGGCAGTGGCCAATGCTTCCTCGGCCAACTGCCGCGCCGGGGCCAAACGGTGCGCCTAATGTTCCAGCCGGGCACAGAGCAGTAAGCTCTCGTAGCTGCGCTCCGCTTTTAGCAGCACCGGTAACACCGCCAGAATTTCCTGTAGGGCCTGCTGCTGCCGCTCTGGGCCCTGCTCCTCCCCAAAGTGGTAGAGGTAGGTGGCCGATTTTCGCAGGGTGTATAGGTCAGGGGAAGCAAGGAGGCTGTAGCGGCGCGTAGCCTGCGCGTACCGCAGCCAGTCGCGCCGACCTTCCCAGAAATTGATGCGAGCAGTATGCCCAGCTTGGGCCGTGTCGGCGAATTGGGTGTGGGCTAGTTTCTGTACTGTTCGGAAAGCCTCGCCTGAAGCTTGTTTTCCGGCATCGAAGGCACGCGCTGCTAAAATTCTGTAAGCGCGCTTCTGCACAACGGCAGCTGGGTAGTAGGGAGCAAAATCAGATTGGTGCCGGATGATGTACTCGTCGGTTGGGGCGCTATACTGCTCGAACAGGTAGCGTATGTTGTTCTCGGACTTCAACTGTAGCGCCGATTGGGTAGCCAGATATTCGGTGAGTACCTGGGCCTGAGGGTTGTGGCGCTGGTTGGATGAGTTCAGGGCCTGGCTGTACCGGTAAAGCAAATCGGGGCTGCGGCTACCGGCCTGGTATTGGCGCTGCAGGGCGTAAAACGCTGTTTGTGGCTGAAATGCAGCTTGGGCGTCGGCAATAAACGCGGCGGCGGGCTTTTCGCCGGAGCTGCGGTGCAGGGGCTGACCCGCGCTGTCGAAGTAGAGGTAGGTGGGAAATCCGTTGATATCGTAGCGGCGGGCAAAGGCAGTATCCACCGTTATATCCACCTTCAACGATACAAATGTGGCAGCGTAATAGGTGGCTACGGCCGCGTCGTGCAGCGTGGTTTTTTCCATTTGCTGGCAGAAATGGCAACCAGGGCTGTACGCGTACACAAAAACGGGCTGCTGCAACTGCTGTGCTTTCTGCATTGCCATCGTCCAAGTACTAGGTTCAAAAGCTAGAGCTGCCTGCTGGGCCCGGCCTGGGCCAGATAACAGGAGTAGGCACAGCAGCGCAAGTATCGTCTTCATCCAGATAAGTATAGAAATGGTATTCAGCTAGCTACAAGGTAAGTAAGTGAAAGGTACGGAAAGCGGAGAACTGCCAAAACGGCTGCCGCCGCATTCCGGCCCGAAGTATGCCGTATAGCCCGTTCTATGCCTCGTACTGACTCGTTTTTCTCTACCATATCCGCCAAAAAGCCCCGCCCCGACGGCAAGCCCGCCCTTACGGTGCGGGAGCGGTTTTCGGCCCTGCGCAACCTACCGGCGTTTTTGCGCCTGATCTGGCAAACCAGCCCCGGCCTCACGCTGGGCAACGTGGCCCTGCGCCTGCTGCGGGCGGCGCTGCCGGTGGCCATGCTCTATGTGGGCCAGCTGATTCTGGATGCGGTGGTGCAGCTCAGCCGGCTGCCCGCCCCGGAGCGCGCCCTCACGCCGGTGCTCAGCCTGGTGGCGTTGGAGTTTGGGCTGGCTATTTTGTCGGATGCGCTGGGCCGGGGCGTGGCGTTGCTGGATTCCCTGCTCGGCGACCTGTTTGCCAACCAAAGCTCGGTGCGGCTCATGCAGCACGCCGCCGAGCTGGACCTGGACCAGTTCGAGGACAGCAACTTCTACGACAAGCTGGAGCGGGCCCGCCGCCAGACCCTCTCGCGCACCGTGCTCATGGCCCAGGTGCTCAGCCAGGCCCAGGATGCCATTACCATGGGGTTTCTGGCCGTGGGGCTGGTGGCCTTCAACCCCTGGCTGCTGCTGCTGTTGCTGGTGGCGGTGGTGCCGGCGTTTCTGGGCGAAAGTCACTTCAACGAGCGGAGCTATTCGCTGGTGCATGGCTGGACGCCCGAGCGCCGGGAGCTGGACTACCTGCGCCAGACCGGCGCCTCCGACGAAACGGCCAAGGAAGTGAAGATTTTCGGCCTTTCCGGGTTTTTAATTGACCGATTCCGGCAGCTTTCCGATGAGTTTTACCGGCAGAACAAGTCCCTGGTAATCAAGCGGGCCGGCTGGGGGACTTTTTTTGCGGCGGTGGGCGCGGCGGGCTACTACGCGGCCTACGTGTACATCATCAGCCAGGCGGTGTACGGGCGCGTCAGCATCGGGCAGCTCACGTTTCTGGCCGGCTCCTTTGCCCGCATGCGGGGCTTGCTGGAAGGTATTCTGAGCCGCTTTAGCTCGGTCGCCGAGGGTGCCCTGTACCTGCAGGATTTCTTCGAGTTCTTCCAGCTGCAGCCCCGCATCCGCCGCGACGAGTCCAGAGCGGTGCGGCCGTTTCCGCGGCCCATCCGGCAGGGCTTCACTTTTGAGAATGTAGGCTTCAAATACCGCACCGCCGAGAAGTGGGCCCTGCGTAACCTCAGCTTCGAGCTGCAGGCCGGCGAGAAGTTGGCGCTGGTGGGCGAGAACGGGGCCGGTAAAACCACGCTCGTGAAGCTCTTGGCCCGTCTCTACGACCCCACCGAGGGCCGCATCCTGCTCGATGGCCACGACCTGCGCGAGTACGACCCCCAGGAACTGCGCCAGGAGATTGGGGTGATTTTCCAGGATTTTGTGCGCTTCCAGTTGCCGGCCGGCCAAAACCTGGCCGTGGGCCGCATCGAAGAAAAAGGCAACCAGCCCCGCATTGAGCAGGCCGCCCAGCAAAGCCTGGCCGACTCCGTTATTGCCAAACTGCCCCAGGGCTATGAGCAGATGATTGGCCGCCGCTTTAACGGGGGCGTAGACCTAAGCGGGGGGGAGTGGCAGAAAATTGCCCTGGGCCGGGCCTACATGCGCGACGCCCAGCTGCTCATCCTCGACGAGCCCACCGCCGCCCTCGATGCCCGCGCTGAGTACGAGGTGTTCCAGCGGTTCAAGGAACTGACTCAGGGCAAAACCGCCGTGCTCATCAGCCACCGCTTCAGCACCGTGCGCATGGCCGACCGAATTCTGGTTATCGAAAACGGGCAGTTTCAGGAAATCGGGAGCCACGAGCAACTGCTGACCCGCAACGGCCGCTACGCCGAGCTGTTCCGTTTGCAGGCCGCCGGGTACCAGTAAAAAGATAACATAGCCGGTGTGCAACCTGCGGCCGTTGGGGCTTCTCTGAAAAGTGAAATCCTACGCAATACCCAAGGCTATGAAACGACTTCTGCTTTTTACTTCGCTGGTACTGGGCCTGCCCGCCTGCGGGGGCATGTTTTGCGCCGATTCCTGCGGCTGCATCCCCGCGCCCAAAGTGGGCAACTATGATATTACGGGTACTACCGTCTCGGCTATTTCCAATGCCGGTAGTTCGGCCCTGGTGCTGGGGGCGGCGGAGTCGGTTTCCCGCAGCCAGTTTGCCTTGCGCTTCAGCCTCACTACCAGGCTGGTGGCGGTACAGGAACACCAAGCTGGTTGGGGCGCAGCCTACGCCTGCTCACCAGCCGAGCCAAAGTTTACGGAGCTGGTTACGGCCATTACCGTCACCAGCAACAGCGCGCTGGATGCCCAGCACCCGGCTGGTAGCTCACTCAATTATCTGCTGAGCGTGTATGACGTGATGGGCAACCCACTAGCCGACGGGCTACTCAGCGACTATGTGCAGCGGCGGGCACAACAACCGGCTTTGATGCTGGAGCTGCGGCTGGCTAACCCAGCTGTTGCCAGCACCGGCCCGCAGCAGTTTACTGTAGTGTATCAGCTCAGCAACGGCGAAATCTACACTGCCCAAACCTCCTCGCTAACACTCACGCAGTAAACAAAAGGTAGATTCTTTTATTGCTCTGATAAACGTATGAATCGCACGTTCCACTTACTGCCTGCGGTAGCGCCGTATTCTGCCCCGTTTGGGCTGCTTATCGAGCTGCTGTCTGCTGCCTTGGAAACCACCGCTGCCGAGTTGGAGGCCGACTTGCATTACCAGCAGCAGTGCCAGCCGGTGCAGGCATGGCTGGCGTACGAAAACAATCAGCTGGTGGGTTGCAAGCTGGGCTATGAGCGGAAGCCGGGGCACTACTACAGCTGGCTGGGCGGCGTGCATCCTGATTTTCGGGGGCGTGGCATTGCCGCCGAGCTAATGGGGCAACAACACGCCTGGTGCGCTGCTCAAGGGTACCGCCGTGTCCGCACGCAAACCTACAACCGCTGGCGGGCCATGCTGCTGCTGAACCTGCGGCATGGATTTGATATTATTGGTACCGTGCAAAGCTCCCGCGGCCTTAACATAGTATTGGAAAAAGAATTGACGGTTGGCGTGTAGGCTGCCAAAACCTTTCCCCTTCGCCCTGGCGCCCATATTGTGGGCTGTCGTAGCGTACCGAAAGCTGAGCCGGATATATCCTGCACAAATATTTACGCTGGAAGCCAATCGATTAGCGCTGTGAGTTTCGTATTTTAGTCAGTACGACCCTCTTAATTCCCCAGCGCCTATGAAATGGTATGTTACTCTGTTAGCCGGCGGTAGCCTGGCCCTCTCCAGCTGCATGATGGCGCGGGAAGCTCGCGTCGAGTCCGACTACAGCTACGCCGGACAGTTCCGGCGCTACCGCACTTACGAGTTCATCAGCGGCGACGGCATCAACTCGGATACCAGCCGCTTGGGCTCCACCGTGCGCGACGCCATTCGGAACCGGCTCAAGATTCAGGGCTACCGCACCGCCCGCCGCCGCCCCGATCTGTTGGTCAACTTCCGGTTGTTTGAGGGGGACATGCGCTTTCGGGGTTACGCCCAGGAGGATTTTTCGCGCTGGGTAAAAGCGGGCTACTCCGAGGATGAGGAAACACCCAATGAGGACCGCAAAGGTTACCAGCCGGTGCGCCTGTTACTCCAGGAAGGCACTCTGCTGGTCACGCTCATTGATAACCGCACCAACCGGGCCGTCTGGAACGGCTACGCCTCGGGCGTAAGCGTACCCACCGGTCCCCAGGGCGAAATCGTACTCCGCCGCTCCGTACGTTCCATTTTCGACCAGTACCATATCTTCACCGAGGGGTACCTCAGCGGCCAGAATACTACCAGCGAAACCGATGAATGATGAATAGTTGGTGCCCATAGCCACAACACGCGGCCGGCGTAGGTAGCCAAGTAAACAATGCCTATATGCGTCGGCCGTACCAGAACGCTACTGCGCGTTACGCTCCCTGATAAGCTCAGCGGCAATGCTGATGGCAATTTCCTCGGGCGTGCGGCTGTTGATGGGCAGCCCAATGGGCGCGTGTACCCGGGCCAGTGCTTGCTCGGGCACGCCCTCAGCCCGCAGGGTGACCAGCAACTCGGTAATTTTGGCCTGGCTGCCCATCACGCCCAGGTAGCGCACGGGGTGGTGTAGTAAGGCGCGCAAGGCCGCTAAGTCGGAGCGGTACCCAAAGGTCATCAGAATGACATACTGGTGCGGGCCGGCCGGAATTTCCTGGAGCAGCTGCTCGTAGACTACCGTGCGCTTGTAATGCGCGTAGGGGTTAAGCTGGTGCGTGTTCAGGTTGGGACGGTCATCCAGCACGGTCAGGCCGAAGTCAAGGGAAGCCAGTACCCTCGACAGCGCCAGCGCTACGTGCCCGCCGCCCACTATGGTAGCCTTGTCACGGAACCCCAGGTTTTCGGAGTAGGCCCAGTCTGGGCCGTGCTGCAGGGTGTAGTGTGGGGCCGCCGCAGCTTCCTCCTGTACGCGCAATCCTTCTGCCGCTGATAGCCACACCCGGCCCGGCACCGACTGCTGCAATAGCTCCGTGATGCGCAATACGGTGGGTAGATCGGCGGCCGACAGCGGGTACACCAGAAGCTGCTGTTCCCCGGAGCAAATCATGCCTGAGCGGTCGGCGGGGGCTTCTCTGCGGTGAATCTGGCGGCGCAACATCGGGGCGAAGCTGCCTTCGGCTAGCAGGGTGCGGGCCAGCTCCACAAACTTATGCTCCATAATGCCACCCCCAATGGAGCCGGCCATATCAGTGGCCGTAACTACCATCTTAAACCCCTGCCGGCCGGGGCTACTGCCCGCACTGGCCAGCACGCACAGCAACGCTACCGGCACCCCCGCCTGCAAGCTGGCGGCGGCCTGTTGCCATACCGGCAGGTCGCGCTGGGCGGCAGGAAAGGCAGTGGAAGTATTCACGGGCAGAAAGCAAGGAACAGAAGTTCAGCCAAGCAGGCCGGCCGCCTAAACAGTCAGCAGCCCCGGCCGTGGCCGCTTACCAGGTGGAACTGATGGCGTAGTACACCGCCATAAAGCCCGAAAATAGCGCACTGGCCACAAACCGCAAGTTGGCAGAAACCTTGTTTTGAATGAAGTAATTTACCACCAGCGCCAACGGCACATTCAGCAGAAACGAGCGGGTAGCCACCGGTACCAGGGCCAGGGAAATTTCGTTGAACTGGCCGCTGAACAACCGCAGAAATACGTAGTGCCGCACAATCCAGAGCGGGTTGAAATACACCTGCGACAATGCCGCCCGCAGCCACCGCCGCCCTAGCCCCCCATCGGGCCGCTCGGGTACCTGCCGGTCAATCCAGCGGAAAAAGGCGGGCACTTCCCAGGAGTAAAGAATGCCGCCTACCAGGGCCATGCCCAGCAGCCGGGTCCAGGAAAACTGATGCAGGAGCAGGGCGGCGGCCGTGTCGCCGGCGGCGTAAATCAGCAGGCCGCGGAGGTGGTTGCGGAGGTTGACGGAGCGGATGAATTCCAAGCAGCGGAGGGGGTGGTTGTAAAACGGGGGTGCAAATTTACAAGAACCTTTTCCGGCGTCATAGGAGCGGAGAAAGAAATACCGGCATCCGGATTGAATGCCCGCACCGCGTCGCGCAGCGCGAAGTAGGCCCCGATGCCGTACATCAGCGGCGGCTCGCCCACGGCCTTAGAGCGCATCACGGCCCGGGAGTGGCCCGGCGTATCCAGGAAATGCACGTCCAGCACCTTGGGGGCCGCGTACAGGTCGGGGATTTTGTAGGCGTTGAGGGAGTTGCTCAGCAGGCGACCTTCCTCGTTGTACACCAGTTCTTCCAGCGTCATCCAGCCGATGCCCTGCACCGCGCCGCCCTCAATCTGGCCCCGGTCTACGGCCGGGTTCAGACTCTGGCCAAAGTCGTGGGCAATGTGCACGGCCTGCACCTCGTAGGTGCCCCGGCGGCAATCCACCTGCACGGTGGTCAGGGCCGTGCCGTACACGTGGTAGGCGAAGGGGTAGCCCTGGTTGGTAGTGGCGTCGAAATGTAGGTCGGGGGTAGCGTAGTGAGCGTTTTCGGAGAGGTTCACGCGCTGCCAATAGGCCGCCGAAACCAACTTCTCCCAGGTGGTATCGGCGGGCTTGCCGGCGGCCAATACCTGTTCATTTTCGATGTGCAGGCCCTCGTAATCCATGCTCAGCTCGGTGGAAGCCAGCCGCAGCAGCCGCTCCCGCAATGCCAGGCAGGCCAGCTCGGTGGCTTTGCCGTTGAGGTCGGCGGTAGCGGAGGCGGCTGAGGGGGAGGTGTTGGCCACGCGGGTGGTGTTGGTGCTTTCCACCTTGATGCGGTCCAGACCAATGCCCAGCGTGCGGGCGGCTACCTGCGCAATTTTGGTGTTCACGCCCTGACCCATTTCCACGGCCCCGGTGCTCACGCCCACCGAGCCATCGGTGTAGATGTGCACCAGCGCCCGGGCCTGATTCATGGCCGTTTTGGTGAAGCTGATGCCGAAACAGATGGGCATAACGGCCAGCCCTTTCTTCTGCCAGCGGTGGGTGCGGTTGAACTCGTCCACCTCGCGGCGGCGGGCCGGCAGGTCGAACAGCTCGGCGGCCGTGTCCCAGGCCTGCTCGGCGTGGCAGCCCTCGGCCGGCTGACGATACGGAAACAGGTCCCCCTCGCGCAGCAGGTTGCGGCGCTGGATTTCGGTGGCCGGTACGCCCAGCCGCTCGGCCGCGCTGGCAATGGCCGACTCTATCACAAACATGCCCTGCGGCCCCCCGAAACCACGGAAAGCGGTGTTGGGCGGCAGGTTGGTACGGCAGCTGTAGGCAGTGGCCGTTACGTTGGGGATGAAGTAGGTGTTGGTGCTGTGGAACAAGGTGCGCTCCATTACGGCCGGCGACAAATCGGCCGCCGCGCCGCCGTTCTGGTAGAACGTCACCTCGTAGGCCACAATCTTCAGGTCCGCATCCAGCCCAATTTTGAAGTCGGAGGAGTAGGGGTGGCGCTTGCCAGTCATGCGCATGTCGGCCATGCGGTCCAGCACCAGCTTCACTGGGCGGCGGGCCACGAAGGCCCCCAGCGCGGCCAGTGCGCCCCAGGGCGTGGCCTGGTCTTCCTTGCCCCCGAAGCCCCCGCCCAGGCGCGTTACGTCCACTTCTACCTGGTGCATACCCAGACCCAGCACGTGGGCCGTATGGCGCTGCACGGCCGTGGGGCCCTGGGTGGAGGAGATGATGCGCACCCCGCCCATTTCCGTGGGAAAGGCGTAGGCACCCTGCGTTTCAATGTACAAGTGCTCCTGTCCGCCCGATTCAGCCACGCCCTCAAACACGTGGGCGCACCCGGGCCAGGCCTCTCCGGAATCACCAATGCGGAACGTACGGGGCGGCACCAGCAGCTCGCCCTGAGCCGCGGCTACCCGCGGGTCGGTAATAATGGGCAGGGGTTCTACCTCCACCCGCACGTGGGCCAGAGCCGCGTGAGCCGCATGTTCTGATTCGGCCAGCACCAGGGCCACCGGCTGCCCGCGGAAGTGCACGTGGCCCTCAGCCAGCAGCGGCTCATCGGGCACGATGCCGCCAATCTGGTTTTCGCCGGGAATATCCTGGGCCGTGAGAACGTACACCACACCGGGCAGCGCCAATGCCGCCGTGGCGTCCACCGTCAGCAGCTGGCCATGCGCCACCGGCGACTCCACCACGGCGGCGTACAGGGTGCCGTGCTGCACCGGCACATCATCCAGATACTGGGATTCGCCGCGCACGTGGCGGATGGGGTCGAGGTGATTCACGAGGAAGGGTATGGGGGTAGGAGGGTGAGAGGGTAAGAGGGTAAGAAGGGGCCAGGATAGGGCCAACTGTCATTCCGAACGAAGTGAGGAATCTGGGTTAATTCCTAAATGGTAAACCCAGATTCCTCACTTCGTTCGGAATGACAGTGCTGGCTAAGCAACGTCAGCAACGGGTGAGACGCGAAGTGTCGCGTCTCTACAGCTGTTCTTCGAGGAGCAGGCCGGTTTCCACGAAGTGGGCTTCGAGTAACTGGTGCAGCAGCAGGCGCTTGTACTGCTCGGTGCCGCGCACGTCGCTGATGGGGCTGATTTCCTGCTGGGCTGTCTGTTGAGCCTGGCGCAGCGTTTCCACCGAAACCGGCCGGCCTACCAGCGCGGCAGCCGTCTGGCGCAGCAGCAGCGGAGTGGGCCCCACGCCTCCGGCCGAGAGGCGGGCTCCCTGAATCAACCCGTTTTCCACCCGCAGCCAAGCGGCAGTATTCACGCTGGCAATATCCAGGTGGGTGCGCTTGGATACTTTTTCGAAGTTGAACGCATCGGTTGGGGCCGGGGCGGGGAAGCGGATGGTCGTTACCTGCTCGTCGGCAGTTTTGGTGAGCTGCTTGTAGCCCGCGTACAGCTCCGCAAGCGGCAGCCAGCGGCGGTGGTCGGTGGCGTTGACCAGCTCAACGTCCGCTCCCAAGGCCAGGAACAGAATGGTTAGGTCGCCGATGGGGGAGGCGTTGATGAAGTTGCCGGCCACGGTACCCATCTGGCGGATGGGGGTGCTGCTCACCAGCTTCAGAAAGCGCGGCAACTGCGGCATCACCGCCAGCATCACCTCTGATTCCAGCAGTTGCTGGGCCGTGGTGGCGGCCCCCAGCGTAATGGTATTGCCTTCGCGCCGGATGCCGCGCAGGGCGTGTTGGTCGTACACCAACTTCACGTCTGTAGCCCGAATTTTTTCGGGCTGCTGCACCAGCAAATCGGTGCCGCCGCCCAGAATGCGGGCCCGGGCGGCGGCCGGAGCATCAAGGCTGGTTGCGGCGGCGGGCAGGGGGGCAGTGGTTTCGGAGCCGCCCGCGGCAGCGGCCGTGGTGGCGCCGTGCAACGCTTGGAGCTTGCCAGGCATATCGGCAAAATACTGCGGCACGAAGCCCTGCTCTGCCAGCCAGGGCAACGATTCGGTGGCAGGCCGTTGCTGCAACTGCTCCTGAAGGTGCGCCGCTGCCCGCTCCAGGCTCTTGTAGCCAGTGCAACGGCAGATGTTGCCATCAATGGAAGCCAGTACGCTGGCCTCGGTGCTGGGCTGGCTGCTCAGGGCGTGGCCGGTGAGGCTCATCACAAAGCCCACGGTGCAGAACCCGCACTGGGAGCCGCCTTCCCGCACAATGGCCTGTTGCACCGGGGTAAGGCTGCCGCGGGCTTGATTGATGCCTTCCACCGTTACCACATGCTTGCCGTGGGCGTTGCCCAGAGGGGTCAGGCAGGAGGTCATGGACTGGTAGCGCACAGCCTCGCCCGACGCATCCAACTCACCTACCAGCACCGTGCAGGCCCCGCAGTCACCCTCGCGGCAGCCAATTTTGGTGCCCTTCAGGTGCTGGTCATAGCGCACGAAATCAAGCAGGGTGCTGCCGGCCGGCTGCTGCGTACGGACAAGCTGGTTATTGAGGTAAAACTGGAGCATGGCAGGGCAAAAATTCCGGAAACGGAAGAGAAAGTTACTGGATTTTCAGTTCCCAGCGTAACAGTGTGGCTGTGCTGATAACCGGGTAGTCCATCGGTAATAGCTGCTCTGCATTGCATTCTTGAGCGGCAGGTGTGCGCATGGGTGGTCTGCTAAAAGATGCACCTGCCGCCGGATCAGAAGCGCCTGCCGTATAGCATTTGCGGGCTCCAGTGCCATCAGCAGCACCGGGGACGCTAAAACGAAAAGAATACGACCAGTTGGGTGGCACTGGCGGACGGTACCAGGAAATGCCAAACCGTCCGGCCCGGTTTGGCTTCCGCCCCACGAAACATTTCTGTAATTTCCCAACAAGGAAAGATACGGCCAGCGGTAGACGTACCGCGCTTACGCTGAGCCGCGCAACAGGGAGAGGGGCAATACAAACCCCTCTCTGTTGCCGCTTAATTGATAAAACAGCCAACGGCCTCAGTGCGGGGTACGGCCACTGGTTGCCCGCTTACCACGGCTGCCAGGGCATCCTGGAGTTCATGATGGAGCACTACGGTGCGGCGTTTGCCCAGGGCCAGGTAACTGTCATCAATGCGACCTTGGTAGAGGATGCGGCCATCGGGGGCCACTACCACTGCCTCGGGGGTGATGCGGGCCTGCAGTTGCCGGGTGAGTCGCTGCTCCTCATCCTGGCGCAGTGGGAAGGGTACTTGGTACTGTTGCTGAAACAGAATAATATCGGCGGGCCGGGTTTGGGGCTCCGGAAAAACCCCCACAAACGCAACTCCCTGGGGCGCGTAAGTGGCGTGCAGCTGCCGCAAAGCCAGCGTGGAGGTCTGGCAAATTGGGCAGGTATCGGAAAGGAACAGGTACACGGTAGCCTTGGACACGACTGGCTGCGGGGCCGCGCCGGTAGCGGCAGTCAGCACCAGTAGCCCTAGAGCCAAGGCCCGCCATCCGTGTAAAAACCAAGTGAAATATGCAGTCATAATCAAAGATAAAACCGAAAGTTGTGCTCCTTGGCACACAGCACCGCCGGGGCAACATCGGGACCTGGGCAGCGGGTTCAACAGCAGCCGGAAGTGCGGGGGCAGCAGCCGGGTTGCGGGGCTTTTCCTACTTTCGGCCTGGTTTTAGCCCTCAGCCAGTTTTTGCTCTTCCCTATCTTCGCTATTGATGAATAAGTTCTCCTCCCTTCCTGCCGCCCTCAGCCTGCTGGCCGGGGCTAGTTTGCTGTTTGCCGCTTCCTGCACGGCACCCCGCGCCATTGTAAGCACGGGCAAGGTAACGCCCCGGGGCGAGTTCAAAATAGGCGGCAACATGGCCTTCAACGTGCCCACCGAGACGCTGGGCAAAACCGGCTCGGCACTAGTGGAGGCGGCTAAGTCGGCGGCCAACAAGGATAGTGTCTTCTACGATCAGACCATTGAGAAGCTGCAGATTGGGGCCTTGGCCTACGTGCTGGACCCCGTGCGGCCCACCTCCGACCTGTACGTACGCTATGGGGTGATTGACCGGCTGGACGTGGGCTATAAATATGGTTTCGGCTCCCACGTTTTCGATGCCATGTACCAGTTTATGGGCCCCACGGGCACGCCCGAAAACCCGGGCAGCCGGGCGGCCGGGGCCACGTACGGCAGCATCGGGCTGCAGTTTGCCACCCAGCGCAGCAAGCTGCCCAGTATTCCGTTCCTGGATAACGTGACGGATTTTCTGGGCTTCGAGGCCAGCCGCCACGACCTGATTGTGCCGCTGGTGTTCAGCAAATCATTGGGCGTAGAGGAGGAAATCGGGGCCATTTCCTATGGGGTGGTGTACGCGCACAGCTTCTTCAAGTACGGCTTTCAGCCCCGCAACCTGTTCTACTCGGCGGGGCGGCTGGCGTTGCCGGCGCTGCCCTCAGCCCGCCAGAATTTCGGCTCGTTCGGGGCGTTTTTTAATGCCAAGCTGGGCTACCGCTACGCCTACTTTATCCCGGCCCTGTCGGTGTACTACCAGAACTACGGCGAGTACCAGCTGCTAAATAACACCAAGGCCAAGCTCAGCGGGCTCACCTTCATTCCCAGCCTGGGCGTGCAGTTCCGCGTGCCTACCGGCCGCCGGTAATTCGCAGCGCTATGAACATTCTCTACGGAGTGCCGGGCGAAGGGCTGGGCCACGCCACGCGCAGCAAGGTGGTAATTGGCCACCTGCTAAAGCAGGGTCACAACGTGTGCGTGGTGAGCAGCTCCCGGGCCTACCAGATGCTGGCGACCAACTTCCCGGGCCGGGTGCACGAAATCCGGGGCTTTCACCTGGCCTACAAGCACCTCACGGTTTCCAAGTCGCGCACGGCGGCGCTTACGCTGCGCTCCGCCCCGGAAAACCTGCTCGTCAACTTCCGCAAGTACCGGGAGCTGCTCTGCGACTTTGAGCCCGAGGTGGTTATTTCCGACTTTGAGTCGTTCAGCTTTCTGTTTGCCAAGTGGAAGCGCCTGCCCGTTATCAGCATCGATAACATGCAGATAATCAGCCGGGCGGCGCTGGATGTGGTGGTGCCGCCCCAGGAGCGGGGCAACCTCAGCCTGGCCCGGCAGATTGTGCGGGCCAAGCTGCCGGGCAGTCGGCAGTACCTGGTTTCCACGTTCTTCCGCCTGCCCGTCATCAAGGAGCGCACCACGCTGGTACCGCCCATTCTGCGGCCCGAGGTTCTGGCCCTGCGGCCCACGCGCGGCCAGCACGTGCTGGTGTACCAGTCGGCCACCACCCAGAAGGATTTGGTGGGCCAGCTGCAGCTGCTGCCGGGGCAGGAGTTCCGGGTGTACGGCTTTAACAAGGAGGAAAACCACGGCAACGTGCAGCTGCGGGCCTTCAGCGAAGCCGGCTTCCTGGCCGACCTGGCCAGCGCCCGGGCCGTGGTAACCAACGGCGGCTTTTCGCTCATCAGCGAGGCCGTGTACCTGCGCAAGCCCATCTGCGCGGTGCCCATTCCAGCCCAGTTCGAGCAGTTTCTGAACGCCGCCGAAGTGGAGAAGCTCGGTTACGGCCGTCACTTCCCGGCCATTACCCCCGATAACCTCAAGGCCTTCCTCTACGACCTCGCAGGCTTCGAAAAAGCGTTGCAGACCTACGAGCAGCAGGGCAATGAGGAGCTGTTCGCGGCCCTGGAACAAGCTCTGGCGGAGGTAACGGCCTGAGCCGGACCACCGGCCGCCTGGCTATTGGGTTCGGGGTGGGCTTGCTAACGCGGCGGTAGCGCCTGAGGCGGCAGGCTACGCGCAAAGGGCTCCAGCAATGCAAAAAAACGGCACTAACCCGCCCGAAGGCTCCTATCTTGCGGTTGAAATCAGAAGTTAGGAACCAGGACACGACAGGATTCCGGCTCCTGACTCTTGTTTCCTAACTTCTTCCTCCCAGTTCCTCCCCATGACCTTACGCGCACGTTGGCAGCAGTTGCTGGGCATCCGGCCGGAGGAAGGCCGCACGGTGGGGCTGTTTTTCCTGCACAATTTTCTGCTGGGCATCGGCACTATTCTGGTGTACGTGGCCGCCAACGTCATTCTGCTCGAAAACCAGCCCGAGCGAAACTTGCCGCTGGCCTACGGTGTGGCCGCCCTGGCCATGATGGCCGCCGGACAGATTTACGCCCACTTTGAGCACCACCTGGGGTTGCAGCGCGTGGCCGTGCGGGTGCTGCTGGCCGTGGTGGCCCTGATGGCGGTGCTGGCGGTGCTGGTGGCCGTGGGCCACTCGGTGGCCGCCGCCGTGGCCATCATGACGGGCTACCGCGTGATTTACCTGCTCACCAACCTGGAGTTCTGGGGCGTGTCGGCAGTGGTGTTTGATGTGCGGCAGGGGCGGCGGCTGTTCAGCGTGATTAGCTCCGGCGACATGCCCGCCAAGGCCCTGGGCGCCGTGCTGGCCCTGCTTATTCACCATCATACCGAGCTGCTGTGGCTGCTGCTGCTGGCGTTTGGGGCCTACGTGGGCGCGTTGCTGGTGTTGCGGGCCACCGGCCGGGAGCACGTGGTGGAGGCCCGCTCCCGGGCCCGCGCCGCCCGCACCGAGGCCGTGGCCGCGCCCTTGCAGCGGTGGTTTGGTAGCAGCCGGCTGGTGCTGACTATGTGCCTAAGCATGCTGGCCATTGCGGCCGTGACCACCGGCATCGAGTACACGTTCTTTGTGCACGTCAAGCACCGATTCCACGACCAGTCGGTGGTGATGCGCTACGTGAGCACCGTGCTGGCCATCACCTACTTAGTGGCGCTGGTGGTGAAGCTGGTGGTGACGGGCAAGGTGCTGGACCGGGCCGGGGTGCGGCCGGTGCTGCTGGCTTTGCCGGCTTTGGTGGTGGCCGGCTTGGCCCTCTACGGCCTGCACGATACCTGGGCCGATGGGGGCCTAATGCTCTACTTCTGCATCCTGTTCCTGACGCTGGAAGTGCTGCGCCGCGCCTTCTTCGACCCCGTTTTTCTGGTGCTGTTTCAGCCTTTACCGGCCCCGGAGCGCCTCCAGGCTCACACCCTGGCAAAAGGCCTCTATGAGCCGCTGGGCATGGGGCTGGCCGGGTTGCTGCTGCTGCTACCGCACCTGGTGCCAGCGCTGGGTACCGGCTTTGCGTTTGGCTGGATGGGGGCGCTGATGGCCGGAGCCCTGCTGCTGCTGTACCGCACTTACGGGCAGTATATGGGCGAATTGCAGCACGCCGTCAGCCGCCGGTTTACCCTCGATGATGCTTTGCCGGCCTCGGCCGTGGATGGGTCCGAAGTGGTTTCCAGGGAAGAACTTGCCAATCTGGTTGCTGCCCTCCCCGACAAAGCCACGCGGCCCGCGGCCACCGCCCGGCTCCGGCAGTTGGGCGCGGCGGCCGTGCCCGCAGTGGCCCAGGCCCTGCTCACTACCCCCGACGATGCCCAGCTGCGGCGCCTGGCCCAGCTGCTGGGGCACGTGCCATCAACGGCAAGCCGCAACGCGCTGGTTACCCTGGCGCAGCGCCCATTCCTGACTTCCCGGGAGGCCGCCCTGCGGGCCCTCCGCAACTTCCCGCCCGAGCCGACCAACGCCCCGGCGTTTCAGGCCCTGGTGCAGCAGGAGCTGCTGCTGGCCCGGCAGCTGCTCCACGCCAAAGCCGCCACGGAACACCAGCCCCTGCGCGACGCGCTGGCCTACGAGCTGCACCGCCTGGAGCAGCGGCTGTTCGGGTTGCTGTTGCACCTGTACCCGCCCCAGGCCATTGCCGATGCCCAGCGCAGTGTGGCGCACGCCGCCCGGGAGCGGCAGGCCAATGCCCTCGAAATCCTCGATAACCTCATTGCCCGCCCGGTGTACCAGGCTTTGCAAACCCTGCTGGAGCTGCGCCCCGCCGCCGAAAAAGCCCGCATCTTCGACCGGCTGCTGCCCACGGCCGCTGCGCCGCTGCCCGGGCTGCACTTTATCATCAAGCAGGGCGAAATCGTTTTTTCTGACTGGACGCTGAGCCTGGCCCTGCGGGAATGGCAGCCCGCCGCCGCTGATTTCATGCTGCTGCCGTCCTACCTGGAAAGTGCCAGCCTGCTGGTGCGGGAAAGCGCCCTGGATGCCCTGAGCCGCTGGGCGGCGGCGCACCCGGCGGCCTACCAACAGGCCTGTATCCATCACCCACAATTACCCGAACTGCTTATGAGCCACGCCGCCGCTGCCGCGCACCTTTCCGCCGCCGACCGGGTGGCCCTGCTGCAACACACCGCCCTTTTCGCCCAAACGCCCGCCAACGTGCTCAGCAGCATTGTGCCCATCATGAAGGAAGTGGTATTTGCGGCCGAGGAGCAGGTATTTGCCAAGGGCGACCTGGGCGCGTCCCTGTTCATCGTGCACCAGGGCGAGGTGAGCATCTTCAACGGCCCGCAGCAGCTGGCCACCTTCCGTCCCGGCGACTTTTTCGGGGAGCTGGCGTTGCTGGATGCGGAGCCGCGTTCCGCCACGGCCGTGGCCCAGACCCCCGTACTGGCCTTCCGCCTCGATCAGGACGACTTTTATGATGTGATGGAGGAGCGCCCCGAGGTGCTGCGCAACATCATGCAGGTGCTCTGCCAGCGCCTACGCCGCCAGAATGAGATGGTGAAGTAGGGCCGGGAAGCCGCGAATGAGTA
Organism: Hymenobacter endophyticus; assembly: GCF_032464715.1. Classification (NCBI taxonomy): domain Bacteria; kingdom Pseudomonadati; phylum Bacteroidota; class Cytophagia; order Cytophagales; family Hymenobacteraceae; genus Hymenobacter; species Hymenobacter endophyticus. The sequence continues at coordinate 45,732 of NZ_JAWDJT010000004.1, read as the reverse complement.
AGAAAAACTACTGTCATCCTGAGCACAGCGAAGGACCTTATCACGCTGGAATAAAATCTTGCGGTTTCTGGTCAGGCGTGATAAGGTCCTTCGCAAGCTCAGGATGACAGTAATTCTTCCTTACGCCACCACCTCGTAAATCATGACGGGCTGGGCCTTGTTTTTGAGCGTTACTTCGTGCAGCGGGCGGCACTGGAACGACTCCTTCACCCGCTCGTAGGTGGCTTCGGTGATGATAATCTGGCCGGGCTGGGCCACCGACTGCAGGCGCTGGCTTACATTCACATTGTCGCCAATGACAGTGTAATCCAAGCGCTTGAGCGAGGCCGAACCGATGTTGCCCGATACCATTTCTCCGGTGTTGATACCGATGCTGACCTCCGGGCGGTAGGGGCGGCCATCGGGCAGTAGGTCCTCGTTGGCCTGCACCACCTGGCGCACGGCCAAGGCCGCGTCCATGGCCCGGTCGAGGTGGTATTCGCCCCGGAAAACGGCCATTACGGCGTCGCCCATGAACTTATCCACGTGGCCGCCCTGGGCAATAACCTCCTGCACCATCTGGTCGAAGTAGCGGTTCAGCATGGCCACGATATCGGTGGGCGGCAGCACTTCCGAGAGGGAGGTAAATCCGCAGATATCAATGAACACCACCGTGGCATCCACCGTTTCGGAGGCCATGAGCGTGTTCTGAAACTCGGGCCGCTCCACGAATTTGAGCACGGTTTCATCCACGTACATGCGCAGGATGTTGTTTTCCTGGATGGCCCGCAGCGTACCGCGTAGCTGCTGCACGTGCAAAGCGGTTTTGTCCATGGTGACTTCCAGGTCCTGAAAATCCACCGGCTTGGTCACAAAGTCAAATGCCCCCCGGTTCATGGCCGCCCGGATGTTCTGCATGTCGCCGTAGGCCGATACCATCACCGTTTTCAGCACCGGGTTGGCCTCCTGCAGCTTGGTGAGCAGGGTGAGGCCATCCATTACCGGCATGTTGATGTCGGAGAGGATGATGTCGAGGTCGGGGTGCTGCTGCAGGCTATTCAGGGCCTCCTGTCCGTTGCTGGCAAACACGAACTCGTACACGCTTTCCCGGATTTTGCGCCGGAACTTCTGCTTGATGAGCAGCTCCAGGTCGGCCTCATCATCGACCACCAGAATTTTAGTTTTCATGCTCGGTCAGGTGCAGTAGTTTTTCCTTGAGCGCCGCAAAATCTACGGGCTTCGAGAGGAAATCGTTGGCGCCCAGCGCCAGGGCCTGCTGGCGGCTGGCATCGTCGCCGTAGGCCGTTATCATCATCACCTGGGGCGGCAGGGGCGGGGGCGCGTTGTACTCCTGGCGGATGTGGCGCAGCAGCTCCAGCCCGCTCATGCCCGGCATGTTGATGTCGGACAGAATCAGCACGACCTCCGAGGCGTGGCCGTGCAGGTACTCCAGGGCTTCCTCGCCGGAATAAGCAAACGAAAACGTGAAGGCTCCGCTGCGGATTTCGCGGCGGAACCGCTGCTCGAACAGCGTCCGCACGTCCTGTTCGTCGTCAACAACTAATATCTTCATCAAAAGCAAAACTAACAGAAACCGCCGGCCGGGCGGTAGTTCTAGGCCGGTAACGTGATAATGAACTCAGTGCCCCGGCCCTCCTGCGACTCCACTTCCAGGGTGCCGGCGTGGGCTTTGGTCACGATATCGTAGCTCAGGGAGAGGCCCAGGCCGGTGCCCTCGCCGGTGGGCTTGGTGGTGAAGAAGGGCTGGAATATTTTCTGGCGCACGCCCTCCGGAATGCCGGTTCCGTTGTCGCGCACCCTGATTTCCACGTCCCCATCGGGCAGCTGGCGGGTGGCGATGCTCACGGTAGGGGCGTAGTCGGCCTGGCCCTGTTCCTTGCGCTTCTGCACGGCGTAAAACGCGTTGGTGAACAGGTTCAGCAGCACCCGGCCCAGGTCCTGGGCCACGGCGTTTATCTTGCGCAGGTCGGGGGCGAAGTGGGTGTTGAGCGTGGCGTTGAACGATTTGTCCTTGGCCCGCAGACCGTGGTAGGCCAGGCGCAGATACTCATCGGCCAGCACGTTCAGGTCGGTGGCCTGCCGCTCGCCGGTGCTGGCGCGGCTGTGCTCCAGCATGCCCCGCACAATGCTGGCGGCCCGCTGCCCGTGGTGGGTGATTTTCTGCAGGTTCTGGCGCAAATCGGCCAGCAGCTCGGCCTCCAGCGCCGCGTCCCGGTCGGGGCGTTGCTGCTCTTCCTCCAGCTCTGTTACCAGCTCCGCCGATACATCCGAGAAGTTGGTGACGAAGTTGAGCGGGTTCTGAATTTCGTGGGCAATACCGGCTGTCAGCTCTCCCAAGGAAGCCATTTTCTCGGCCTGAATGAGCTGGGCCTGGGTGGTTTTGAGCTCTTCCAGGGCGTGTTGCAGCTCCTCGGTTTGCTGGGTGAGAGAGGCGGTACGCTCGGCCACCATGCTTTCCAGCACGGCGTTCTGGGCGGCAATTTCGCGCCGTTCCTTTTCCTCCGCTTCCCGCTGTACCCGCTCTATTTCCAGGTGCTTTTTCTGCTTGCGGGCTATGAGCACGAACGTAATCAGCCAGATAATGGCGAAGCCTTTACTGTTGCTGAACAGGCCCCGGTACTCGCGCAAGAAGTCACTGCTCAGCGCCCCCGACAGCAGCTCAATAACGGCGTACAGCACGTACGGGGCCACCGCCAGCAGCAGCGTGCGGGCGGGGCGGTACTCCTGCACGCGCACCAGCACCAGCACCACCATGCTCAGCAGCAGCAACGTGTATATCTCATCCAGGCGGTCGGTTTTCCAGTGGATGAGCAGGGCAAACAGGTACAGCACGATGCCCGGCACCCAGAAAAAATTAATCAGCCGGTCGAGCTGTGGCGCCCGGGTGGGCAAATCCAGAAACCTCCTCATCCTCCACACCACCACGGCGGCCAGCCCAACAGAAAAGAAAACGGAGGCATTTACTTCCATACAGGGGAGGGTAGAAGGTAAAACAAGAAAAAATAAGAAAGACGAGCGAGGTAGCAGCGCTAGGGTTTGCGGGGCTTGGCCGGGGCCGGCTCCGACTTGCTCAGGAAGCGCGGCAGCGGCACGGCCAGCGTCACTACCGGATTGTCGGTAGAGGTCTGGGCCTTGTCTTGGCCGGAATCGGGCAGTAGCCCGGCTACTTCGGCCAGCTTGCCGAGCATAGTAGGCAATACCACGCGCACATTCAGCACCTTCTGGCGGGGCGGCGGGGCCGGCTTATTCTGGGCGTGCCCGGGTGCGGCGCCCAGCACGCCGGCGAAAAACAAAGCCCAACAAACGAATATGCGGAACATGGAAGGAAGGATAGTACCGTAAATATGCACGGATAAATAGGTTTCCGACTAATCAAGCGCGAAGCTTTCCCCCGAAGCCGGGATATACTATCTACCACACTGGTTGGATGCGTTTTTGCTCGCGGGCGTTGCCTACGGGCCCAGAGTATTTATCTTAGGGGCACTCATGAATTACTCCCTCCTGTACCGGTTGGCGGCCGTGGCGGCCGCCGCCGGCTGTACTCTTCTCACGGCCTGCGCACCCCATCCTTCCGGCTCGGCCGCCGCTGGCTCAGCGCCCAACCAGTTTGCCGCCGATACCACCCTGCGCCGCATTGCCACGTTGCAGGATGAGCGGCGCACGGCCGGATTGCTGCCGTATTTGAGTAGTCCGCAGGCCCGCTACCGCCGGGCGGCCGCCGAGGCCCTGGCCTCCGTGCAGGACAAAGCTGCCACGGCCCGGCTGCTCACGGCTTTGCAGGATGCCGAGTGGCCCGTACGCCAGCAGGCTGCCTACGCCCTGGGCCAAACCGCCGACTCCACGGCAGAAACCGAACTGTGGCGGCAGGTAGCGGAGGAAAAGCACCCTGCCGTGCGCCGCTACGAGCTGGAAGCCCTGGGCCGCTGTACCTCCCGGCGCACCTTTGTACTGCTCACGAAGCTCCCAGCCAATCTGCCCGTCGATACCGCCACGCTGAGCGGCCAGGCCTGGGGCTTGTACCGGGCCGGACTGCGGGGCCTCACCTCCGAAGCCGCCGTGGCCCGCCTGGTGCAGCTACTAGGCCGCAGCAACCCTACTAGTGCCCGCGTAGCCGCTGCCAATGCGTTAGTCCGGACCCGGGGGCTGAACCTGGCTCCGTATGCGGCCGCCATTGGTGCCGCTGCTCAGCAGGATGCCCACTATGCCGTGCGCAGCGGGGCCGCCTCCGCCCTGGGTAAAGCCGCCGCCGCGCCCACCGTGCCGGCAACTTTGGCCACGCTGGCCCGCCGCGACGCCGACTACCGGGTGCGGGTAAGTGCCTTGCGGGCCATGAATAAAGCCATGTACACCCAGGTGAAAGAAGCGGCCTGGGCTGCCCTCACCGACAATAATGCGCAGGTGGCCCTTTCGGCGGCCGAGTTCTTCCTGTCCCACGCTGCCGACGAGCCCGGTACCTTGTTTCTGGAAAAGGCTAATCGGCTAGAGCAATGGCGGGTGCGGGTCACACTCTTGGCTGCGGCCTTGCGTCAGCCCGGTTCTGAGCGTTCTGCCATCCGTCGGGCTATTGAGGAACGGTACGCGGCCACGGCCGATATATATGAGAAGGGCTACCTGCTGAAAGCTCTAGGCGAAGACCCCGTTGCCTTCGATTTTGTGCAGCAGGCTACGTTTGTCCCCAACCAGCCCGTAGTAATAGGTACCTACGGAATGGAGGCCCTGGTGGCCCTGCGCCGCCAGCCCGATTTTCCGGCGGCCCGCTACCCGGAGGTGGCATTGGCCCTGCGCCGGGGCGTGCTCAGCGGGGACGTGGCCATGATGGGCACCGCCGCTGAGGCCATCCGGGACCCCAAGCTGGACCTGCGTCGCCTGCTGCCCAACCCCGATTTTTTGCTCCAGGCCCGCGACAAACTCACCTTGCCCCGCGACCTGGAAGCCTGGCAATCCTTGCAGCAGACTATTGATTTTGTGCAGCAGCGCCCTGCCACCCCTACGCCGGTAGCCCCAGCCGCCACTCATCCCATCGACTGGGGCCTGGTGACCTCGTTGCCGGCCGGGCAGCGGGCCGTGGTGCACACCAGCAAAGGAGACGTGGTAATGCGCTTATTGGTGGAGCAGGCACCAGGCTCAGTGGCCAGCTTTGTGGCGCTTACCCGCCAAGGCTTCTACAATGGCAAAAACTTCCACCGGGTGGTGCCCAACTTCGTGGCCCAGGGCGGCTGCCCCCGCGGCGACGGGTGGGGCAGCTCCGACTACAACCTGCGCTCCGAGTTTGCAGATTTGCACTACGGCGAAGGAGCCGTGGGCCTGGCCTCCGCCGGCAAGGATACCGAAAGCTGCCAGTGGTTTATCACCCACGCTCCCACGCCCCACCTCGACGGCCGCTACACCATTTTCGCCCAGGTAGTGCAAGGTATGGACGTGGTGAGCCGCCTGGAAATCGGGGACCGGATAGAGGAGGTGGAGTTGGTGAAGTAAGGGTAGAAACTGTCATTCCGACCAACGGGAGGAAGCTGAGTATACTGTTGAATTGGTATACCCAGCTTCCTCCCGTTGGTCGGAATGACAGTTTTATTTCAGCAGCAGTTATCTATTCCTCGTCGCGGCCGTGGGCCTGGGCGGGTGGCGTGGTAGCTTCTACCGCCGAAAAGGCCTCCAGAACTTTGTAAGTGTGAGAAGCGCCTTTAGGAACCACCCAGGAGTTGCCGGTTTCCAGCAGCACCATCTGGCCTTCAATGTGCAGCTCGGCGCGGCCCTTCAGCACGTAGCCCACCGTTTCGTAGGGGCGCACCGAGGGTTCTTTCGGCTCACCGGGCTGTTCGTTTTCCCAGAGACGCATGGATACGTTTTTGCCGGAAGCCAGGTATTTTTCGCCCTCGGAGCCGGTGGGGGAGGTGCGGGAATCTATTTTGGTGATGGTGGTATCAGCCATGATGCGGATTAAGAAGGAAAATGAAAGAATAAGCAGTTGCGTTGGCTAACGAATGGCAAGCTGGGCAGGTTGCTTACTGAACAGCCCCAAACCTTCCCCGGCTGCCTTGGTTTACAAAAATCCGTGGCGGTGTAGCTTCCACTCGTTGGCTGCCCACCCCCTTTCTCGTGTTCATGCCTGTGTACGATTCCGACTTTCTGTACGCGCTGGCTCAGGCGCACCAGCGCACGGCGGCCCCACTGCCGGCCGCGGCATTTTGTCAGCTGGCCGACCACCTGCTGGAACTGCTGTTTCCGGAGCGGGCTGCTCGGCCCCTGCGCGACACCGATGCCGTGGCCGCCACGCTGCGCCTGCTCCAGGATGATCTGACAAATCTGCTGCGCGCCGTGCCAGTGCCGGAGCCTGCCGCTCAGCTGGTAGCAGGGCTTATTAACTCTCTGCCCACTCTGCGCCACATGCTGCTGCTGGATGCCCAGGCCATTCTGGCTGCCGACCCCGCCGCCCAGGGCCTGGAGGAAGTGGTAAGCACCTACCCGGGGTTCTACGCCATTGCCCTGCACCGCTTCGCCCACGGCCTGCACCAGCGCGGCGTGGGCCGGGTGCCGCGCCTGCTCAGCGAGTATGCCCACCAGCGTACCGGCATTGATATTCACCCCGGGGCCCGTATCGGTCCATCCTTCTGTATCGACCACGGCACCGGGCTAGTTATCGGCGAAACCTGTGTAATTGGGGCCGGGGTAAAGATATTCCAGGGTGTTACGCTGGGGGCCCTGAGCGTAGCCAAGCACCTACAGGGCATCAAGCGCCACCCCACCATTGAGGATAAGGTGGTGATTTACGCCGGAGCTACTATTTTGGGCGGCAATACCACCGTGGGCAGCCACAGCATCATCGGGGGTAATGTGTGGCTTACGGAAAGCGTGCCCTCGCATTCCCGCGTCTACCACCAGGCCCAGATCCACGTCACCCGCTCCCAGGATCCAAGTGAGGACATCCTGTTCTCCATTTAGAACTCAGATGATGAGACCCAAGAAGTGAGACTGATATCCGAGGGCCCTTGCGCCCAAACGTCAGCTGACTTCTGAGGTCTGTTAGTATCACCTTTCACTTCACCTAGTATCACTTCCTGAAAAATATGAAAGCTACTTCCATTCTCGACACCATTGGCAACACCCCGCTGTTGCGTCTGAACAAGCTGTTTGCCCACCGCCCCGACGTAGAAGTATGGGTGAAGCTGGAGCGCGCTAACCCCGGCGGCAGCATCAAAGACCGCATTGCCCTGAGCATGGTGGAGCAAGCCGAAAAAGACGGTATCCTCGGGCCCGATAGCATGATTGTGGAGCCTACCTCCGGCAACACTGGTGTGGGCCTGGCTATGGTGGCCGCCGTGAAAGGCTACAAGCTCACCCTGGTAATGCCCGAAAGCATGAGCATTGAGCGCCGCCGCCTCATGGCCGCCTACGGAGCCAATCTGGAACTCACGCCCCGCGAGAAAGGCATGAAAGGGGCCATTGAAAAAGCCCACGAACTGGTGCGCGACACGCCCGGCGCCTGGATGCCCATGCAGTTCAGCAATCCGGCCAACCTTCGGGTACACGCCGAAACCACGGCCCAGGAAATCCTGCGCGATGCTCCCGAGGGCTTCGACTTTCATATTACCGGTGTGGGCACGGGCGGCCACATCACGGCCGTGACGGAAGTGCTGAAGCCCCACTTCCCGGCCATGAAAACCTTTGCTGTCGAGCCCGAACTCTCGCCCGTCATCAGTGGGGGCGCACCCGGCCCGCACCCCATCCAGGGCATTGGCGCCGGTTTTATCCCCGAAAATCTGCACCGCGAAATCCTCGACGGTGTCATCCAGGTCAGCCAGCAGGAGGCCTTTGAGATGACCCGCCGCGCCGCCCGCGAGGAAGGCCTATTTGTGGGCGTATCCTCTGGGGCTTCCCTGGCCGCGGTGGCCAAGAAGCTGAACGAAGTACCCCAGGGTGGACGCGTACTCACGTTTTGCTACGATACCGGTGAGCGGTACCTGTCGGTGGAAGGGTTATTTGTGTAGGCACCGATTTGCCCGTAAGTCAGTAACAAAGCGGCCCCGCCTGGTTTCAGGTGGGGCCGCTTTCATTTTCTTCAGTTTTTTGTTCCGATACCAACCGCGAAAAACAAAAAAGCCCAACCGCTAGGTTGAGCTTTTAGGAACGGGAGTGGAGAATATCGGAGTCGAACCGATGACCTCTTGCATGCCATGCAAGCGCTCTAGCCAGCTGAGCTAATCCCCCGTTGGGTAAAAATTACTCGTCAATTACGAGTAGAAGTGGAGAATATCGGAGTCGAACCGATGACCTCTTGCATGCCATGCAAGCGCTCTAGCCAGCTGAGCTAATCCCCCAGGTAGTGTTCAAACCAAATGACTGGCTGTATTTGGTCTGGCAAAAGTACGGCGAGTTTTTGATTCTGCAAGTAAACCGATAAAAAAAGTGGGCTGACGATATCGTCAGCCCACTTTTAAGTAGCTAAGTGGTTGAGGCTTAGTTGAAGATGTAGCGGATGCCCACCTGCGCCTGCCAGCGCGAGCTGATAGAGCCCACGTTGTCGCGGAAGGTGCTGCTAAGTGGCACACCGGGCGTTACCGTCGTCGTGCCGCTTACCGTCGTGGCGGATGGGTTGGTGAGGTAGGGGAAGGTGAAGGCCGGCTGACCCTGGGCCGTGTAGCCCTGGAAGGTGAGCAGGTTGGTGCGATTAGGCGTACGCAAGGTGCCCCAGTCGCTGCTGATGAGGTTGCCGATGTTGAACAGGTCTACGCTCAGCTGCAGGGTGTTGCGGTTCTTGCCCAGGTCCACGAACAGGTCCTGTAGCAGTTTCACGTCTACCTGGTGCAGCCAGGGCAGTTCACCGCCGTTACGCTCGGCGTACTTGCCACGGCGCTTGCTCAGGTAGTCATCCTGACCGATGTATTTGTCCAGATCAGCCCACTGCTGGCTGGCGCTGTATACGCCCCCACCCTGGGCGGCCGTCAGCGTCACGTCACGCAGCACAATCTCACCCTGGTTGCGCGGGATGTACACCAGGTCGTTCGACTGGCTGTCCCCGTTCATATCACCGGAGTACAGGTAGCTGAAGCGGCCCAGCGGGGAGCCGGTGTAGAAGACCGACAAGGTGGTGCCCAGGTGGCCCAGGTACTCCTTGCGGTAGGAGGCCACGGCAATTACCCGGTGGCGCTGCAGGAACTGGGAGTAGCTCAGCACGTCGGCATTCGGGTCGCCGGATACCGAACGGTCACGCCAGATCGACTGGGCAATGGAGCCCCCGTCGTTTACCGAGCGGGAGTCGGAGTAGGTGTATGCCAGGCTGGTGAACAGGCCGCTGCCGAAGTTTTTCTGCACCTGGGCGGTCAGGGCATAGGAGTAGCCCTTGTTGGTGTTCTTCATCACAATGGCATCCGTGATGTTGGGGTTGGCGGCCGAAGCGCCACCCTGGCCACCGTAGATGCGGTTGTTAGCTACCAGGCCCGTGCCGGTGTACAAGCCCGCTGCATTGATGGTGCTGCGCGACAGGTCGTAGAAAATTGGCCGGTTGTCAGCCCCCACCGAGCTGAGGCTTGAGTTGGGCAGGTTCACGTTCTGGTGGTACACCGCGTTCAGGTCCTTGGTGTAGAAGCCTTCCAGCGTGGCCACGAAGCCCGCGCCCAGGTCCTGGTCAAGAGCCAGGTTGGAGCGCCATACCTGCGGGAATTTGAAGTCCTGCTCGGTTACGGCCAGGTTGTAGGTAGTGTTAGCCGCGCGGGAGGCCGGAATGTACTTGGCTACGTCCGCCGAGAAGGGGTAGTTGGCGGCATTGGCGGCGCTGGTAGCGGCAATTGAGCCGAATAGCACCCCGTTGTTGCTGGCTTGGTTGGAAATCCACACGAAGGGTACCCGGCCAGTGAAGATACCGGTACCACCGCGCACCTGGGTTTTCTTGTCGTTTTTCACATCCCAGTTGAAACCAATCCGGGGCGAAAACAGCACCTGTTTCTTGGGTAGCTCACCCGTATTGATTTTCTCCCCGTTGCGGAACGACAGCGCTGCCGCATTGGTGTTCTGGGCCACATCGGAGCTGATTACCGGCAGGTCGGCGCGGATGCCGGCGGTAATGCGCAGGTTGGTAATCGGCGTGTACTCATCCTGCAGATACAGGCCGTACTGCTGGGCCTTGATGTCGGCGTAGGGGAACTCGCCCTGGGGGTTGGCCGCGTACTGCAACTGGAACTGCGAGGGCGTGGCGCGGGCCGCATTGGGGTTGGTAAACGGCGTATACTGGCCGGTAGCTCGGTCGTAGGTGAAGCCGTTGGCGCTGTAGAAATCCTCCAACGAATTGAAGCGGTAGTAGCTGTTATAGTTCGGTGCGAAGCCGTTCTTGAACTTGTAGAACTCGTTGTAGGTGCCCACCGTCACGTTATGCTTGCCGAGGTAAGCCGTGAAGTTGTCGCCGAACTGGTAAGTATCCGAGTTCAGCAGGTTGCCCGCCGTAAACGGCTCGTAGCCGAACGACGTGTAGGTGGCGTTGGGGCTGGTGGCGCCGGTAGTACCCGTGCGGCCCACACCATTTCCAATTTCCACGAAGGGGAAGATGGTGGAAAACGGTGTGCGGAAGTCCCGGTTGGCGGTGTAGCCGGCCGTCAGGTTGTTGGAGAAGCGGCTACCGAACGAGCTGTTCAACTCCGCAATGTAGGAGTTGAGGTTGTTGTTGATGGTGTAGTAGGCCGATTGGTAAGGCAGCCCGAAAGCCGTGCCCGAGCGCACGTTGGCAATGGAGCCACTGCCGGACGGGGGCACATCGGCGTACGATTTCAGGAAGTTGTACTTAACGTTGAAGCGGTGATTCTGGGAGATGTTCCAGTCAATCTTGGCCGTAATCTTGTCACTGTTCTGGCGCTGGCTGTAGCCCTGGTAAGCGCCGGTTTCGTAGCCGAACTGCGACTGAAGGAACGTGCTCAGGCTATTCAGCTGCGTTTCGCTGGCCTGTGAGTAGCTGGTGCCGTTGGCGGGGTTGCTGCTGCTGCTGGCCTGGAAGTTGCCGGATGGTGGGTCAGTGCGCCGCTCCCGCTCCCCGCTCACAAAAAAGAATACTTTGTCTTTGATGATGGGTCCGCCCAGGCGCACCCCGTAGTTCTGCAGCCGGAAATTGGTGACGGGCACCTCCACGTCGCCTACTTTGCGGCCCAGGAACAGCTCCCGCTGGTTGCGGTTGTAGAAGTAAGCCGAGCCCGTCACCTTGTTGGAGCCCGAGCGGGTGACGGCGTTGATGCCGGCTCCGGTAAAGGAGCCCTGGCGCACATCGTACGGAGCCAGGCTCACCTGGATCTGCTCAATGGCATCAATGGAAATGGGCTGGGCACCTGCCTGGCCACCAATGGTGGATGACAAACCGAACGAATTGTTGAAAACGGCCCCGTCGATGGTCACGTTGTTGAAGCCGCCGTTCCGGCCGCCAAAGCTCTGGCCGTTGGCCTGGGGCGTGAGGCGGGTAAAGTCGTTGAAGGAGCGGTTCAGGGTAGGCAGGCGCTCAATTTGCTCGCGCTGCACCGTGGTAGCGGCCCCCGTGCGGCCAGCATTGATAACCGGGTTCTGACGGCCCGTTACTACTACCTCACCCAACGTCTGCTCCGATTCGCTCAGGTTGATATCGAGACGCTGATTCTGGCCCAGGCTCAGGAAAATGTTTTCCCGCACCGCCTCCTTAAAACCCACAAACGTAACCCGGATGGTGTAGGGCCCACCCACCCGCATGTTCTGAATATTGAAGCGACCCTCCGAGTTGGTAGGGGCCACGTACTGCGTGTTAGTGGGGGTATGGACGGCAATAACCGTTGCACCGGGCAAGCCTTCACCAGCCTTATCGGTAATCACACCGTTCATGGCTGAAGTGGTAGTACCCTGCGCCCAGCCGAGCTGTGCCGCTAGAACAGCTATGGGCACCAGCGCCACTGAGGCGTACAAATTGCGTTTCATAAAAGAGGAGTTGGTGAAAAACCGGTGCAAAAGTACTCTACAGTTGACCTCTGGTAAGTTATTAAAATGTTATTAAAAATGCCCTTTGTCAGCTCAACCGTGGTTGGGCCGACAAAGGGCATTTTTAGTGTATAGCCGTAAAAAAGCGGATGGAGAATATCTCCGTCCGCTTTTAGAAAAGATTAGGAACCGTAGAGGTTACAACTTGCTTAGTTGAAGCTGTAACGTACGCCTAACTGACCCTGCCAGCGTGAGCCAAACGCTGAGATATCGTAACCGCGGTTGCCGTTAGCAGCGAATGTAGAGGGGAAGGAGAAAGTTGGGCGAACATTGTTAGCCCCGGTAACCTCCGGACGCAGCAGTTCAACAGCGTTGTTATTAACAAAGTACTGACGGCCCCAGTCTTTGTTGATCAGGTTACCCACGTTCTGAATATCGAAGGTAACTTGAATGGTGTTTTTCTTACCGCCAGCTTGGAAGTTGAAGTCCTGAGCTATGCGCACATCAAACTGATGCGTCCAAGGAGTACGGGCGGCAAAACGTTCGGCGTACTGTCCGCGGCGGCTGCGCAGATATGGGTCGTTCTCGATGAAGGCATCCAGTTGATCCTGGATTTGCGCTACTGTACGATTGTCAACAACACCATTGGAGGTTGGCGTAGGAATCAGCACAATTTCGTTGGCGTCCCGCACATTGCGCGGAATGTAAATCAGGTCGTTGGTAAACGCACCGTCGTTGTTCAGGTCACGTCCACCAGCCCCATATACATAAGCAATGGGCGAGCCAGCCAAGCCTTCGTAAATGATGGACAAGTTAGTGGCCAAACGGTCGCCGGCATACCGGAAGGTATACCCACCCGTGCCCAGAACGCGGTGACGACGGTCGTTAGCCGAGAAGCCCAGTTCCGGGTTGTTGGGGTCGAATTGTACCTGGTTGAACTGCCAGTTGGACAGGGCCGTGCTGCTAGCGCCGCTGTTCACCTCTTTCGACATACCGTAGGTGTACGATACGCTGGTATTCAGGCCATTGGTAAACTGCTTCTGCAATTGCGCCGTAGCGTTGTAGCGGTAGCCTTTGTTGGTATTATCCAGCTGCAGAACGTTGGTATAGTTCCGGTTGATCTGCCGGCTCGAAGGATAAATCGGCCGCTGATCAGGACCAGCCAAGCGCCCGGTTGGGGCCACTAGGTTGATGTTCTTGTAGTAAATATCGTTCAGCGTTTTCGAGTAGATACCTTCCAGCGTAGCTACGATGTCGCCAGGCAAGCGGAAGTCAACGGCCAAGTTCGAGCGCCACACTTGGGGCAGCTTGAAATTCTTGTCTATTACGTTGATTTCGGCGGTAGGCACGGCTGCAAACGAGGAACGAATCTGACTTGGGTCGGTGATGATAGCCGGGTAGGTCGTCGTTTGGTTGGGCGCAGTACCAGTAGTTACCGGACGTACATCCACAGCACCCTGAATCAGACCACTGTTGGTGAAGCCGTTCGAAATCCACACGAAGGGTACCCGGCCGGTGAAGATACCGGTACCACCCCGCACCTGCACTTTCTGGTCGTTGTTCACGTCCCAGTTAAAGCCCAAACGTGGAGCCCACAGCAGTTGGCCGTTCGGCGTATTCTGGGTGTTGATGTTGCTACCGAACTGGTCGGTTACCCCTTGGTTGAAGCCGGGCTTGTCGAAGAAGAACGGTACATCAAGGCGCACGCCCAAGGTCAGGCGCAGGTTTTCCTGGGGTGAGTATTCGTCCTGAACATACACGCCAGCCTGCATGGCGCTGAAGCTAGCTTGGCCGTTGTTGTTGGTAGCATAAGCTGCCTGAAGACGGTTAGGACGCTCAGCCAGGAAATCAGCCAGGTTGTTGAACTGGTAGTAACCTACTCCGTTGTTAATGAACAGGTTCCGGAATTTGAAAAACTCGTTGTGCGTACCCAGGGTCAGGGTGTGCTTACCAATTGCTCGAGTTACGTTGTCCGTGAATTCGAAGATATCCTGATCCAGTTCGTTAAAGCCAGAGCTCCGTTCCGTGCCGAACGTGTAGCGGTTGCCAGCTTCGTTGATTTCAAAGGTCGGAAACAGGTTGCCCGGAGTCGTGCGTTTGTCACGGATACGGGTGTAGCTCAGCAGCAACTTGTTCGAGAAATTACCCAAACGGCTGTTGAGTTCTACAACGCTGCTGTTGGTGGTATTGTTATTCTGGAAGATGTTGTTGCCAAAACGCATCTGCGTCGAAGAACGCGAGATGTTGTCATCAAACGCATCCACGAAATTGTGGCGTACCGTCAACTGATGATTCTGGGACAAGTTGAAGTCGAGACGACCGAAGATACGGTTGCTCTGCGTGCGGCGGTTCAACTCCGTTACGCCCACCTGATACCCGTAACGCTCGGCTGCGCGAGCGGCAATCTGGTTGATAACATTGACGTCCAGACGCGAAGCAGACGTACCGGGTACGAAAGCCAGCGGCTCGCTGCGCCGGGCAATTTCACCGTTCAGGAAGAAAAATACCTTGTCTTTCACAAGGGCTCCACCTACGCGGGCACCCGTCTGGTAGTTATAGAACTCGCCAGCCTTGGTGCGGGGCTCCGTTACGCTTTTGCCTACAATGTTCTCGTTACGGCCAAAACCGTAAATGGAGGCGGACAAGTCGTTGGTGCCTGAGCGGGTTACGGCGTTGATACCGCCGCCGGTGAAGTTGCCAAGCGTTACATCGTAAGGGGCAACTACAATCTGGAGTTCCTGCACAGCATCCAGCGAAATGGGCTGGGCGCCGGCGTTACCCCCGGGGGTACCGCTACCAGACAAGCCGAACACGTCGTTGTTTACCGCACCGTCAATGGTGATGTTGTTGTAGCGGTTGTTAGCACCCCCAATGGAGCTGCTGCCGCCACCGTTAGCCTGGGGCGAAACCCGCACAAAGTCTTGCAGGCTACGGTTCAGCGTGGGTAGGCGCTGGATTTGCTCACGCGAAACGGAGGTTGCAGCCCCGGTACGGCCGGAGTTGATAACCGGGTCGCGGCGGCCACTTACCACTACTTCGCCCAGCGTCTGCTCTGTCTCGCTCAGGTTGATGTCGAGGCGCTGGTTCTGGCCCAGAGTCAGGAAAATATTTTCCCGTACAGATTCTTTGTAGCCTACAAAGGATACCCGTACAGTATAAGGACCACCTACCCGCATGTTCTGCAGGTTAAAGCGGCCTTCGGAGTTGGTTGGTGCTACGTACTGGGTGTTGGTAGGCGTGTGTATAGCAATTACCGTAGCGCCGGGAAGCCCCTCACCGCTTTTGTCGGTAATAATGCCGTTCATGGCGGAGGTTGTTACCTGCGCCCAGCCCAACTGGGCCACCAGCACCGACATCGGCACCAGCGCCACGGAGGCGTAAAGATTACGTTTCATACAAAAGGGGGATTGGTGAAAAAACGGGTGCTTCTGGAGGGTGGAAAAGCGCCGCAAAAATACTAGGTTACTTGCATATCTGCCTTACCCAGCGTTACAAATGCCGTGCTTTCGTGCCGCAAAGGTAAGAGGGAAAATTCACAATCTAGGCCGTACCGCCTTAATGAATCTGCTCAGATAGTAATCTGTTTCCAAGGCATTCTCCACAACACCTAAGGAGCTGGAAGAGTGAATGAACTGTACGCTCTCGGGCGAGGCTTCCGTCACCATGCCCACATGAGTTATGGTTGAGCTGCCAGGTGAAGCTCCGAAAAATACCAAATCACCAGGCCGTAAATCCTGCGGGCGTACGGGCTCTCCCCACGCTGCCTGCTCGTTACTGGAACGCGGAATACTCACGCTGATGGCAGCAAATGACTCGTGTAGCAACCCTGAGCAGTCCATGCCCTGGCGGGTAGTGCCGCCGTACCGGTAGGGGGTGCCCTGGTAGGAGCGGGCCGTCTCTATTACGGCCGCCATCTGCGCTGGCACGTTGGCTGGCAGCGGCCGCCGCACTACCGTTTTAGTCCGGCCGGCCGTGGTGGGCGTTTTCGTCTTAGTTTTTACCGTCGTGCCGGGGCGCACCGCCGGGCGCCGGCGGGCCGTAGCCTTCATGCGGGCCATATCCCGGGCCGAGTAGTAGCGGCCGTTGCGGTAGTTTACCTTACTGGTAGAGCCGCAGGCTGCCAGCCAGCTCAGCATGCCCAGCAATAAGGCTGTCAGCAGGGGCCGGGGCCACTGAACTGAATGCTGTACCTTCGTAGCGTGTTCGCGCATCGGGGCAAAGATACGCGAAGCTGGTATTTCACTCCTCATCTTTCTTATGGACTTTCAGCTCCTGACGCCGGCATTAGTAACCCAACTAGAAGCCATTGTGGGCCCGGCATATATCCTTACGGCCGAGCGGGCCGAAGCCGATGTGTACGCCAACTACGGCCGCGACCATACCGAGGACCTACACTTTGCCCCGGACGTGGTACTGCGCCCCGGTAACGCCGAGGAGGTTAGCCAAATTGTGCGCCTGTGCCATGAGCACCACATTCCGGTAACGCCCCGGGGCGCGGGCACGGGCCTGTCGGGCGGGGCGTTGCCCATTCATCAGGGGGTACTGCTAAGCACAGAGCGCCTGAACCGCATCCTGGAAATTGACGAGCGAAACCTGCAGGCAACCGTGGAGCCCGGCGTAGTGAACGAGGTATTTCAGAATGCCGTGAAAGAGGTGGGCCTATTTTATCCGCCCGACCCCGCTAGCAAAGGCAGCTGCTCTCTGGGCGGCAACCTGGCCCACAGTAGTGGCGGCCCCAAGGCCGTAAAGTATGGCACTACCAAAGATTACGTGCTCAACCTGCAGGTGGTGCTGCCCACCGGCGAGCTAATTTGGACGGCCGCCAACACGCTCAAGAACTCCACCGGCTATAACCTCACCCAGCTTATGATTGGCTCAGAGGGCACGTTGGGTATCATCACCAAAGTGGTGTTCCGGCTGTTGCCCTATCCCAAGCACAATATCCTGATGCTGGTGCCCTTCCGGCAGGAGGCCCAGGCGGCGGAGGCCGTATCGGCGGTTTTTCGGGCGGGCATCATCCCTTCAGGCATGGAGTTCATGGAGCGCGAAGCCATTGTGTGGTCGTCGGAGTACCTGAAAATTCCGCTCACGCTGCCCGAGGATATCCGGGCCCACCTGCTCATTGAGTTGGATGGCCAAGACCTCGACCAGCTGTACAAAGAAGCTGAGGCCGTGTACGGGGTGCTGGAGGGCTATGACATCGACGAAATTCTGCTGGCTGACACGGCCGGGCAGAAAGACGACCTCTGGCGCATCCGTCGCAACATTGGTAATTCCGTCCGCTACAACTCGGTGTATAAGGAGGAGGATACGGTGGTGCCTCGCGCTGAGCTGCCCACGCTGCTGGCCGGCGTAAAGGAAATCGGTCGGCGCTACGGCTTCACTTCTGTGTGCTACGGCCATGCCGGCGACGGCAACCTGCACGTTAACATCATCCGGGGCAACCTTGATGATGAAATGTGGAACGTGGGTTTGCGCCAGCCCATCACCGAAATTTTTGAGCTGTGCGTGAAGCTGGGTGGCACCATCAGCGGGGAGCACGGCATCGGGCTAGTGCAGAAGGGCTACATCGGCATTGCCCTCAAAGAAGCCAACCTGAACCTGATGCGCGGTATCAAGCACGTCTTCGACCCTCATGGCATCTTGAACCCCGGCAAAATCTTTTAATCACAGATGTTGCTGGTCGTGCGGATAGCACAGATTTCTGTCGAAGCTGTTTAGAAAATGCTGGAACGTCCGGCAGAGCCGGAGGCGAAGCATCTCGCGTGCTGACGTTTTGTTGTTTTTTACGATTTGCTAAACAGCTTCGTCATTAACCTAGGGTAAACACAAGAAGCCGCTCCAGTTGGGGCGGCTTCTTGTGTTTATTCCGAAGGGACGCTAACAGAACGAAGCTGCGCTATCTGCTTAATCAGCGAATATTTGTGATTTAGCTCTGGTCGCCCTTCAGCTTATCTTCACCACCGTAGGGTGCGCCAGCGGTAATATCGCCACGTAGGCCACCCTGCGATACACCGGGGCCGCTAGTTGGCTGCTGCGAAAGAGTCGTATTATCATCTATCTGCACTTCCGGACCGGAAGCTGCGTCTGCACCACCTACCTGTGAAGCGGTGGCGGGGTGGCCGTTGCCAGTAAGTACGTTGGCCTTTTCGCCAACTGGCCCGGCTAGCTCATTTACTTTCTCTACGTAGAGGCGGCGGGCTTCGTCTTGGTCGGTACCCTTAAATTTGCTCCAGGCATCCCACTGCGCCTGCGACAGACCTTTGGGGCCGTTCGGGTTATCAGGCGTGTCGTCGCCTACTTCCTCCTGTTTAGTGTCATGGTCGCCTTCGGTGGCTTGCTTATACAGGCCATACAAGTCGGTCATGTGGGCGGCAGCTTGGTCGCCGGGCAAATTGTCCACACGGGATACGGCGGCTTCGAAATCTTGCTGGAGGCTTAGTTTATCTTGCAGGTTCATGGGATGGAGTAGGGGGTAAGTGAGGGGAATGTAGGGGTTGTACTAAGGTGGCACGGCTTTGGTTGCGGGCAGGTTCCGTAGTTTTTTCAGAGTTCAAGTCCTGATAGTTCGTACTTTTGCCCGCCTTATGTGTGGAATCTCCGGAGTATTCGCCTTTACCGATGCGGGCCGCAATGCGCTGGCCTCGCTGCACGCTTCAACTGATGCTATTTCCAGCCGTGGCCCCGACTCGCAGGGACATTTTTTCTTTGAGCGTTGCGGACTGGGCTTTCGGCGGTTAGCTATTCTTGACCTGACGGCCGACGGCAACCAGCCCATGACCGATGAGTCGGGCCGATACACCATTGTTTTCAACGGCGAAATCTTTAACTTTAAAGAGTTACGTCAGAAACTGGTGGCGAGGGGTCACCGCTTCCACTCCCAGACGGATACCGAGGTAGTGCTGCACATGTACATTGCCGAGGGTCGCAATTTTCTGAAAAAGCTCAACGGCTTCTTCGACTTTGCCATTTACGATAAGGAAGAAGATTCCATCTTTTTGGCCCGCGACCGGATGGGGGAGAAGCCCTTACTGGTGTACCGCGACGAGGATAAGCTGCTGTTTTCCTCGGAAATGAAGTCGTTGCTGGCGCTGGGTATTCCGCGCAAGCTCGATTACGTCTCGCTGAGTCATTATTTACAGCTCAACTACATTCCGGGCCCGGCTACCATCTTCAAAGGAGTGAAGAAATTGTTGCCTGGGTATTACATGTATGTGAAGGGCAAGAAGGTAGTGCGCAAGCGCTGGTACAAAGTGCCCTACGACCCCAAAAAGGTTGAGAAAAACAAAACCAGTTACGAGCAGCAACAGAAAAAGCTGGTGGAAATTCTGGACGAGGCCACGGCCCGCCGCCTTGTAGCCGATGTGCCCGTGGGTGCCTTCCTCAGCGGTGGTATTGACTCCTCCGTGGTGGTAGCCCTGGCTTCCCGCCACACCCAGCACCTGAACACGTTCAGTATTGGCTTTGCCGATGAGCCCTTCTTCGACGAAACCAAGTACGCCAAGCTCGTTGCCGACCGGTACAAGACCAATCATACGGTCTTCTCCCTGACAAACCAGGACTTGTATGACCACATCTTCGATGTACTCAACTACATCGACGAGCCCTTCGCCGACTCCTCGGCCTTGGCCGTGTACATATTGAGCAAGCGTACCCGCGAAAAAGCTACCGTGGCCCTAAGCGGCGACGGCGCCGATGAATTGTTTGCCGGTTACAATAAGCACATGGGCGAGTTTCAGGTGCGGCAGGGCGGCTTCAAGGCCGAAGCAGTAACCGGCCTGAATCTGCTCTGGGACGTGCTGCCTAAGTCGCGTAACTCGTTCTTTGGCAATAAAATACGTCAATTTCAGCGCTTCTCCCGGGGTATGCTCAGCGGCCCCAAAGACCGGTACTGGGACTGGGCCTCGTTTGCCTCTGAAAAGGATGCTCGCGGACTGTTAAGTACGGCTTCCCAGCGTAAGGTGGGCAAGAAGCTGGCCGATAAGCGCCGCCGGGAACTGCTGGAAGATCTGCACGCCGACGGCGACCTGAACGAGGTGCTTCTGACCGATACCAAGCTGGTATTGCCTTATGACATGCTCACTAAGGTTGACCTGATGAGCATGGCCAATTCCCTGGAAGTGCGCCCGCCCTTCCTGGACCCCAACGTAGTACGCTTCGCCTTCTCCCTGCCCGTGAGCAGCAAGATTGACGCGAAGATGAAAAAGAAAATCGTGCAGGATGCGTTCCGGCCTATGCTGCCGGAGGAGCTGTACAAACGCCCTAAGCACGGCTTTGAGGTGCCCTTGCTCAAGTGGTTCCGCGGTGAGCTACGCCCACTAATTGAGGACGACTTGCTCTCCGACGGTTTTATTGAATCCCAGGGCGTTTTCGATGTTGATGCCATTCGGGGGCTTAAAAAGCAGCTGTTCAGCAGCAGCCCCGGCGACGTGCACGCCCGTATCTGGGCGCTTATCGTGTTTCAGTGGTGGTGGAAGAAGTGGATGATAAGCTAGTACAACCTTACGTATTATTCCCGCAGTCTTCTCTCCTTATTAGCTTTTCTTCATGTCAGCATCGGTTACCCCACGTAAGCTTTCTATCATCATTCCGGCTTACAACGAAGGCGCAACCATCCACCTGATTTTGGACCAGGTGAAGGCAGTGGAGTTGATTGGAGGCTTCACCAAAGAAGTCATCATTGTAAATGACTGTTCCCGGGATAATACAGAGGAAGCCATTCAGCGCTACATGGCGTCCAATCCGGAGCTGAACATTCAATACCGTAAGCACGCAGTCAACCAGGGAAAGGGTGCCGCCCTGCATACCGGCATCCGCGAGGCTACCGGCGACTACGTAATTATCCAGGACGCTGATCTGGAATATGACCCCGAGGAGTACAACGTGTTGCTACGTCCCATCGTACGGGGCGTGGCCGATGTCGTGTACGGCTCCCGCTTCCTGGGTGGCAAGCCCCATCGGATTCTGTTCTTCTGGCACAGCATTGGCAACCAGTGGCTTACAATGTTGTGCAACGCCTTCGCCAACCTCAACCTCACCGACATGGAAACCTGCTACAAGCTGTTTCGACGGGATATTGTGCAGGGGTTGCAACTGGAAGAAAAGCGTTTTGGTTTCGAGCCGGAAGTAACACTCAAAGCAGCTCGTTTTCCGAACGTACGCATTTACGAAGTAGGCATTAGCTACTATGGCCGTACCTACGCCGAGGGCAAGAAAATTGGTTGGCGCGACGGGTTCCGCGCCATCTACTGCATCATCAAATACGGCCTGCTCAACTAAAGCCTGTGCCTGACAAATTCGACAATTACCAATTGAACAACATATGAAAATTGCTGTAGTAGGTACGGGCTACGTAGGCCTAGTAACCGGCACTTGTTTTGCCGAAGTGGGTATTGACGTTACCTGCATTGATATCGACCAGCGTAAAATCGACAACCTGCACAAGGGTATCCTGCCGATTTATGAGCCGGGCCTGGAGGAAATGGTAACGCGCAACGTGGCCGCTGGTCGTCTGCATTTTTCTACCAAGCTGGCTGAAGCCATCAAAGGCTGCGACGTAGCCTTTATTGCCGTGGGTACTCCTCCCGGCGAAGATGGCTCCGCCGACCTGAAATACGTGCTGGGTGTGGCCCGCGAGATTGGTGAGAACATGACCAGCTACGGTGTCATTGTAACCAAAAGCACGGTGCCCGTGGGCACGGCGGCCAAGGTGCGCAAGGAAATTGCCGATGCGCTGGCCCGCCGCAACGAAACCATCGAGTTCGATGTAGCCTCCAACCCCGAGTTCCTTAAAGAAGGTGCCGCCATCGACGACTTCCTGAAACCCGACCGCATTGTGGTAGGCGTATCCTCGGAGCGCGCTGAGGAGGTAATGAGCCGCCTGTACAAGCCCTTCCTGCTGAATGGCCACCCCATTATCTTCATGGATATTCCATCGGCGGAAATGACGAAATACGCGGCCAACTCTATGCTGGCCACCAAGATTTCGTTCATGAACGACATTGCCAACCTCTGCGAAATCATGGGAGCCGACGTGAACATGGTGCGCAAAGGCATCGGCTCCGACGCCCGCATTGGTACCAAGTTCATCTACCCCGGCATCGGCTACGGCGGCTCCTGCTTCCCCAAGGATGTAAAGGCCCTCATCAAAACCGCCGAGGAAAACGGCTACCAGATGCAGGTGCTTCAGGCCGTGGAAAGCGTGAACGAGGCCCAGAAAGAGGTGCTCTACAACAAAGTGCGCAAGCACTTCGGCGGGGAGTTGAGCGGGAAGAAAATTGCCGTGTGGGGCCTGTCGTTCAAGCCCAAAACCGATGATATGCGCGAAGCTCCTTCTCTGGTTATCATTGAGAAGCTGCTGGCTGAAGGCTGCACCGTAAGCGCCTACGACCCGGTAGCTATGGAAGAAGCCAAACACTCGCTGGGCGATACTATCACCTATGCCAAAGACCAGATGGAGGCCCTGATTGACGCGGACGCCTTGCTGATTGTGACGGAGTGGCCCGAGTTCAGGGTGCCGAACTTTGAGGTGATGAGCCGGCTGCTCAAGCAGAAGGTTATCTTCGATGGCCGCAACATCTATGATGCGGCGGAGTTGCAGGCGGCCGGTTACGCCTACCACTGCATCGGGGTGAAAACGGCTCACCACGAGCCGGCCTAAGCGCTAAGCGGCCAGGTTTACTTCCCTTTCGACAACAAAAAGCTTGCAGCCTGAGGCTAATGGCTTGTAGCTAACAATACGATGTCTGACAAAAAACGAGTTCTGATTACGGGCGGTGCGGGCTTCCTCGGCTCCCACCTCTGCGACAGGTTCCTGAAGGAAGGCTACCATGTCATTGCCATGGATAACCTGATTACCGGCGACCTGAAAAACATTGAGCACCTGTTCGGCAACGAAAGCTTTGAGTTTCACCACGCCGACGTGTCGAAGTTCGTGTTCGTGCCCGGCAAGCTGGACTACATCCTGCACTTCGCCTCGCCCGCCTCGCCCATCGACTACCTGAAGATTCCGATTCAGACGCTGAAGGTAGGCTCATTGGGTACGCACAACCTGCTGGGCCTGGCCCGCGTGAAAGGCGCCCGCATGCTGATTGCCAGCACCTCGGAAGTATACGGCGACCCGGAGATTCACCCCCAGGTGGAGGAGTACTTCGGCAACGTGAACCCCGTAGGACCCCGTGGCTGCTACGATGAGGCCAAGCGGTTCCAGGAAGCCATTACCATGGCCTACCACACCCACCACGGCCTGGAAACGCGCATCGTGCGCATCTTCAACACCTACGGCCCGCGCATGCGCCTCAACGACGGCCGCGTGTTGCCCGCTTTCCTCTCGCAGGCTCTGCGCGGCGAAAACCTGACCGTGTTCGGCGACGGCTCGCAGACGCGCTCCTTCTGCTACGTAGACGACCTGGTGGAAGGCATCTATCGCCTGCTACTGAGCGACTACGCCCTGCCCGTGAACATCGGCAACCCCGACGAAATCACCATTAAGGAGTTCGGCGAAGAAATTGCCAAGCTGATGAACGTGGAGTTCAAGCCCACCTACCAGGAACTGCCCCAAAACGACCCGATGAAGCGCAAGCCCGACATCACCAAGGCCAAGGAAATCCTGGGCTGGGAGCCGAAGGTAGACCGCGCCGAGGGTCTGCGCCGCACCCTGGAATACTTTAAGGAGCACGTGCAAACCACCTCCTCGGGCCAGGTAGACAATACTCCCCGTAGCTTCTAATCCGTTTACCTCGTTGCCCACGCGTATGCAAAAGCCGCATTTGATTGAGTTTCCGAAGCTGGGCGCCTCCGACATCGGCTATATTTCCGTCGGGGAAGCCAACGGCCTGATCCCATTCACCGTCGAGCGTACTTTCTGGACGTACTTCACGCCCGAGAGCATCGTGCGGGGCCGGCACGCGCACCACGCCACCGAGCAGGTGCTCGTGGCTATGGCCGGGCGCATCATCGTGACCACCGAAATGCCCGACGGCGAAGTGCAAACCTTCGTGCTGGAGTCGCCGCACGTGGGCGTGTACGTGCCCCCGAATGCCTGGCATACCATGCAGTACTCGCACACCGCCGTGCAGTTGGTATTTGCCTCTACGCGCTACAACGAGCAGGATTATATCCGGCAATACGAAACGTTCCGGCAAGTATGGGGAGCCAAGTAAACGCTGAACTGGTAGCCGCCCGGGCCGAGAAGCTGTTTTTCTACTCGCCCTATAACTTTCTGCGCCAGCTCGACGCGGACACCCAACAGCGGTTGTTTGGCCCGGGTGTGGCCCAGCACTACGCCGCTGACCCGGCGCACCACGTGTTCGAGTTTGCCGAAGGCGAAACTACCGTTCAGTTTCTGTACACCTTCCTGGCCTGGGATACCGACTTTTTCCGGGCCCCGGTGTACAAGCTCTTCACCATTTTATTTGCCTCTACTACCTCCGCTGCTACTCTAGCTGCTGCCGGCACCGCTTTCCGGCAGCAGCTACAGCAGCAAGGAGTTGCTTACTGTTTCGCCGAGCTGCCCGTCGAAGATACCCGCGTGGCCCAGGCCCTGGGCGACGCTGGCTGGCGTTTGGTTGAAACTCGCCTTACCTTTTTTCACGACGCGGTACAGCGCTTCGACCACCCCCGCTACCCGGTGCGGTCGGCCAGCAAAGAAGAAGCCGCGGCCATTGGCCAGATTTCCGCCCAGGCCCGCAACGAGTACGACCGGTTTCATGCCGACCAATGGTTTGGCGACGAGTTGGGCGACCAATTCTTGGCCAAATATGCCTCCGCCTCCGTGGAAGGCTACTGCGACGACGTGCTTGTGCCCAACGAGGCCGGCCTGCCCGTCGATTCATTTCTGGCCATCAGCGACCTGCATCAGCACGCGGCCAGCCTGAATTCGGGCTTCTCGCGGGTGGTTCTTACAGCCGTAGGGCCCGCCAACCGCGGCTGGCATCTGAGACTAGTGGCCGAAACCGTACACCGGGCCCGGCAAAACGGCGCCTCCTACGTACTAATGACCACCCAAGCCACCAACCGCGCCGTATTCCGGACCTGCGAAAAGCTTGGGTTTAAGCTCGGTGGCTCCAGCCACGTGTTGGCCTGGTCCGCCTAATTCCCCGCTTATACTTTCATTTTACCCGCCAATTCAATACGGATATTTCCGTATTGAATTGGCGGCAAGTACTGCTGCGCCTATATTTCGCCGGGCCGGGGTGTGTATAAAATAAATATACCTGAAATAATTTTCTGTATTTAAAGGGCAGAGGAACAGCATATCCAAATGTTAAGCTGATCAGCCGTGGCCTTTTTCTGCGGAAGGTTACTGCTACGTTTGCCCTAGCTTCAGCAAGCTGAATACCTCTTTTCTTAGCGAATTCCGATGCTGAGGGCAATATGCTGCCAGGTTTACCTCGTTGAGAAACAGCCAGAAACCATCCGGCGGAGTTGCAGTTCAGCTTCTGAGCTGCCGATAGTGACATAACTTTTTACTTTAAGAATATGCCATCCAGTACCAACACGCACGATCGGGTAGGCCTTGAAAAGTTTGGGTTCCGAGCCAGCCTACGACGCACGTGGCCCCGCGTATGGCCCATACTGCTGCTCGGGGCAGTACTGCGGCTGCTCTTTCTGCTGGTGGGGGCCAAGGTGTATTACGCGGGCCGGCAGATTGATATTCACACCACCGGCGACACGTTTTCCTACGTGCTCAGCTTCCAAAACCTGCTCGAGTACGGCCGCTACACGTTCGACCCGCGTGAGCCCGATGCCTCGGTGGGCCGCTTGCCGGGCTACCCATTTTTTTACGGTATCCATTACCTGCTTTTTGGGGCAGAGCGGGCCGTAGCTGCCGTAGCCGTCACGCAGGTACTCCTCGACACGCTGGGTATCTGGCTCCTCTATGTCATTACGGCCCGGCTGGCACCGCCTAGGTCGTGGGCCCCCACGCTGGGCGCCCTGCTGCTGGCAGCCTACCCCTTCAGCATCGTCTGGACTACCATTGTAGGCACCGAGTCGCTGGGGCTGTTTCTGGTGCTGCTGTGGTGGGCGGTGCTGCTGCTGGGCCGGCGGCGCCCCCGCACGTGGCTGCTGCTGGGCTGCCTGCTGGCGGTCATCGTGTATGTGCGCGAGTTTCTGGGCGTATGCTTGGTTGTAACGGTGGCCTACTTATTTTTGAGCCAGGAGCGGGGCCAGCGGCGGTTGCCGGTGGCTCTGGTTCTGGCGGGCTTCCTTTCTCTGTATATTTGGTGGCCCATCCGCAACTACGTTACGCTGGGCCGCTTGATTCCTCTCAAACCAGCCGCAGCGGGCTACGCCAACCTGCGCGAGGATACCCAGGCCGCACTTGCCTGGGTGCTGACCTGGACCAACGATGTAACCATGGGCATAGATGAAATCCTGTTTGCCCCCAAGCCTGCCTTCCCGGCGCACGTTATCAGCACAGCCGCCGAAAAGCAGCTGCTCGATTCCCTTATCGTGCTGAGCCGCAGCTGTGCCTCCAGCTTTCACGTTCGGGCCCAGGCCAAGCTCAGTGCTTCCGCTACTCCCCCCGCCGATCCCCAAGCCGAATTGCTGCGGCATACCAACTGCAACGCGCTGGTGAGCAAAGGTTTCAGCCGGTTGCGGGCCAGTTATATAGCCCGCCATCCGGTGCGGGCCCGGCTGGAAGTGCCGTTGCACAACTTTCAGAAAATTCTGTTCAAGAGCCAGTTCAAAACCGGTGCCGGCGCGGCCCTGACTACCGGGCAGCGCGTGGCGGCCCTGCTCTTCACGTGGCGCTCCATCGTGTTGCTCGTGGGCCTGGTAGGGGCGTGGCGCTTCCGCCGCGTGCCCGGGCTCTGGCCGGCTCTGCTCTTTGCAGCCCTTATCTTTGGCTACATGGCCGCCATTTTTCGCTCCATGGAAATGCGCTACCTCTTGCAAGCCGATGTGGTGATGCTCGTGCCGGCCGCGCTGCTGCTGGGCAACTTGCTGCCCCGGCGCCGCGAAAAAACCGTACAGGTGGTAGCTACGCGCCAGGAGCTGCCGCTGCCCGCGAATAGCTAACCTAAAAAACGTTCTTCCAAACCGGCTTGCCCGGTATCCTTTATCTTCGCCGTATGAAAGTCCCTTTTCTCTCCTTCACTCCGCAAAATCAGGCGGTCCGCGCCCAGGTGCTGGATGCCATGACTCAGGTATTTGATTCGCAATGGTACGTGCTGGGAGAGGCTGTAAAACAGTTTGAAGCCGAATACGCCCGCTTTTCAACTACCACCGAGTGCGTGGGCGTGGCTAACGGCCTCGATGCCCTGCACCTGGCCCTCAAGGCCCTGGACGTGAAAGAAGGCGACGAGGTCATCGTACCATCCAACACCTACATTGCTACCTGGCTGGCTATTTCCTTCGTGGGCGCCACGCCCGTGCCCGTAGAGCCCAACCCCGCTACCTACAACCTGGACCCCGCGCGGCTGGAAGCGGCCATTACGCCCCGTACCCGGGCTATTATGCCGGTGCACCTCTATGGTCAGGCCTGCGAGATGGGGGCCATTATGGACATTGCCAAGCGGCACAACCTCTACGTAATCGAGGACAATGCCCAGTCGCAGGGTGCTACCTACGAGGGCGGCATTACCGGCAGCTTCGGCCACGTGAATGCCACCAGCTTTTACCCCGGCAAAAACCTGGGCGCCCTCGGCGACGCCGGCGCCGTGACCACCAACGACGCCGAGCTGGCCAAAAAGGTCCGGACCCTGCGCAACTATGGCTCCCAGCAGAAATACTACAACGAGGTAATCGGCCACAATTCCCGCCTCGACGAGCTGCAGGCCGCCGTGCTCAGCGCCAAACTCCCGCTGCTAATGGAGTGGACGGGCCAGCGCCAGGAAGTAGCCGCGCTCTACAACGAGCAGCTCGCCGGCATTGCCGACCTGCACTTGCCCGCCGTGGCCCCCGGTGCTACCCACGTCTACCACCTCTACGTGGTGCGCACCAGCCGCCGCGACGCGCTACAGCAGTATCTCACGGCCCAGGACATCGGCACGCTCATTCACTACCCTATTCCGCCCCACCTGCAGGACGCCTACCGCTTCATGAACTTCCAGGCCGGCGACTTCCCCATTGCCGAAGAACTGGCCACTACCTGCCTGAGCCTGCCCATGTGGCCCGGCATGACGGCCACGGAGGTGGAAGTAGTAGCTGGCGCCATCCGTACGTTCTTCCAGTCTTAATTTCTGCCCTGATTCCTTTGCAATGCCCAAGTTATCGATCATCATACCCTGCTATTACAACGAAGCCAATATTCCGGTCACCAGCCGGGAGCTGATTGCCAACGAGGCGCTGTTCCCCTCCGAAGTGACCTTCGAGTATGTGCTCGTCGATGATGGCTCGGGGGATGGCACGCTGCAGGCGTTGCTGGCTTTTCGGAACGCCTACCCCGAGAAAGTGCGGATAGTGGAGCTGGCCGGCAACGTGGGCTCCTACAACGCCATTGTAGCCGGCATTGAGCAAGCCACCGGCGACTGTATGGCTATCATCACGGCCGACATGCAGGACCCGCCGGAGCTGATGGTGCAGATGTACGACTACTGGAAGAAAGGCCTCAAGCTCATCATCGGCAACCGGCAGGACCGCGAGGAAACTGGGCTGCAGCAGATGTTTGCCAAAACCTTTCACGCCCTGATGAAGAAGATTGCCCTGCCCAATATCCCGGATGGCGGCTTCGACTTCGTGTTTTTCGACCGGCAGGTAGGGGAGCACATCTTGGAAATGAAGGAGCGCAATAGCAACCTGTTCTACCTGATGGTGTGGCTGGGCTACCCCTATGTGAACATTCCGTACGTGCGTCGGAAACGGGAAATCGGCAAGTCGCGCTGGACGATTCAGAAGAAGATCAAACTGTTCATCGACTCGATTCTGGCCTTTTCCTTTTTCCCCATCCGGGCCATATCGGTGCTGGGGGTGGGTATGGGCATTGTGGCACTGCTCTACGGGCTCTACATTCTGGGCGTGAAGGTGTTTGGGGGGATTGAGGTAGAGGGCTGGACCACGCTGATGCTGGTGCTGCTCTTTGTATCGGCCTTCCAGATGATTGCGCTGGGCATTATCGGCGAGTATGTATGGCGCGGCCTGGACGCGGCCCGTAGCCGCCCGCTGTACGTAGTAAAAAATTTATATGCAGCCGCCCGGCAGTAGCTGCGTAAAACCTATTGGTTCTATCTGCCACCTCATTAGTCTTCGGCTGCACGCGTTGCAAAACATGACGGAGGTAAAATACGTACTCTCCCCGCTTAACTGAGACCGAAGCTGAGTAGCCTTGGACCCGAGCCGCTAGTGCAGCCCTCAGTTTCCCGCGTGACCCCCGCCGCCATGAACACCGGAATTATCCGATACTCCCTTAATAGCATCCGCTATTACCTGACCACGCCCCAAAAACGCAAAGCCATATGGATGTTTGTGTTGCTGCTGCTGGCCTCCTTTCTCGATGTTGTCGGCTTGGCGTCTCTGGTACCGGTCATGATGGTAGCTGCCGAGCCCGGCGGCGTGCAGAAAAGCAAATACTTCTCACCCATCTACAACGGGCTGCATTTTGAGTCGGAACAAACCTTCCTGCTGGCCCTGATCATCGGCGTGTTTTTGTTTTTTCTCTTCAAAAACCTGTTCTCGACCTGGGTCAACTACCTCCAGACTCGTTTCACGGCCGACGTGGGCCTGAGCATCATCCAGAACCAGCTCAGCAAATACCTGAACTTTCCCTTCTGGTATTTCAACGATTTGGGCTCTTCCCAGCTTATCAACAGCACGCTGCAAGTGCCCAGTACCTACGTCAACATGGTGCTGCGGCCGCTCTTTATCTTCTTCTCGGAGGTGGCGGTGGTGCTGGTGATTGTAGTTAGTATTCTGATTTACAAGCCGTTGCTTCTGGGCATTCTGGCCGTGGTGCTGGTGCCCACTACCTTGCTCACGTACGGCGCCCTGCGGGCCCGGGCCCAAACCATCGGCAACCGCATCAACGAGCTGCGGCCCGTGTCGTTCAGCATCATCGGCGACTTGTTTACCGGTTTTGCTGAGCTGAAGCTGGCCAACAAGCAGCAGCGGTTTAAAGACCGCCTGCTCGGCAACCAGGAAGAAATTCAGAAGCTGGACGCCGAGGTGTACCTCTATACCCTGCTGCCGCTGAAGGTGATTGAGATGGTGGCCATTCTGGGCGTACTCACCATCTTTCTCTACGCCATCTACATTCCCGGCTCTTCCACCAACCTGATTACCTTGGTGGGGCTTTTCGCCGCCGCCGCCTACCGCCTCATGCCCTCCGTAAACCGGATGCTGATGGCTATGGTGCAGCTCAAACAGTGTCAGTACACGATTGAAGACCTCGAATCGTACCGTGACCCAAAGTACCGGGCGGCACAGTCGGAACAGCAGGTGGGGCTGAGCTTCCAGAACAATATTGTGCTGGACAATTTGATTTTCAGCTTCCCCGGGGCCACCAGCCCGGCCCTGCAAGGCGTGTCGCTGGCCATCGAGAAGGGGCAGAAAGTGGGCTTTATCGGCAGCTCGGGCTCGGGCAAAACCACGCTGATGAACCTGTTGCTGCGCTTCTACACCGAGCAGCAGGGCCACATCCTGGTAGACGGGCAGGTGCTGGGTCCCGAGCACGTAGAAGCTTGGCACCGGATTATCGGTTACGTCAAGCAGGACACCTTCCTGATGGAGGCCTCCATCCGCGACAACATCACCCTCGGCGACACGACCATTGACGAGGAGCGCCTGAGCTACGCCATCGAGCAGGCCTCGCTACGCTCCTTCGTCAATAGCCTGCCCGAGGGAGTGCATACTATGATTGGGGAGCGGGGCTCCAAACTCTCGGGTGGGCAGCGCCAACGCATCGGCATTGCCCGGGCCCTGTACAAGCGCACCGAAATCCTGATTCTGGACGAGGCCACCAGCGCCCTGGACAACGAAACCGAGCGGGAAGTAAACGAGGCCATTGCCCGCCTCTCGCACACCGACATGACCATTCTTATCATTGCCCACCGCATCACCACGCTGCGCGACTGTGACCAGATTTATGAGTTGAGCGAGGGCCGGATAATTTCTACCCACCGGTATCAGGATTTGCTCAACCGAGTGCTGTAATTGCAGCTCTTTTCTCTCGTGCCATCTTCCAAGGGCTTCCCCGTATGCATCATGATTCCGCGCCGCGCCTAACCATTTATTCAGTTGTACTAGGCTTAATCGCCGCCTTTTTGATCGGGCTTTTCTTATGGGCCATCAACAAAGGCTACGATTTGACGGATGAAGGATTCTACTTGCTGGGTTACACGTACCCGGAAGAGTACAGTTCGAGCTTTACCAGCTTCAACCTGCTTATCAATAAGGTACTAAGCCCCAACCACACGTCTATCATTGGCTACCGGCTGGCCAGTTTGTTTACGACCATCACGGCGGGGCTGCTGCTGGCCGGTGGCGTCTGGAAGTGGATTCGGGAGAAGTACCACACCAACTCGTTGCCCTACTGGGCCGTCGCCTGCTTGTTCGTGAGCGGCAACTTCCTGCAGTATTCCATTTTTCCCCGCACGATCTTCTATAACAATATCAATTCGTTCTGCATTGCGGTATTCGCCAGCAGCGTATTACTCTACAGCGCCTATCCTAGTGCGGCCAGATTCAAGGGGCGGCACGTGCTGCTCTTTCTGGGCGGCGCCTTCGTCGGGCTTGATTTGTTTGTGAAAGGCAGTTCCAGCGTTATTGCCCTGGGCACCGGGCTGGCGGTAATCGGTTTGTCGGCGGGGCTGGCCAACGTGCGGGAGTGGTACAAGCCCGTTGGCCTGGTGGTGCTGGGCTACCTGGCGGGCATTGCCGTTTTTTTTCTCGGCATTCAGTCGCCGCTGGTGTGGCAGGCCAATTTCGTGCACGAAACCCAGCTGCTGCTCAAAACCAGCTACAACGGCGGCCTGCTGGTGCGCTACCTGAAAGATTCGTATCCGGTGCTGCGCACCTTGGTGTATCCGTTCTTCCTGTTTGTGCTGCTGAGCTTTTTCCTGACCCGGGCCTACCTGCGCAACAAGCTGCGGCTGTCCCCGGTAGTGCAGCTGGGTATTGGCCTGCTCATCCTGGCCTTCATGGTCTACGAAGCCCTGCGTACCGACTTGTACCGCAATACCCACCTCAACCACAACCGCTCCATCGTGTGGTTTCTGGCCCTTATGCTGGTGGTGCTGGCCATGTTCAGTGCCGCGTATCTGGAGCAGCCGCACAAGAAGGTGAAATGGCGCAAGCTAATCATTGCCGGCTGGCTGCTGATGCTACCTTTCGTGGGGGCAGTAGGCACTTATAACAATTTGTTTATCAACATCATGCTGGATATAAACTACTGGCTGGCGTTGCTTTGCATTCTGTACGTGAGCATGCCCGCCATTGCGCACAGCACCGTGGTGCGCGTGGTCGTTTTTCTGGTGCCCGCCCTGGTTATTGCCGAGCAGTACACCTATGGCCTGTTGTACGCGCCCTACCTGCAGGCTGCCAACATGCTCCAGCAAAATGTGCCCGTAACGCTGGGTAGCAGCCACACCCCAGCCACATTGCAGCTCGACGCCAAAACGGCCGCCTTCATGGGCGACCTGAAGCAAACCATGAAGCAGGCCGGCTTCGAGCCCGGCATGCCTGTAGTGGCCATGTACGATATGCCGGGCCTAGTGTATATGCTCGATGGTATTTCGCCGGGCAACCCCTGGATTTTCGGGCAGTTGGATTTGCGCAACTGCGACGCCTTGGCCAAAACCCGAATGGACGTAACCAAGGCCTTCCTGCTCGTGAATGAGAAGCCCGGCCCTGAGCTGCTCACCTGCATGGCCAGCCACGGCATGCGTTTCCCGGAAGGCTACCGCGAGGTAAAAAAGCTGCTGAGCCCCTACAATCCCAACCAGTACAACTGGCGCAACTACCAGGATACGCTCACGGTATACGCGCCGGTTGCGGACTCCGCGGCTCAGTAGCGCCTGGCTGGTAATTCTAACTCAGAACTCTTTCACACGCTGACCCAGTCTGGGAATAGCAGGCTGGGCCAGCGTGTATATGGCGTAGTGGGGCAGGAGGGAGGACGGAAAGTAGTAGACTTCCTTGTTTCGTTATACTGTACCCGGCTTAATATAAGCCTGAACCACCCACACAGCAGCCACCTGCTTCAGCCGGGCAGGGAGCGAAAGTATTGCTTTGGCACGCGTCCCGGGCCCATAATTGCCAGAGCTTCTGCTGTTGGGCTGTTTGCACTGCGGCTAGTGGGGTTCTGGCAACGGAGGGAGGAGTAGAATCAGATTCAAATGCTTGACTATCAATTTCGTAGTAGATTGACAATTGTGGTATGTAGCTGATTTAAACGGGGTTATTCTCTTGCCAGGAGAGCGTGTAGGGGTGGTATCTGGCACAAAACCCGTAACTTTGCCCCCAACCTGAGATTTGGGAACTGTTGATTCTATAGGATGCTCATTGCATCCTTCTTGTCAGTTTCCCGGGTCGAAATGTAATCTATGGACACCGGAATCATCAGCTATTCACTTAATAGCATACGCTATTATCTGACTTCATCCCAGAAGTACAAGGCAATTTGGATGTTCGGGCTGGTTCTGGTGTCGTCCTTTCTGGATGTATTCGGCTTGGCGGCCCTGGTGCCCGTCATGATGGTGGCGGCCGAACCCGGCGGAGTACAAAAAAGCAAGTATTTCTCCCTGCTTTACAACAGCCTGAATTTTCAGTCGGAACGGTCGTTCCTGCTGTTTCTGATGGTCGGGATTTTGCTGTTCTTCCTGTTCAAGAACGTCTTCACGACCTGGGTCAACTACCTCCAAACCCGCTTCACTGCCGACATCGGCCTGAAAATCATTGACAGCCAGCTAAGCAAGTATCTGGACTTGTCGTTCTGGAAGTTCAACGACACGGGTTCTTCAGCCCTGATGAACGCGGCCCTGCAAGTGCCTGGCGTATATGTGAGCGGTGTGCTGCGGCCACTGTTTATCTTCTTCTCGGAAGTAGCCGTCATCGTCGTTATCGTCATCAGCATCATTGTGTACAAGCCACTGCTGCTGGCTATTCTGGCCGTCGTGCTGGTGCCTACTACCTGGCTGATGTACCGCGCCTTGCGCACCCGCACCCAGAATATCGGGCACCGTATCAACGAGCTGCGGCCCGTGGCGTTCAGCGTCCTCAACGACTTATTTGTGGGCTACGTGGAGCTGAAGCTAGCCAATAAGCAGCAGGAATTTAAGCGCAAGCTGCTGGCCAACCAGGGTGAGCTGCAAAAGCTCGATGCTGAAGGCTACCTCTACAGCCTGCTGCCCATCAAGATGATTGAGATGGTAGCCATTTTGGGCGTGCTGACCATCTTCCTGTACGCGCTGTTCTTCTCCAACGCCTCTACTGATCTTATTGCGCTGGTGGGCCTGTTTGCCGCCGCCGCCTACCGCCTGATGCCGTCGGTGAACCGGCTGCTGCAGTCCCTGTTCCAGATCAAGCAGGCGCAGTACACCATCGAAATCATCAGCGGCGACCGGAACGCGGATTTCTACTCACCTGTCGACCCAATCCAAGTGCCTTTCACCTTCGAGAAGTCCCTGTCCTTCGACCACATCACGTACTCTTTCCCCGGCGCGGCCAAGCAAACCCTGAAAGACATCAGCCTGACCATTAAAAAGGGGGAGAAAATCGGGTTTATCGGCAGTTCGGGCTCGGGCAAAACCACGCTGATGAACGTACTGCTGCGTTTCTACGTGGAGCAGAGCGGCAATATTCTGGTAGACGGCAAGCCGCTCACGCCCCAGAATCTGGTGGCCTGGTACAAGGTAATCGGCTACGTGAAGCAGGACACCTTCCTGATGGAAACATCGATTCAGGACAACATCACCCTCGGCGACGCCACTGTGGACCAGGAGCGCCTGAGCTACGCCATTGAGCAGGCCTCGCTGACGAGCTTCATTGCCGGTTTGCCCGAGGGCGTGCATACTATGATTGGCGAGCGGGGCTCCAAGCTTTCCGGTGGGCAGCGCCAGCGTATCGGCATTGCCCGGGCCCTCTACAAGCGCACTGAGGTGCTGGTGCTCGACGAGGCCACCAGCGCCCTCGACAACGAAACTGAGCGGGAGGTGAACGAGGCTATCAACAAACTCTCGCACACTGACATGACCATTCTTATCATTGCCCACCGCATCACCACTCTGCGCGACTGTGACCAGATCTATGAGTTGAGCGAGGGGGAAGTCGTGGCTGTGCACCAGTACGAAAACCTGGTACGCCAGATTGTGCAGCTCTAACGCGCCTGGGCGCTTTCACCACAACACTTGTTTTTCAGTTGATATGGGTATCAATGTAACCAAATCGTATCTGCCTCCCATGGAGGAGTATGTGGGCTACCTAGCGGGCATCTGGGAAAGAGCCCACCTCACCAACGCCGGCCCGCTGGTGGTGGAGCTGGAGAAAAGCCTGAAAGAGTATCTGGGCGTTAAGCACCTGTTCTTCGTCAACAACGGGACCATTGCCCTGCAGATAGCCTTGAAAGCCCTAGACCTGAAAGGCGAGATTCTGACCACGCCTTTCTCCTACGTGGCCACCACCTCCAGCATCGTGTGGGAAGGCAGCGTACCGGTGTTCGTCGATATTGACCCCCAGACGCTCTGCATTGACCCCAACCTGCTGGAAGCGGCCATTACGCCCCAGACGGTGGCTATTATGGCAACCCACGTGTATGGCAACCCCTGCAACGTAGAAGCCATTGCGGAAGTGGCCCAGCGCCACGGCCTGCGCGTGATATACGACGCGGCCCACGCCTTCGGCGTTACCTACAAGGACAACTCGGTGCTGAACTACGGCGACATCTCGACCCTGAGCTTCCACGCCACCAAGCTGTTTCATACCGTGGAAGGCGGCGCCATCGTGACCGACAACGACGAGCTAGCCCACAAGATCAGCTACATGCGCAACTTCGGCCACAACGGCCCAGAGGCGTTCTGGGGCGTGGGCGTAAATGGCAAAAGCTCGGAGTTTCATGCCGCTATGGGCCTGTGCGTGCTGCCCCGCGTAGACGAGCTGATTCGGCGGCGGCGGGAATTGAGCGAGCGGTACGATGCGCTGCTGGCCGGTACCGGCGTGCGGCGGCCGCAGTTGCAGGAGCACACCACCCGCTACAACTACTCGTACTATCCCACGGTAATGCCCTCGGAGCAGGCCCTGCTGGCCGTGCGCGACGCCTTAAACGCGGCCGACATCATTCCCCGGCGCTATTTCTACCCTTCCCTGAACACGCTCGAGTACACGGGCCAGCAGTCGGCCCCGGTATCGGAAGATATTTCGACGCGGGCCCTGTGCCTGCCGCTGTACTACGAGCTGCTGGATGAGGAGGTAGATACCATCTGCCGCGTAATCAAGTCGGTAATGGAGGCGCAGCCCGCCGTCGCTTCGGCCCAGCAGCTGAGCCTCGGCTAAGCCGCCTTTCGAACCACTTCCTCCCTATTTCCTCCGTAAGCTCATGCTGGTTGTCGGTGCCCGTGGCCACGCCATAGAAGTTCTGGAATGCCTGCCGCCGGCCGCCACCACAGCCGGGCTGTGCTTCTTCGACGACGTGACGCCCAACCTAGAGTCGCACCTGTTTGGCCGGTTTCCTATTCTGCGCCACGTAGACCAGGCCACCGAGCTGTTCCGGCGCGACCCGGCGTTTGTGCTGGGGCTGGGTGGCAGCTACCTGCGCCAGAAGCTGGCCGACAAATTCCGCGGGCTGGGCGGGCAGCTTACCTCCGTGGTAGCCGCCACGGCCCAGGTGGGGCGATTCGAGGTAGAGCTGGAGGCCGGGCTGAACGTGATGCACAACACCCTCGTCTCGAACGCCACCCGGCTGGGCGAAGGCACCCTGGTAAACGCCGGCGCGGCCATTCACCACAACGTGGTGGTGGGGCGCTACTGCGAGGTGTCGCCGGGGGCGCGGGTGCTGGGCGGCTGCCGCCTGGCCGACTACGTTCTGGTGGGTGCCAATGCCACTATCTTGCCGCGGCTCACCATTGGTGAAGGCGCCCGGATTGGGGCCGGCGCCGTGGTTATTCAGGATGTGCCGGCCGGGGCCACCGTGGTGGGCGTACCCGGCCGGATTGTGCGCCGGGCTGCCGCTGCTGGGCAGCCCGGGCCGCCTCCGCTCACTTTTGTTTAGTTCTTTAATTTTTTGCCTATGCCCACAGTAAGCGTCTGCTGCATTACCTACAACCACGAGCGGTTTCTGGCCCAGGCCATCGAATCGGTGCTGATGCAGGAAACCAGCTTTGCTGTCGAGCTGGTGATTGGCGAAGACTGCTCCACGGACGCTACCCGGCAGATTGCCCTAGACTTTCAGCGCCGCTACCCCGACCGGATACGGCTGCTGCTGCCTGAGACGAACCTGGGCGTGATGGGCAACTTTCTCGGGACGCTGGAGGCCTGCACCGGTACCTACATTGCCCTGCTAGAAGGTGACGACTACTGGACCAGCCCCCACAAGCTGCAGCGCCAGGTAGATATTTTGGAAAGCCACCCGGATTGCAACACCTGCATTCACGATGCCGAGGAGTTTATGGACGACAATTCCATTCCGCCCCGGCTGTTCAGCCAGAAGTTTCCCCACATTTTGCCCACCACTGAGCATGAGTTTACCCAGGGCGACATTGCCCGCCACGGCTGGTTTATTCCCACGGCCTCCATGCTGTTTCGGCGCTCGGCACTGTTCCCGATTCCGGCTTGGGTGAAGGAAGCCTTCAGCGGCGACTATTCGCTGCACCTACTGCTCACGCGCACCGGCAAAGTGTACTACCTGCCCGAGGTAATGTCGCGCTACCGGCTGCACCCGGGCGGCATTATGTCGGCCACCCAGAACAGCCGCATCATTGCCCGCAACCAGAAACAGATTTTCGAAACGGCCCACTACAAGCAAATGGTGGATGCCCA
This sequence comes from Hymenobacter endophyticus, assembly GCF_032464715.1. Taxonomy (NCBI): domain Bacteria; kingdom Pseudomonadati; phylum Bacteroidota; class Cytophagia; order Cytophagales; family Hymenobacteraceae; genus Hymenobacter; species Hymenobacter endophyticus. The sequence goes on along the minus strand of NZ_JAWDJT010000004.1, from coordinate 7,908 downwards.
GCACCACGGGCGGTTCAACGAGTTTCTGGAGGGCCTGCACTTCGACCAGAGCAAGCGGCTCCGGGAAGAAGGGCAGCGGTGGTCCAGCTACTACAACTACTACAAGGCCATTTCAGTAGTAGGCAGAGCCCGCACCATCGGCCACCTCAAGCAAATCGTTTATCAGTGGTATAAAAAGCTTACCGCATAGGTGGCAGCCCCTGACATCAGAACTTCTCGTACATGGAAATTGCTCAGCCCGAACGCGGTATAACGGTACTGATTTGTACCTACAACAGTGCGGCGCGCATCAAAGAAACCCTGCAAGTCTTGGCCCGGCAGAAAACAGACCCCGCCAAGTTCGCGGTAGAGGTACTGCTGGTCGATAATGCCTCCACCGACGCCACTTCCCAGGTGGCGGCCGATGCCTTTGCGGCCCTGAACTTTCCCTTTCCCTACCGGCTGCTCTACGAGGGCAAAAGCGGCAAGAGCAACGCCCTGGAGCAAGGCTTTGCCACGGCCCGCTACGAGTACGTGTGCATCGTGGACGACGACAACTGGCTGGAAGACAATTACCTGTACTTGGCCTGGGACATCATGGAGCACGACCCGAAGATTGGCGCCCTGGGTGGCATTGGCCGGCCCGAGTGCGAAATAACCCCGCCCCGGTGGTTCCCCGAGTTTGCCGTTATCTACGCCGCCGACAAGCAGGCCACCCACCAGGGCGACATCACCCGGCAGCCCAGCTACGTGTATGGCGCGGGCTGCGTGGTGCGCAAGGCCGCCTGGGAGAAAATCTACAAGGCAGGCTTTAAGTCCATGCTCACCGGCCGCCACGGCGACAAGCTGACCTCCGGCGAAGACAATGAAATGTGCTACGCCTTCGTGCTGGCCGGCTACAAGATCTGGTACGATGAGCGCCTGCGCTTCCAGCACTTCATTCCGGCCAAGCGCCTGACCTGGAACTACGTGGAGCGCATCTTCGCCGGCAACGCCGAGTCGGAGGCGGCGCTGCGGCCCTACCTGGACTACATTCAGGCCATGCATACCCACGGCACGGCCGCCAAGCCGCTGGTGTGGCTGCGCAACGCCAAGTACTCGTTGCAGTATACCGGGCAGTTTCTGGCGCAGGCCATCAAGCAAAAGGAATTTTTTCGCGAAGGCGAGCCGGCCGCAATCCGGGTCAGCTTCTACTGGCAGCAGTTTCGGGAGCTGGTGAAAAAGGAGCTGCGCGGCGACCAAAGCTACGCCCAGGTGCAGGCCTTCATCAACCGCTTGCGGGCCCTGGACAACTAAAATATGTGGTGCCCCCGGCCCCCACGCTCTGTACTCTAACTGTTGAAAAGTGAACGGAATAACTGCCCTGATTTGTACCCACAACGGCGCTAATCGTCTGACGGAAGCCCTGCGGCACATTGCGGCCCAGCAAACGGGCCCGAATATCCCTTGGGAGGTGCTCATCATCAGCAATGCCTCCTCCGACAACACGGTGGAAGTAGCCCTCTCCCTGCGCGAGCAGCTCAACATCCAGGTGCCGTTTCGGGTGCTGGAAGAGCCCGTGGCCGGCAAGGAAAATGCCCTGATCCGGGGTTTCAACGAGGCTGCCTACGAGTACATTGTCATCATCGACGACGACAACTGGCTGGCCCCGAACTATTTCTCCCTGGTGTACGAAATTATGAGCGCCCACCCCCAGATCGGGGTGCTGGGTGCCCACGCCGACGGCATGTTTGAGGTGCCTGCGCCGGCCTGGTTCGAAACTTTCCAGGCCGTGTATGCCGTGGGCCCCCAGAACGGCGGCAAGAGCGGCCCGCTGCCCGACCACGAAGGCTACCTGTATGGGGCCGGCTCGGTGGTGCGCAAATCGGCGTGGCTGAAGCTGCTGGCCCACGGCTTCCGCTTCACGACGTCCACCAAGCGCGGCAAAATCATTGTGAGCGGCGAAGACGTGGAGCTGGGCGACGCCATGCAGCTAGCCGGCTACAAGCTCTGGTACGACGACCGGCTGCGCTTCAAGCACTTTATGTTCAAGGAACGCCTCACGTGGAACTACCTGCTGCGCATTGGCCAGGGCACGGCTTCGTCCCAGCTCACGAGCATCGTGTACTACTTCATTTTCCGGCACCCCAACCTGACGGAAAAAGACTTCCGCTTCCTCTACAACAAGCGCCTGCTGTGGCTGGGCGCCCAAATGGCCAAGCAACCCGTTAATTTGCTAAACGCTATATTTCGGCGCGAAAAGGAAGGGCTGATTGACAATTTTGAGACGTTGCGCCTGTTTTACAACTTCCAGACTTCGGTGAAGCAGCGGGAAGAGGCCGTGAGAGTATTCCGGCAGATTAGTGAGCTGAGCAAGCAATTTGCCAGCCGCTAGGTCGGGAGAGTACTACTCTACACATAATTGAAGCACATGAGTAAGTCGGGGTCTAGTATACATATTGCCATAGCGTTTGATGAGAACTATCTGACGCCGGTGTATACCCTACTTACGTCCATTGTTGAGAATAACAAGCAGGAAGCCATTGTCATTCATGCCATTGTGACCGGCCTCACGGCCGAGCAGCGCCAGGAATTGCAGCAGTACGCCGTGGCTCGCGGCAGCAACGTGCATTACTACGACATTGAGGAAAGTTTTGCCCGCGACTTTGTGCTGCCGCCCACGCTCTGGTGGACGGCCTCCATTTATTACCGGCTGATGTTTCCGCTGGTGTTGCCGGCCGAGGTGCAAAAGTTCATCTACCTCGATACCGATATCATCGTGCTGGGCAAGCTGCGCACCCTGTTTGCCACCGATATGAAGGGCCTGCCCGTGGCCGCCGTGCGCGACTTCGTGGACATGCGCCCCGAGCTGAATATTCACGAGCCCGATAGTTATTTCAACTCCGGCGTGCTGCTCATCGACCGCGCCGAATGGGTGCGGCGCGACGTGACCAACAAGGTAATCGACTTTATTCGCAACAACGCCGAGAAGCTGGTATACCCCGATCAGGATGCGCTGAACGCGGTGCTGACCAGCAACTGGCTGAAGCTGGACAGCCGGTTTAACCGCATGTACATGGAAATTCCCAAAGACCAGCCCCGCAAACAGCTACAGGAATTTCTCCAGGATACCGTCATTCTGCACTACACCACCCAGCACAAGCCGTGGTCGATGCTGGGCGAAAACCGCTTGCGCGACCTGTACTTCAAATACCTGGCGCAGGTGCCCAAAAAATACCGCCGCCGCTACGACGACTTCGAGTGGAACCGGCACAAGGTGCGCAAGATGATTGAAATCCGGCTGGGCGAGCTGGCCATCGACTACCCGGCCATGATAACCCGGTGGCTGAAAAAATAATCCGTTAGATTGGGCCGTGCCCAACACGTTTTGTAGCTCTACAACAGAAGGATAGGACAACGTCGATGCTTGCTAACATAACCAACCGGGTGGCCGGCAAACGGCGCTTCGAGGCCAAACGCCGCCAGCTGCGCCTGATCCGCAACCGCGACTTTACCGTTTTCTCGAACGACTGCTGGGGGCCGAGGTCTACAAATACGTGGGTATGCCCTTCAATACGCCCTTTATCGGTCTGTTTCTGATGGGCCCCTGCTACCTGGAGCTGCTGCGCAACCCCCAGCACTACCTGAGCCAGGAGCTCGTGTTTCAGCAAACCTCGCGCTACGATGAGATAAACAGGATTCGGGAGAAAAACCCCTACCCGCTGGCCACGCTGGGCGGCAAAGTGGAGGTTGATTTTCTGCACTACCATTCCGAGCAAGAAGCCCGCGAGAAATGGCAGCGCCGGGTGGCCCGCATCAACTGGAACAACCTGCTCGTCAAGTTCGACGGCAGCAAGGACGGCGCTACGCCCGAGCTGGTGCGCGAGTTTGCCCAGATGCCCTACAAGCGGCTGCTGCTGCTGAAAGAGTCCGTGCCCGGCACCGACCAGGCCGTGCTGGTGCGCCACTACACCACCAACGGCGCTCATATGTTCTACAACTCCCTGGCCGAGTACGACCTCGTAAACTGGCTCAATACCGGCAACCCGGCCTTTACGCCCGCAAACTGGCTGATGGCGAAGCTGCTCGGCAGCGGCGTAGAACGCCAGTAGGGTAGGGGCCGGTAGCGGCGAAGCCACCCGGCGCGGGAAGCCAGGCCGCCGGCTGGCCTGGCTTCCGGCATGGGTGGTTTGGCCGGTAGGTCGTACCTTTGCGCTATTATGCCTACTTCCGCGTCGCCCCTCGTATCCGTGATTATCCCCGTCTTTAACGCCGGGGAGTACTTGCGGCCTGCTATTGACAGTATCCTGCAGCAAACGTTTCAGGACTTCGAGCTGATCATCGTGGACGACTGCTCCCGCGACGAAAGCCTGGCCGTGGCCCGCAGCTACGAGGCCGACCCGCGGGTGAAAGTGCTGGCCAATGCCCAGAACCGGGGCCGCTCCTTTTCCGACAACTACGGCGCCGAGTTTGCCCGCGGCAAGTACATTGCCAAGATGGACGCCGACGACGTGGCCCTGCCGCACCGCCTGCAAACCCAGATCGGTTTTCTGGAGCAGAACCCTTCGGTGGGCCTCACCAGCAGCTTCATGAAGTGCTTCGGCGAGTCGGACATCGTGTACGAGTACCCGGTTTCGGCCGATGCCGTGCGCAGCTATATGCTCTTCAACATGCCGGTGGCCAATCCCACGGCCTTTTTCCGCCGCTCCCTGCTACAGGAGCACGGCCTGCGCTACGACGACACGATTCAGGACACCTTCGGCGAAGACTACGAATTCATTGCCCGCGTAGCGCAGGTGGTGGACATCGTGAACCAGCCCGAGATTCTGCTGCACTACCGCACGCTGCCCCAAATCCTGAAGGCCGACGTGCATGCCCGGCGCAACGCCAAGTCGAACCAGATCCGGGAGCGGCAGCTGCGCGTGTTCGGCATTCCGTTTACGGAGCGCGAACTGCTGGTCCACAACACCATTTCCTACGTCCCCTTCACGCTCGGCGACATTACGCTGGCCGAGGTACACGCCTGGCTCTGGAAAATCAATGCCTTCAACCAGGAGCGGCGCTACGCCGACCCCGCCGCCATGCTGCGGTGCGTGGCCGAGCGGTGGTTCCTGACCTGCTACCTCAACCCCGACAAGCGCACCAACTCCCTGCGCGAGTTTCGGCGGCAGCCGCTGGCCCGGCACTACCAGCCCACGGCCAGGCTACAGGGCAAGTTTCTGCTGAAAAGCTACGTGCTGCGGCATTTTTAAGGCGCTCCATTCCCGTATATGATTCGTTCTGCTGCGCCCGCGCGTAAAAATATTCTGCTGCTTATCCCGCAGCTCACATACGGGGGAGCCGAGCGGGTTTTTCATGACCACGGCCGGGAACTGGCCCGCCACCACCACGTAGTAGAGTGCGTGTTCAGCAGCCAGACCGAGGTGGCTTTCCCGACCCGGAACACCCTGGTGGCCCTGGATGTGCCCGCCGGTGCCGGCCTGGTGGGCAAGCTGCGCAGCTTCGTGCAGCGCATCCGGCGGGTGAAGGAGCTGAAGCGCGAACACCGCATCGACGTCTGCATCAGCCACCTGGAGGGTGCCGACTACCTCAACCTGCTCAGCAAAGGCCCCGAGCAGGTGCTGCTGTGTATTCACAATTCCAAGCGCCACGACCCCAACATTCGCGGGGCCCTGGGCTGGCTGCGCCGCCGCGTGCTGATGCCCTGGCTCTACCGCTCGGCCGACTACGTGGTGCCCGTGAGCCGCGACCTGCGCCAGGAGCTGATTGACATGTTTGGCCTGCCCCCGCAGAAGGTCGTGACGGTCAACAACTTCTTCGACGTGGAAGGCATCCGGCGGCGTAGCCAGGAGCCGCTGAACGCGGCCGCGCAGGCCTTGTTCAGCGAGCATCCGGTGCTGATTACGGCCGGCCGCCTGGCCCGCGAAAAAAACCAGACCGCCCTGCTCCAGGTGCTGCACACGCTGCGCGCCGCCGGCCACGCGGCCCCCAAGCTGGCCCTGCTCGGCGACGGCCCCCTGCGCGCCGACCTGCTCCAGCGCGGCCAGGAGCTGGGCCTACGCTGCTGGCAGGTGTGGAGCGGGGAGCCGCTGACGGCGGCCTACGACGTGTATTTCTTCGGCTTTCAGAGCAACCCCTTCCAGTACATTGCCCGCGCGGCGGTGTCGCTGCTGTCCTCCTCCACGGAGGGCTTCCCGATGGCCCTGTGCGAGGCCATGGCCTGCGGCGTGCCCGTGGTATCCACGGATTGCCCCACCGGCCCACGCGAAATTCTGGCCCCTCAAACCCCGGCCACCCAGTATGCGCAGGCGCCGGAATGGGCCGAGTTCGGGATTCTGCTGCCGTTGCTGGGGGCCGGCGCGGCCCTGGGCCACAGCGCCCCGGTGTGGGCCGATACGCTGAGCCGCCTGCTGGCCGAGCCGGCCCAGCGCACGTACTATGCCGCGCAAGCGTATTCCCGGGTGCAGGATTTTGCCCCGGCCAAGATTATGCAGCAATGGGAAAACCTGCTCACCGAATCAAGCAAGTAATGAAACTACGCCACGTAATTATCTACGTTTACAATAGCTTTAACGACCCGTTGTTTAAAGGTAACCTGCTATTGTTTCTGCAGCACGTGGGCCGGCAGCAGCCCGACCTACGCCTGCATCTTATTACCTACGAGCAAGACGACTACGCCCTGACGAAAGAGCAGGCCACGCAGGTGCACGCTGGTCTGGCGACGTACAATATTGAGTGGCATCCGCTTGAATGGCATTCGGGTCGCTTCAAGCTGCTGAAGAAAGCGTATGATCTGCTCTGCGGCTTTTTCCTGGTGCTTAAGCTCCGACTCGGGGTAGGGGCCCGCAGCATCGGGGCCCTGGGCACGGTGGCCGGCTCGTTTGCCTTCCTGATGGCCAAGGTGCTGGGGCTGCGCTACTACGGCTACCAGTACGAGCCCCACAGCGAGTTTATGCGCGACTGCCACGTGTGGCCCGAAACCAGCTTAGCCTACAAGGGGCTGCACTACATGGAGCGGGTATCGGGCATGAACGCCGACATTCTTTCCACCGGCACGGTGCACATGGTCCAGCGCATGCAGGAGTGGGGCACCGCGGCCAAAGTATACAAGCTGCCCAGCTGCGTCGACGAAACCAAGATCTTCTTCCGGCCCGAAGGCCGCCAGCGGATTCGGGCCCAGTATGGTATCCCGGCCGACAAGCAGGTGGTGCTCTACCTGGGCAAGTTCGGCGGTATTTACTACGACCGGGAAATTGCGGTGCTCTTCCGGGTGTTTTTGCAGCATAACCCCGAGCTGTTCTTCCTCATCGTGTCGCCGGATGCGCCGGCCCACATTGCGGGCCTGATGCAGGCCGAAGGGTTGCCCGAGGCCAGCTACACCATCACGCGCAGCCCCTACGAGCAGGTGCAGGACTACATTTCGGCCGCCGACTTTGGCGTGGTGGCCGTACCCTCGCAGCCTTCCCAGAAATTCAGATCCCCCATTAAAGTCGGCGAGTACCTGTGCTGCGGCCTGCCGTACCTGGTGTGCGCCGGCGTGTCGGAAGACGACCTGGTGGCCGAGAAGTACGGCGTGGGCGTGGTCGTGAACGGCTTCTCGGAGACCGAGGTGCACCGGGTGTACCCGCAGGTAGAGCAGTTGCTGAACCAGGAGAAAACCCAGCTGCGCGAAAAGTGCCGGGCCGCCGGCATTGCCTACCGCGGCCTGAGCCAGTACCTGGCCACCGCCGACGCCATCTTTGCCCAACTGTAAGGCATTTCTCCGGCCGGCCCCGGCTAAAACCACAAGGTTGGGTTTCTCGTTTGCCTGCTACAGTGCATACCAGGTACTAGGAAGTGTTAACAGTCACGCAGCCAGAGTACGGTTGCGGCAAGATGAACAAAGGCCAGAAAATGGGCATCCAACTTGTCATAGCGCGTGGCCACGCGGCGAAACTGCTTGAGGCGGCT